>AYTS01000037.1 GCA_002009475.1 Candidatus Brocadia carolinensis | reverse complement strand
CATCAGAAATAGGAAAGTCCCGGAAACGATTCCTGTTCAGAAAACTTACCTCAGCGCCAGCCTGCTGCGCTGCTGAAGCAATACCGCTGTTACGATAAGAAGGTTCGGGGTTTGTGGAACAGGTGTGATCCATAACCTTTACCCGGCCCGCCCCGGCCTCCCGGCACAACTCTACCAGGGCCGCCACTACGTAAGGATTCGTATTGGCGGCAAATTCCGGTCTTTGATTCCAGGCAATATTCGGTTTAATAATAACCCTGTCACCCCTGGAAACGATCTTGTCAAGACCACCCAGGGCTTTTATGGCGCGCCGCACCATCTCTTTGACGATCACCGGCTCGTCCGCAGTATCCGAAATGCTTCCATGCGCTACAATCAGTCCTGGTTTCAGGCGGTGTTCCTTGAGTTTTTTTATGGCAGGACTTCTCCTCATGGATCTTACATAGGATAAGCCATACATACCGGCTCCTACCGCAACACTTGTTTTGAGAAATGCCCTTCGAGAAATTTTCGTGTCAGTAAACATAAATATACTATTTCAAAGTTTGCATTTTTATTAATTTCAATGATATCCTAAACTTTCAACCGGCATATACGTTTCCTGGTTCCCGGTGTTTTTGTTGCAAAAAGATCATGCGGTCCAACGCCGGGGAGCCCTGCCAAACGCCCGACTCGGATTGCGTCTCGTTGTTTTCACCGCCTGGCTCCATTACTTAGTCGGCATCCGTGGAAACAACATCATAAAGATGGTTTCCGTGTTTTTCACTCTTCACGTAAGCGCCGGTGGTTTAGCCCAGGCTTGGAAGTCTCTTGCAACACACCTGTTGGCTCTTGCCAAAAAACTCTTTTACGGCAAAAACGCCTTCTGGGTTTGGACTATAAAATTGCTCGTTAATTTTTTAGAGAACGAAAGTGTTACGATTGCGTTAAGTCTCACATCTGCCGTTTCAGAATAAAAGGCAGGTGTACCTGATCCTGCTTATAGTCACCTGTTAGGGCATACATAATGATGTTTATTCCGAGGCGAAATGCCATAGACCTCTGTGTTTCACCACCAGGAGTTACCTGATACTCCCATGTACCAAGCGGGTCTTTAGCCCAGGCGCCCCCCAGGTCGTTTTGTGAATAAACAATCGCCGCTCGATTTTCTATCGTCATACCTTCCAGATAAGATTTTTCCATAATTCTGCCATAGGCCTGATTCAGTAAATAAAAAGACTTGAAGATGGTGTGGTCTGTGGGCAGCTTCTCCAGGGATTTATTGGGAAACAACCGCTTAACTTCACGCCGAACGGAGGTATCAAATCCAAAATTGCTCTTTCCAACACAATCGTCAATTAAGAGTGTACCTCCAAATTCCAGGTACAATTTTAAATTGTCAATCTCTTTCTCACTGAGCGGTGGAAACTCCTGATCGCCCGACATATAAAGAAACGGGTATTCAAATAGATTCGCATCATCCGCCCGAAGGGTTACCGTGTCAATACGGGCCTCAACGCTGGTTCGCTTGACGAGATCCCACATCAGGCGTTTCCCTGCATGGGGTCTTGGATTCCAGTTACCCCCGGAATATTCCAACTGGGCAAAGGTAAATTTTGATGCCTCACCCATAGCGAAAATATGAGGAGAGGAAAAGATGAAGCCACAGATTGCACAGATGACACAGATAAAGAATCTGAAATTTTTGTAAATAATAAAACAGAGAGGCACAGAGGCACTGAAACTGTAAAACCTACTTTCTATTCTCAATTTTTTTAAATTAATCATGAATTCTTTCAATCACAAAGCAGTTCAAACTGTTCATTTGGGGACGCTTTGCCTAACCCAACCTTTCCTGGTTTATAAAGACAAAATATCACCTGTTTTTCTCCTCAACAGGGATATCCTCAGGCTGTATCCAGACAATCCTGCCATCTTTCCATGATGCAACGGGGTTACCTGCTTTTTTATGCTGAAGTAATGCTTCGTTAACAGCTCGAGACAAAGCCCTTGTTATTTTTTCTTTGTCTTCAAATATTTCAGAGATTCCATCTGTTGCTACTTTTTCAGTCATGGTGTTCCCCCCAGTATTTGCTTCCAAATCAATCTGTTTTCAATCGAAATACCGATTTCCCTTTCTCCTGAAGCCAGGAGATTTAGAGTTCCAGCAACCGAATTGTCGTAAAAGAACCACGTATCTGCCAGTGGCTTATAAAGCCTGAAAAAATTCCTAATACCTTTATCATATCGTCTTCTCACGATTTCTTCTGGTACATTATGCCCACCCATTCGCACTCTCTCAGCAACACGAGCTAAGGCAAATTCAGGGTTAGGCAGCCAGAGAAAAACAAGATGGAAAATATAACCTGTTTTTTAAAGTTCTTCTATCCATGGGGCAAAGGTACGACTTGCAAGGGTTGTTTCGAATGCGAAATTTAACCGTTCTCTGGCAAGGCGATATATTCTCTCCAACATAACACGACCTGCATGAAACGCTACACTTTCAGGTTGAAAAGCCGAAAGTCCCTGAGCAATTGTGTCTGCGTTTACAAATTCAGTTACTCCAAGTGTCCCTTTAAGCAAGGCTGGAGCAGTCGTTGATTTTCCCGCTCCGTTAGGCCCACCAATGATAATAATATGTGGCCGTTGCTCTGTCATAAGATATTAAAAAACAACCTTTTTCCAAGCCCCGTTTCAGCTGATCTCTAACTGAACCATAAATTTACTACTTTACCGTTTTGTGTTTGATGATAATGCCTGTTCCTTGTGTTTCCGCTGTAATGAATAATATATTCTTTAACGGCCATAGCTAATTATACAAGGTATTTAACTTTCTATAGAACTATATTTTTTCAAGTTTTCCTTCCTGTTACCTGATGATATATTCTGATGTTCAGAGGCAAGCCCTGCAATTTACCCACAAATTGGCACTAAATATTAACCACTCTCCAGGAGAAACCCTTCACACAGGGGTGTAATTGAGAATAACCATTCCCCGTTATCTGGTGTCCAAGTGGCGGATCACCGTAGCTGCGCTTGTGGTAGTCGAGTAAGATGGGTTAAACGAAGTGAACTCCTCGGCGCAATGGTTTTGTTGTGTGCGCATCACTCCCATGATCCAACCTTATATATCCTGCGTATAAAATACTATCATATCCCGAATATTTTATACAGCAAGTTAAAATGCCAAAAAATAAAAAGCCATGCGATGTTGATATCGCATGGCTTTTTCTCATATAAATGACCCCATGGGGATTTGAACCCCAGTTCACAGATCGAAAATCTGTTGTCCTAGACCAGGCTAGACGATGGGGCCATGTTATCATTTACCATGAACACTTATAGATTGACCCTGAAGACAAAGATGCTACGTTGTATTACGGTGACAAACCTTTATTCCCTTATTTCAATGAGAACAAGTTTTTTTAAACGCTCTTACCTCCTCAACTTTCTAAGTGAAATTTGTTTGCGGCTTTGTCGTTAGATATTTCTTTTATATCTGGTTTCTTCACTCCTTACTTTGTTAATGCATATTTCACCTGTTTCCAGGATACTTTGTCATAAAATGATGAGGGCAGATGGACTCGAACCATCGACGCCCGCCTTAAAAGGGCGGTGCTCTACCAACTGAGCTATGCCCCCATTATATCCAGTCTTATCCGCATTTCACGTGAAAAAAGGTACTTCTCTGGATCTTTCGCTTTCAACTCCTGGATTTATACCTTGAGTATCTCTTCTATTTTTTTCTTAACCAGGTCGTTCAGTTTGCCTTCCTGCTCATGGATAATTTTTTGTATTTCTTCCTTAGCTCGTTTGGCATCATCTTCAGTCAAAACGCCCTCTTTCTCTTCCTTGTCCACGAGTTTGTTCGCTTCGTGCCTTATGTTCCTCAGGGATATCTTTGCCGTTTCTCCGAATTCTTTCGCATGAGAGGAGAGCTTCTTTCTTCGCTCCTCGTTGAGCGGAGGAATCTGAATACGCAGGATCTTCCCATCGACCGATGGGGTCAAACCTATATCTGACTGCAATATCGCCTTTTCAATATTCGAAATAATGGAAACATCGTATGGTTTAATCAGAATGGACTGGGAATCCGGAGTTGAAATGACGGATATCTGTTTCAATGGAGTCAAATCACCATAGCACTCTACTCGTATATTTTCCACAAGACCCGTGTTCGCCCTGCCAGTCCTCAACCCCTTGAGTTCCTCCTGCAGGTGAGCTGCGACCTTTTCCATCTTTGTTCTTGCTTCCCGGCATATGATATCTTTTGTCATAGTACGTTATTCCCCGATATACGTTCCAACAGGTTTTCCGGAAATTACCTTTCCGATATTTTCGTATTTATTTATATTAAAAACAATAATTGGCAATCTATTTTCCATACTCAAGGAAATGGCGGTGAGGTCCATTACCCTCAGCTGCTTATTCAGGACGTCTATATAGCTGAGATTTTTGTATAATTGTGCGGATTTATTTTTCACTGGATCATCCGTATATACGCCATCAACCTGTGTGGCCTTTAACATTACCTCCGCACCGATTTCTACCGCGCGAAGTGCCGCAGCGGTATCAGTCGTAAAATAGGGATTACCGGTACCCCCGGCAAAGATAACCACCTTCTTTTCTTTTAGATACTGCAAGCAATCCCGCAACACAAAGGGTTCGGTGATGTTTCTTATCTCTATAGCGCTGAAAACATGGGCAATGACGCCACACCTTTCCAGGGTGTCTTGCAAGAGGAGCGCATTGACCGCTGTGGCAATCATGCCAACCTGATCTGCCTGTACCCTTGATTTGCCAGTACTACTGAATTTTGCCCCGCGGAGGATATTGCCGCCTCCCACAACAATTGCGAGTTCTACGCCCGCCCTGGAAACCTTCTGAATCTCGTTCGCCAGTGCACTAAATTGCTCCATTTCAAGACCGCGCCCATCAGTATCACCAAAACCTTCGCCACTTAATTTTAACAATACGCGCTTATACTGAAGAGTTCTTTTCATGGACGCCGAAACAGCACAATTTTGCGATGGTTAACATTCTCCAACTTCAAACCGGACAAAGCGATTAACTTTGATATTTTCCCCTATTTTTGCGATATTTGCAACTAATAAATCCTGAATCGTCTGGGTATTATCTTTTATGAAGGGTTGTTCCAGAAGACATTTCTCTTTATAAAAACTGTCCATCTTTCCGCTGGTAATCTTTTCCAGGATATTGGCGGGTTTTCCCTTTGCTTCTTCACTGAAGATCTTTTTCTGCTCTTCGGCAATGTGACTGGGAATATCCTCTCTCTTTACAGCAAGAGGCCGTGTGGCAGCCACCTGCATGCAAATATCTTTCAGTAATTGCTGAAAGACCTCATTCTTTGCCACAAAATCTGTTTCGCAATTCAGCTCCACCATAACCCCCAGCTTACCATTGGTGTGGATATAGGTACCAATCCTGCCTTCCGTCGTCACACGCTGTTCTTTTTTTGCGGCCTTGGCAATACCTTTTTTTCTTGATAATTTCCAGTGCTTTTTCAAAATCCCCTTTCACCTCATCCAGGGCGTTCCTGCATTCCAGTATTCCTGCGCCTGTCTGCTCTCTCAACTTCATGATACTCGATGTATCAGCCATTAAGACCCTCCACCCAATACGAAAAGTATAAAATATCCCATTTTTAAGCTACAATCATTCCGAGCATATAAAAATAATCCAACAATAGAATCCTTACGAAATGCACGTTGAAGGAAATAATCAGACTTGTAATGTTGCGGACAAAACGTTTATCTTCTGCAGGAATGGAAGGATTTTATCCTGAACCTTCTATCTTCACATCAAACCTTTGCAGCAACCGTCATGAGGTCCTTTCCAGCTAAAACAGCATTTGCCGTCCTTGTTAAAAAGAGATCTATCGACCGGATAGCATCGTCATTTCCAGGAACACAAATATCTATCAGGTCGGGATTGCAATCCGTATCGGCGAGACATACCGTAGGAATTCCAAGTTTTTTTGCCTCATTGATGGCATTGTGTTCATGCTTTGGATCAACGATTACCAGCACTCCGGGAAGAGAATGCATCTTGCGGATGCCCTCAAGGTTGGTGAGTATCTTTTTGCGTTCCCGGTTGAGAGAGGAAATTGCCTTCTTGCTGAACTGATGAATTCCGCCGGTTTTTTCCAGGTCTTCTAATTCTTCAAGACGTTCCAGCCGTTTTCTGATCGTATCAAAATTGGTCAATGTGCCACCCAGCCAACGTTCGCTTACGTAGTGCATGCCGCAACGCTTCGCCTCACGGACGGTTATGTCGCGTGCCTGCCACTTGGTGCCCACAAAAAGCACGTCTTTTTTTGTCTGGACAAGATTCGTCAAAAACCTGCATGCCGTCACAAGCCCCTTTACCGTCTCGCGCAAATTAATAATGTGAATCAAATTCCTTTTGCCGAAGATAAAAGGCTTCATTTTAGGATTCCATTTGCTTGTCCTGTGGCCGAAGTGAAATCCCGCATCCACTAATTCCTGAATACTCACCGTAGACAAATAATCTCCTCTCGTAGTTTAATGTATTGAATGAAAATATATAATGATTAGAAAGTTTAGCATTATATTATTTATGGAGGAAATGTCAAGCTTATTTTAGCGAGAGCCTTGTGCGACAAAAACGCCCTCTACCCCTTCCTGGCTATTCCTTTCCTAAACCTTCCAATTTTCAAGTACATTCCAATATTCGCCGAACTATCCAGAAAGGGAATTATTTTGCCTTCAGCGGAGGTAAGTAGGGTGGTTACGCCGGGACCGTGTCCGGCAGTTACGCAATTACTGTGAACAATCACTCCAATGCTTACCGCCCCCGTTTTATAGATCCTCCCAAAGGTATGGTCTGCATCCATAATTGCCACAACGTCACCAAAACGCAACGTTTGCAAATGATACCGATCCACCATTTGTTGGTCAAAAAGCTGTATATCGTAATCTCCCCGATAACACTGCTGAGAACCTAAACCTGAGCCCATAATAGCTGCGGGAATGATATGTGTTACCGGAACATGCAGGGCATGTTTCGCTTTGTCCTCACGAATGGGGAATACCTTTAAGAGTCCGGGTGACATGTTCATCGGTTTGATGTGGGGATAACCGGTAAAAGACAAACCTACACCAACGCCACGTATCAGTATTTTATCCCCAATAACGAGCTTTTCCAGGGTCTTGTCTTCAAAATCAACCAGCACATTTTCAATGCCGCCGTGTTTTCCGGTTACTATCCCCGCACTGCCTTTTGCATCGCCCGTTATTACCCGGGCAACATTACCGATGCAGGACAACAAATTCAATCCACCATTCTCATCTCTGTCTTTATTCTTCACGGATACACATGGCTCTACGTGATCGGCCTCCCACTGGACGGCATTATCGCCCACCTTGACGTTGTACGTAATTCCACCGATGCCCGGCAGCACCTTCGGTTTTCCATCAGGGGTTATGCCGTATGGCGATGAACCGCTTTGCGGACTCGAGACCTCACCCATGACCGAGATTTCTACAAGATTCTTTTCGTTGGTTTCCATGTCCTTACCTCTATGGCAAAAGTTTTTTAATGAAAGAGTTCGACAAATCACGTGTGACAGCGACAGATCGTGCTATACCTGTTTGAATGGGATGGTGTTGTCCGTACTCAACGGGCGTATTGTAAAACCGTCTTACTTTACCACAGAAAAGCTGCTTCAGGCAATATAAAAGCGTGAGGATGGAATGCAATCACAAGAAAATTTTGCTAAGGTATGCCGATGAAAATTTCTATGCCATCAAGTAGAGACCCGGTAACATGCCCTATCTATTATCTTGAATCCTTTAAAATTACTGGTAGAATATATAGCACGAGAAACAAAGCCATAGACTCTATGGCGTCAAAGCGGATATTATTACCGTGGGATGCACCAAGAACACACAAAAAATATGATTGCTATGACCACATCACAAAAACCGCCTGAGGGATTTTCTCCCACCAAAAAGCAACTCGTAGTTATATACTTTTTGGCGACAACGCTTTTTATCGGCACAATAATAAAAGTGGGCAGGGATTATCATTGGTGGTTGCCTGAAACGGAGGTTGTCAGCAGTCTCCAGCCGGAGGACATAAAAGTCAAATGTGATATCAATACCTCACGCTGGTACGAGCTGGCTTTATTGCCTAAATTGGGCGAAGCAAAGGCAAAAGCGATTGTTGCGTATCGTGAGAAACATGGCAATTTTAAAACCCTGAATGAACTTTGCAACGTAAAAGGCATAGGGCCTTCCATCATGGAGGCTATCAGAGATTTTGTAATAATAGGCACAGTCACTACCAGTGTGATTCTGGATAACCGGGAATAGAACGTATGGGAAATGAACGACAAAAAATGCTGGATAACCTCGGGGTTCGGGTACTGCTCACAGGTATTTCAATTATTATTTTTTTAGCGTTGTGTTATTTCCTGAAAGGGACGCTTATTTCCCTGCTTCTGGCATTTATTACCGCCTACATCTTTGATCCAGCCGTTGACTTTTTCGAGCAAAGGAACTGGCCGTTTACCCGGAAACACATCCATCGCGGATTCGGCATCGCTTTCATTCTCATTATCGCCCTCCTGACTACTGCGGGGTTTCTGACCTATGCAATTCCGAAAACGGTCAGTGGAATATATCAGGTTGGCGGTATTATCAAAGACCACTATCCGAAATATCAGGCAGCCTTTGAGTCGTGGATTGAAACGTACGGAGACACAGAATTTGTCAAATCGGTCAAATCCCTGTTAAAGGAATTTAAGGAACCGATTCATGGCCATGATCACGAAAAAATGGAATCTCCACCGGTGGATAAACATGGTGAAGAGGAGATAGTTTCCACCCAAGGGCCTGCACCTGATGAAAAGTCGCGGGCGAAAAGAGTTCCTATCGTAGAGATCTTATGGAAATTAAAAAAGTATCTGCCACAGGTTATGGAGTTTCTTACTAACATCATCAGGAATATTTTTTACAGTACCTTCGGGTTCCTTGGCATCATCCTGAATTTTATCATCTTTGGTGTTGTATCCATATACCTGCTTAAAGACTTCAATATCATTGCCCACAAGATAAAAACCATTTTTCCTTTATCAAAAAGAGACCAGGCGATTGGACTCTTGTCCCGGGTAAACGATAACCTCCGGTGTTTTCTGCGTGGTCAGCTTATTATCTGTCTTATCCTTTCACTCATCTATAGCATTGGTTTAACGATTGCCGGAATTCCTTTGTCATTTCTTATCGGTTTCATTGGTGGTTTTGGCAATCTGATTCCCTACGTTGGCACCGGCACGGGAATTGTCCTGGCTTCCACACTCGCACTCTTCCATTTTCACGATTTTACACATATCGCGTATGTGATTCTAACCTTCGGAATCGGACAAATGCTTGAGGGAACCGTGATAACGCCGCGGATTATGGGGAAGGGATTAGGACTCAGCCCCGTCATGGTAATCCTCTCTATCCTGATCTGCAGCCAATTGTTTGGATTTTTGGGATTATTGCTGGCCGTGCCCATCGCATCAACGGTAAAAGTCTTTGTCGACGAGATCATTTCAAAATACAAGTCTTCAGCATATTACAAAGAGTAAGGTAAGCTTACCAAAATAGATATATCTGGGTAGATAGGTATGCAATAATTTCCTTTTGAAACCATACGAGCATATTTCTATAACACCGATGAGATACCGCTATGGCAAAAATTAAGGATTTACCGAAACATATCTCAGCAAAGCCGCACCCAATTCTCCGTTGTGAAAGCGGGGGATTGCCTCGGAAAAGACCCCTCGCAATGACACGGGACATGCTTTGATGACATAGTGTGTGTTGTCATTGCGAGCGAAGCGAAGCAATCCTTCTCTTATAAACAATCTGTACCGCTGGGTAAGAGGTGAATAGGGTTGTGAAAAAACTTACAAAAACATGTCCTCATGAAACTCGTCATCGTAGAAACGGGGAACGGGGAATGGGGAAAGAAGTTTTGACACGGGAATACGATAAGGTACCCAGATATTCAATTGTATAGGAATTCTTGCATTATTCATGTTCTCCGTTGTGAAAGCGGGAGATTGCTTCGGAAAAGCCCCCCGCAGTGACACAACCCATGCCTTTGATGACGTACTATGCGTTGTCATGCGGTTTTGCGGTAGGGTGGATTAAGCGAAAGCGAATCCACCATTCATGGGAAATAACATTGGTGGATTCGGCATAAAACCATCACCGTAATCCATCCTGCCTATAACAGGTGCCGCTGGGAACACGAATGTAGTCGACTCACTCATGTTTTCCAAACTGCCCATGCCAGGCAAACCCAACCCGCCAGAAAAGCTAATCCACCCAGCGGTGTAATCGCGCCCACCCAGCGCACCCCGCTCAGGCTCAGCAGATAAAGGCTGCCGGAGAAGAGGATGATTCCGATAACAAACAACCATCCGCTGATAACGACGAGTGAAGACGGCCACCGCGTCTGTGCCCATGCAGCCGCCATAAGCGCAAATGCATGATACATCTGGTAGCGCACACCCACCTCGAAAACAGAAAGCATTTCCGGGCTCAGGCGAGTCTTTAGTCCGTGAGCGCCAAAAGCACCTGCCGCTACCCCTACGCATGCCGACAGTGCGCCGATAATAAAGAATGTCCGAACCATGCTCTGTTCCTTCCTTTCATGTAATTCTTTGTGGGGCGAGGAATATCCGCCATAATCAATTTGCAGTTCCCGATCCGAGCGAGTCGGAAAAGACTAAATCCGAAGCACGAAATTCGTGAGCCACCCCTGTCAGGGTTTTAAACCCTGACAGGGGTAATGGGGTAATTATTCAATTTAATGAAGGATGTCATATGTGCCCCACCTCAATTACTTAAGTTATGATAGGCAATGACTATCCTCTCTGTTCAACGGCGCCGTGATCCGCCAAGGATGCCGCCTAACACGCCGCGTAAGATCTGGCGTCCGATCTGGCTGCCAACGGTGCGCGCAGCCTGCTTGGCCATCGTTTCAGCCAGGCCCTGGCGGCGCTTCGTGCCCCACAACAAGTCTCCCAGAAGTCCACCCCCTTCAGATTGCCGGCCTGCCGGGGTTTGACCCGACTGCCCAATAGGCGTGTTTGCCGGTGCGGTTCTCCGACTCAGAATCTCGTAAGCCGACTCGCGGTTTACGCGGGAGTCGTATTTAAGGCCTACCGGGCTACGTGCCCGCACTGCTGATCGTTCCTCATGCGTGATTGCCCCCATACGGCAGCGTGGCGGACAAATCAACGTGCGTTCCACCGGCATGGGCACACCTTTTTCCTGAAGGGTAGACACGAGGCTTCGCCGACACCGAGCTGGGAAATGACCCCGGCGACATTAAGTTTGGGGTTGGGAACGAAGGTTTCTGCTGCAGTGCGTACCGACTTCTGATCACGCGGGGTATAGGCGCGCAGGGCGTGCTGGATACGATTTCCGAGCTGGCCGAGGATCTCGTTCGGCACGTCGTCCGGAAACTGTGAGCAGAAGTACACACCCACGCCCTTCGACCGGATGATCCGCACGACCTGTTCCACCCGCTGGCGCAGTGCAGGCGGGGCATCGTCGAACAATAAGTGGGCTTCATCAAAGAAGAACACCAGCCGGGGCTTGTCGGGGTCACCTACCTCGGGCAGATTTTCGAACAGCTCCGACAACAGCCACAGCAGGAAGCTCGAATACAGTCGCGGCTTCAGGATGAGCTGGTCTGCGGCAAGGATATTGATGATACCGCGACCGCTGAGATCGGTGCGCAGCAGATCGACGAGTTCCAGTGCCGGTTCGCCGAACAAGGACTCCCCGCCTTCCCGCTCCAGCGTCAGGAGTGCGCGCTGAACGGCCGCCACGGACTGTGTGCTGACAAGGCCGTACTGCATTGAGATCTCCTGGCGGTTGTCCGCGATGAACCCCAGGAGTGCGCGCAGGTCGTCGAGGTCAAGCAGCAGCAGGGCCTGGTCGTCAGCCAGTTTAAAGGCGATATCGAGCACCCCTGACTGGGTATCATTGAGTTCGAGGATCCTGCCAAGCAGGGTCGGGCCGATCTCGCTGACCGTCGTGCGTACAGGATGGCCTGCCTTGCCGTACAAGTCCCAGAACAACACCGGACTGGCCTCGTGTATGTAATCTTTGATGCCGATCTGCGCAATGCGCTGTTGTATCTTCTCGTTGGTGGCACCGGGCAGCGCCAGACCGGCGACATCACCCTTCACGTCGGCTATGAACACCGGCACGCCCATACGTGAGAAACCTTCCGCCATGACGAGCAGGGAAATGGTCTTACCAGTGCCGGTGGCGCCGGCGATCAGTCCATGGCGGTTAGCGTACCTGGCGAGCAAGTGGACAGGTTGTTCGCCCTTGCCGATGAGTATCTCGTTCACGTACAATCCCCCCTCATTGAAAATGCGATTGATATCCTCGTCAGACGGCGGGGCGGAGTACCTGATCCTTCTTGTACAGGCTCCGATTGCCGCCCAACGTAGTATTTGGATGATCGTATGCCTTCTGCCTTTTCCTTACTCCTTGTCCTTCCAGTTCCACCACTTCAATTTGTCTGGATCATGCTCTTTATGGCTGGCATAGTAGACTGCTGTCCTGAACACATAAAGAACGCATTTATCTACGTGTGCCCCAACGGTTTTTTCGAGGAGTTTGTAAAGTCGTTCAGGATTCCTGCCCTTCAGGTCACGGACGTGGTGAATGCCGATGGCTTTCAATACCTGGGCTATCCTGATGCCGACTCCTGGAATTGACTCCAGGGATTCCGGGCGCCTCTTCATGTCCCTTTGTGCTTTTCGCGGTCCTTTGCACAGTCGCTTACCTGTCCCCTGATGAGGCCGATGGTGTGGGGGATGACGGGGAGTATAACAGCCAGGTTTTCAGCAACACCTTTTGGGCTGCCCGGGAGGTTAATGATGAGGGTTTGTCGGTAAATACCGGCAATGGCCCGTGAACCCATAGCGCGGGGTGTATGTTTCAGCCCCTCCATGCGCATGGCCTCTCCAAAGCCGGGTAATTCCTTTTCGATGACAGCCCGTGTTGCTTCAGGGGTAACGTCTCTGGGGCCTACGCCCGTTCCGCCTGTGGTGACGATGAGGTCTGCCTTTCCGGCGAATTCGAAGAGTTTTTTTGTGATCAGGTCCTTTTCGTCAGGAATGACTTCGTAGTCCGTGATTGTGGCATTGATGCCTGCAAGCATATCACGGATTACCTCGCCGCTCTTGTCCTCACGTTCGCCCCGTGAGCCTTTGTCGCTTAGCGTTAGAATAGCTGCCCGTATCATGTCTTTGCTTCTATTTCCGTACCTTTTTCGAGGATTGCAATTTCATCCCCTGCCTTTATCGTGCCGCCGGAGAGGATTTCGGCAAAGATACCCTCTCTGGGCATGATGCAGTCTCCAGCCGTATAATAGATAGCGCAGCGGTCATGGCACAGCTTGCCGATCTGAGTTACCCGAATGGTTATGCCGTCGCCGATTTTTAAGACGGTTCCGACGGGAAGGGATTTGAGTTCGATGCCTTCCGTAACAATATTCTCTCCAAAGTCGCCGTCTTTAATCGTGAGTCCCTTTTCGCGCATGATGTCTGCGCTTTCCCGGGCGAGTAAGCTGACCTGACGGTGCCACTTTCCGGCATGGGCATCCCCTTCGAGGCCAAAATGCTCAATCAGTATGCCGGTGCCGACATCGCGCTTTTGGGTGCCCTTTTTTTCACTGATACAGACGGCAATGATCTTTCCCATGCGAGTTTTGAATTTAAATGTTATGTTAAAGGTTAAGGAATTTTAAAGTTGTTGAAGAACGAAGAGCTTCATCGTTCGCCATTGAAAAGCAGTACGCCGAATATCGAACAAGGAATGCTGAATGATGAAGTATTTTTACTTCACTATTCGATATTCCTTGTTCTGCGGTTCGAAGTTTTCTTTTAATAATCTGCCGAATGCCTAATTTAATGTTCGGGGATTTCAATTACCACCCTCCATAGTCCCCCCCGTAAACGGGGGGGGAAACAGGGGGGAAGTCGTCGAAGGCCTAAATTAACGTTAAGGAATTTCAATTTTTTTTGACTCATGTAGAGCGACCAGTCTGGTCGCCTTACCATGAGAGGAGCTCAAAGTCTCTGCCAAAGGCAGTCTAATGAAGCAAATATTAGCATGGCATATTTCTCGTGTCAAGGACGAACCGTGTACAGGGTTGGTTATAAATTACTTGTTTTTTGGCAGTATTATGATTAAAATTAATCGCCTTACCGTGTCTCCATTTGTTTACGTTAGAAAGCAATAGAAAGGTGAAATATCCATGACCAGTGAGCATACAGATTTAGCGATTATCAATCGGGCAAAAGAGGATGATGTGAAACTTGTTCAATTGCAGTTTACCGATATCAACGGAAATATCAAGGCCGTTACTATACCGGTAGAGAGATTTGCGGAATCGATTGAAAAAGGGATCTGGTTTGACGGTTCGTCAATCGAGGGTTTTACGCGGATTTGCGAGAGCGACATGTATCTCAAGCCTGATACGAGCACTTACTCTTTGCTTCCCTGGGAGAAGGAGGAGCCAACGGCTAGGCTTTTTTGTGATGTGTTTATGCCCGATGGTTCGCCTTTTGAGGGCGATCCGCGGTATATCCTGAAAAGGGCTCTTAAAAATGCGCGGGCGATGAACTTTGAGTATAACGTTGGTCCAGAGCTGGAGTTTTTCCTGTTCAAACCCAAAAGTGATGGACAGGTGGAGCCCACGCCGCATGATGTGGGGAGCTATTTTGATTTTTCACCAAGAGACCTCGCGGGAGATGTAAGAAGAGATATCATTTTCACCCTGGAAAAAATGGGGCTCGAAGTTGAAATGAGCCATCATGAGGTGGCTCCTGGTCAGCATGAGATTGACTTCAAGTATGCCGAGGCATTGAAGACGGCGGAAAATGCCCTGACGTTTAAGCAGGTGGTAAAGTCGATTGCGCATCAACATGATTTATACGCCACGTTTATGCCAAAACCGATCTTTGGGGTGTGTGGGAGCGGGATGCACTGTCACCAAAGTTTTTTCGATATGAAAACGCGAAAGAATGTCTTCTTTGATGAAAAGGACGAATATAAACTTAGTAAGGTGGCAAGACAGTTTATCGCCGGACAACTCCAGCATGTCCGCGCTATGAGTGCCATCCTGTCGCCAACCGTGAATTCTTATAAACGGTTGGTGCCGGGGTACGAGGCGCCGGTATATGTTTGCTGGGGGCAAAGGAATCGATCCGCCCTGATACGGATTCCCCGGTTCTCACATGGGAGGGAGCAGGCAACAAGGGCGGAACTGAGATGTCCGGACCCCAGTAATAATCCCTATCTCGCCCTCGCGGTCATGCTTGAAGCGGGGCTTGATGGTATGAAAAAAGGCATGACACCGCCGAATCCTGTAGAAGAGAATGTGTATGAGTTCAATAAGGACGAATTGGCATATCGAAATATTGCTACTCTTCCTGGTTCCCTGAGTGAGGCCATTGAGGAATTAAAGAAGAACAAAGTGATGGAACAGGCTTTAGGTTCACACACCTACCAGATATATATTCATTCAAAAATGGCAGAATGGGATGAATACCGGATACAGGTAACCGATTGGGAACATAAGAAATATTTTGAGACAACGTAAGTAAAATAAAACAGGGATCGTTCACTATTTTAAAGGATTATTATTTATGAACAGGTTGGCTATATTAAGGAGTCGGGTATGGAAATTGGAAATATTTTTCGGCACTTACTGGTGCATAATGAGGCGTTTGTAAAGAATACTGAATCAACGAAGTTTCTGGCATATGCTACACACCAAAATCCGTACATTACCCTGCTTACCTGTTCTGATTCCCGTGTGCAGGGAGACATTTTAGGGAAAGACATATTCAATAAGGTATTTATTATCCGAAATGCCGGGAACCAGTTTGCCGTCAACCGGGGTTCCATCGAATATTCGCTCTTTGTTCTCAATACGCCCGTTATGCTGGTGCTGGGACATACCGATTGCGGTGCGGTAAAATTTGCCACGCATGCCTGTGTAACACAGTCGAAAGAGATTGTTAATTTGTCGAAGTCTGTTGATCATCTCATGAAGTCAGATTATCCATCACTCAGTCGTGAGATAAAGTCTGAAATGCTTCCCTTGACAATTCCTATTGAAAGGGGGATTCCCGAGTTGCAAAAGATCCAAAACGAAACGAAGGAGCTTGCGTATCTCAGTCAGACGAATGTGGACTACCAGATAGAAAAGGCATTAAAATATTACAGTGAAAGGGTAAAAGAAGGCAAGTTGACTATTATTGGCGGGATTTATGATTTTGTTGGCGCCTATTCACAGCAGCTTGGCAGGGTGTTGATTACCAATATTAATGGCATTATTAATCCTATAGACCTGCAGGAGAGTGCAAGGAAAATAATCAAGAGGATACCAAATTACGATGAAAATAGCGGGGGATATAAGATCGCCAGCGAATTGATTAGTCAGAAGGTAACCCGTATAGCAGTGTAGAGCTTATGAATACCCCTTGCCGAACCCATGAAAATCATGATACGATAACCTTTGCCGAGAGCGAATGTTCGGATGGGATGTGTTGTTTTACCTGTGTTATTCCGCCAGGTAATAAACATGTTGGCTTTTTTAAATACTTAAGGAAGGGTGGGACGGCGTCTCCTTACGTTAAGTTGCTGGTGACCAGTGAGGGATACAAAGATGAATTGTATGATGCGTGCAAGTTTTTGAATTTCATCATTTCTCAGGACGCTGCCAAACCTCATCTTAAAATGGACTTGCGCTGCAGTATTTATAAATCTCGCCCCAGCCAATGCATGGGTTATCCTGATCAGGCAGGTGAATCGGTGTATCAAAAAATCAGCGGGCCCTGCATATTTAATGAATACACCGCGCCACGCGCATATCATAAACTTGTTTATAAAAGGGAATGGAAGGCGTTTTATGCAATTTTAGACCACGCCGATGCTATTCGCAGTCTCTGTGCCCATGAGGAGCCATCAGTAGCAAGAAGTTTGATCCTGGGAGCGAAGGGTGTTGTTCGTGCGGCCATATCGGTAGGCAGAGACGAGCGGGATTACCTCCTCATACCCATCCAGAACGAAACGAGGAATATCCTGTACGTATCGGAAAAACATCAGCCCATTGTAACTATAAGACAGGCGTATTCCCGCTGGGAAGAAAAGATACAGAATAATCTCAAAAACCATTATAGAGATGAATGGGAATCGAGACTTAAAAGTGCAATAGAAACGGAGGAAAAAGATGCTGGTAAAAGAGGTGATGAAGACACAACTGGTAACCTTGAATGACGACTCAAAACTGGGTTTTGCAAATGATATTATGTATCTGGGAAGGATACGGCATTTACCCGTTGTGAAAGGAGAGCATATCGTTGGCATCCTGACGCAAAGGGACCTTTACCGCTCGTCATTGACTTCCATTCTCACAAACTGGAAGGAAAACAAGGAGTTTCTGGATTCCATTAAGGTTTCGGAAGTAATGACCAGGAATGTCGTTACTGTTGTCCCTGACACAACCATTGAAGAGGCTGCCCAGATTATGATTGATAAGAAGGTGGGGGCGTTGCCGGTTGTAAGAGACAAAAATAAGCTGGTTGGTTTAATTACCGAGACGGATGTATTGCAATATTTTGTGGATGAGAGCAAAAAGAAGAAGTAAATTTTTCAAGAAAAGGAGTGTTCCATGTGTGATGTTGGCGGTCATATAAGCAGTGACCTGATAACGTGGCAATGCGCTTGTTGTGGTGCAGCAATAAAGGATTCAAACGATCCTATAGCAGGGCTTTGTGATTTAGGGATATGTTTATCCTGTCGTAATACCCCGGAAGACTGGCTGGCTTTTGTCAGAGAGGAATGGGAAGAAGGTATCTGTGTGGATTGCTTGTCGCCATGCGATCTAAAAAGGTAATGATGAGCGCTCAGTGGATGGATAAAAATTTGATCGGTGGTGAATCATGATTTCCAGGCGCATGTTCATACGGGGCGTTCTGGGGTGCGGATTTGGGGCATTATCGGTTGGCGCTTATGGCCGGCTGCTCGAACCGCGCTGGGTTGAAATTAATAACGTACAGGTAAAGATAAATCGCCTGCCGAAACAGTTTGATGGGGTGACGATAGCCCAGTTATCGGATATTCATCATGGCAAATACGTCCCCAGAGAGTTTATACGGAGGTGTGTCCGGAAGGTAAATGCTTTATGCCCTGATATCGTTGTGTTGACGGGGGATTATGTTTATCGTTCCCGTGCATATCTCTTGCCTGTTGCAGAGGAATTGTCTGAACTCAAGGCAAAAGAAGGGGTTTTTGCCGTGTTGGGGAATCACGATGATAAAGATCGTACTTTTCATGCATTATCCAAAGCAGGTATTCGGGTATTGATTAATGAGCATGTCCCTCTTTACCGGAAAAACGATTATCTTTTTATCGCAGGGGTAGATGATTTGTGGAATGGGCGGGTGGATTTCTGCAGAACTTTGAAAGGTACCGATAACAAACCCAAACTATTATTAGCCCATAACCCTGATATCTTTGAGATGACAAAGGCTAGAGAATTTGATTTTTTGATGGCAGGCCATACCCATGGTGGACAGGTAAGTGTGCCTTTTTATGGACCTCCCATGGTATACTCAAGGTATGGCTATACAGCAGGGTTATTTCGTAAAGGAAATACCGCGATGTATGTAAATAAAGGTATTGGAATTTCCGGTCTTCCGGTGAGATTCTGTGCACGGCCGGAAATTACCTTGTTTACGTTGCGGAGTGAAAAAAGCGATGACGCGCAGCATCAAAACCACTGTTAAAAAATTCCTCTGTAATTTATTGCCCGATTTTATTCTCCCATAAAGGTAAAAAAGAGCCAGTGAAAATAGAAAAATTTTGTATGGTTTCATGTGTTCAGGGGCTGGGTTTGATGGTAAAATACGCAGTTTTTGCGTTGTGTCTGATTATGATAGGCTTTTCTCCTGGATACGGAGACACCATAGTTTTAAAGAATAGTAGTACAGATATAGATATTAATATAACCAGTGTCAGGAAGGATTATGTCAATGCCATCCTGTCGAGGTATCACATAAAATCTTTGAACATGCAGTTTTTCAGTAAAAAAGAGTATTCTGATGTAATTGTTTTGAATATCACTAATACCCCTATGAAATGTAAGATTAAGGAGATTGCAGAGGATTATGTCCGGTTGCAAATTCCTTCTTCCGTGATTTCCTCACTTTCGGTGTCGTCTCCGGGAGGGAGTGCTATGAAAATGACAGCTTCGGATACGATTGGAAATCGTTCAAAAACGGGAGAAGTGGATTCGAAAGGAGAAATTACGAAATCGTTGGTTGCTGAAGATGCCAGGGAGGGTGGAATTCGTGATGGGCTTAGGACTTCCCCGTCAGAAAGTGCGATTGGCGGAAAAAGTTATCGGCTAAGTGGCAAAAAGACTAAAAGGGAAAGCTCTTTCACCGAAGGTGAACCGGTGAAGGCTGAAACAGAACCCACAGACTTAGAAGAATCTGTCACGGGTGAAGAGACCCAGGAACTGGGTACTGAAACGTCAGAATTGAACCGGCCGTCTGCTCACGAACCGACGGAATCTCTGGAAAATGAGGATGTAGAGGGGGCCGAAGATGAAGTGAAGAAGGATAGCGCTGTTGACCAGGATCCAAGTCTCGGCAGGGTTGAAGGCAGGATATTGCACAGCGGAAAACCTCTTCCGGATTGTCAGGTGAAGTTGCAAATGTTGGAAAAGAGCGGACTGTTAGCCAAAGGGTTTCGTCCGGTAGAAGGTGCATTGGAGCGCGAAACGACTACCGATAAGGATGGCGTTTACCAGTTTATAAATGTATCGCCGGGGCTGTATAAGGTCTATTGGAAGCCTCCTACAGATACGGCGTGGGTGAGGCGATTCAAAATGGAACCTGATGTTGTGGTAAATTCAGGCAGGCTCACAAATCCAAAAGATATAGAAACGTTGAAGAGGACGTTAAATTAAAAATACGGAAACACAGGGTGCTTCCCCACGAAGACAAGGCAGGATATTTCAGTATAGGTAAATAGTTCTGCAATACTTTATTGAAACTATTATTTCATTGTTGAAATTTTGTCTGGATCTCTGAAAGTATAGGAGTCTGTTTTTTTTGAGATTCAGCAAAAACTAAGAATAAGAATTTTGATTAGTTACATCTTTTTTTTTAAATTTTCAGTAATTTTCATTAAAAAGGAATGTATATTGTTAAGTCAGTTCGACTGTAATTTTTCACGCATGCAAACGGTACGGATTGTCGGTATCTTTTTTAGGTGTGACTAAATTTTGCGGTTGACAAATTATTTGGGCGAAGGTATTATGCGTACCTTTGGATTTGACATTGCGATGGACAAGTATTTTCTGGTCTAGAATCTGAAATATGGAGGTAACGATGGTAAAAAGTTTGCGATATGGGGCCTTTGTTGGTGGATTGATATTTGGAGTGGTATGCGGCGCTGCATGGATAAACCATAGTGCAATGGCAGAGGCCTATAAGGAGATTGAAGTAAAAGATGGCGGCACAATTGCAGGTGTTGTTAAGTTTGACGGGGATGTTCCTGCTGCAAAGGCGTTAAAGGTTGATAAGGATGAGCAAACATGCGGGCATGAAAATAAAATGTCCGAGGAATTGGTGATCAACGGAGAATCAAAAGGGATTAAAAATGCGGTTGTCTCATTGGTGGACATTGCGGCAGGTAAGAAGGCAGAGGCAGTGACTGTCACGTTAGACCAGAAGGAATGTCTGTTTATCCCTCATGTGCTTGCGGTATCGGCTGGGGCAAGTGTAGATTTGCTGAATAGCGACAACGTTATGCATAATCTCCATTCGTGGTCAATAAAAAACCCTGGTTTTAACGAAGGGGTGTCTGGTGGCGGGAAGATGACGAAAAAATTTGATCTCCCTGAGGTGGTAAAGATAACGTGCGATGTCCATAAATGGATGAGTTCATTCATCGTTGTGAAAGCCAACCCTTACTTTGCGGTAACAGATGAAAATGGAAGATTCAAGTTAGAAAATGTACCGGCAGGCTCTTATAAAATCGAGGCTTGGCAGGAGAAGCTCGGGAAAAAGACGGCTGATGTAACCGTAAAAGCTCAAGAAGAGACTGCGGTAGACTTTGTATATGCTAAGAAATAGAGTGAATCTATTTTTACTGGAACGTGTAATTTACTCGATTAAAAAGGCGCATTGCGAATGAATAATTTGAAGATAGTACAGCAGTTCACCAAAGGAAGCGTTTTTCTTGTTTTGTCGTTAATCCTTTCTCTCAGTTCGTTTCTTTCCGTTGTTCCACACTTGTTTGCCGCTGATGTGTCCGGAGAACAATCAAAGGCAGCCGAAGGTGCAGCATCCGGCGTAGAACTTCCTCAGTTTGAGGCTGGACAACAAGCCGCAGAACAACAATTGGCTGAAGGTCAACCGGTAGCTGGTGAAGGAACTGCAACTGCAGCAGTAGAGGAAGAGGAATTGGCTCCAGTTCAATACCGCACTTTTTTTGGGATGGATTCCAGGACGGTCGTTTGGATTGTATCTGAATTGCATCTCATGTTCGCCGCCTTTGTGCTTGGTGTGCCTATTTTTGCGGTAATTGTGGAGATCGTAGGATTCAAGGGTGGTGATATAAAATATGACAAAATGGCCAAGGAGTTTACTAAACTTTTGTCTGCCGCCTTTGCTACGACTGCTTCACTCGGCGGGTTACTCGGATTTTGTCTGTTCGGGCTGTATCCTGAGTTCATGGGGCACATGACAAATGTTTTTTCTCCAACCATGTATGTGTATGCCCTAATGTTCTTTGGTGAGGCATTCACTTTGTATGGGTACTATTATTCGTGGGATATCCTGAAAGGAACCGCAGCAAAAAAGTGGTTTCATATCTTTTTGGGCGTGATGCTGAATCTCTTTGGCACAGGGCTTATGTTTTTAACGAATTCGTGGGCAACCTACATGATGAGTCCGGCGGGTATTGTGCCGGCCTCCGGAAAGCTCGTGAGTTTGTATCATGCTATTTACAATCCTCTCTGGATGCCAGTAAATATTCATCGTTTAATTGCCAATGTCTGTTTCGGCGGATTTGTCGTTGGCGCATATGCCGCAGTGAAATTCCTGGGGTCAAAGTCTGATGAGGAAAGGGCCCATTATGATTGGATGGGTTACGTAGGCAACTTTATTGGAGTCGGTGCCTTGATTCCATTGCCTTTTGCTGGATATTGGCTGGGAAGAGAAGTGTATAGTTCGAGCCCTGTCATGGGAAACATTATGATGGGTGGCGCTTTCTCGTGGACGTTTATTATTCAGGCCATTCTGATCGGTATGCTCTTTATTGGAGCGAATTACTATTTGTGGCTTGGAATGGGAAGAATTAAAGGATCGGAACGATACACGAGATTTTTTAAATACCTGATTTTTATCATATTTATGTGTTTTGCGGTATGGCTTACGCCTCATAATCTTCCGTTGAGCGGCGAAGAACGGGCGATGATTGGTGAGCAATATCATCCATTTTCAAAATACTTTGGTGTTATGGCGGCAAAGAATGCCGTAGTAAATCTGATTATTTTGGCAACATTCTTTTCCTTCCTGATTTATAGGCGGAGTAACAAGGGTGAGATGGCTCCTTTTGCTGAGCAAGGGAAGGTTGGTAAGATAGGAATATTTTCAGGCTTGATATTTTGTCTGTTAATGTTGGTCTCCTATGCAATTTCGCTCAATTTTGTAGAATTGGAAGCCAATATTAAGGTCTTCGTAAAACCACTGATACGCTCTCTCTACATCCAATCATTTGCAGTTTGTCTTGCGGCATTTTTGACCTTTAAGAATAAAGGGAAATTAGGTCAGGCGTTGCTGTTTGCGGTTACTGCTTCTATTGCGGTGCTCTATTTCTGGTATTACGGTTTTCAGGTTATGCAAAAGGCCAACCTGGTCTTACGATATTTGTCGGTAACACAAGTTTCAATAGTTATGAGCTGTTTGATTATGAATGCCACTATCGACATCTTCATGTTTCGCAAGGCGAAGCTGGTCGGCGGCATTGTATGGGGTAAGATGCCGGTGCGTTCGCAATATGCCTTGCTACTCTTGTGTGTGGTTATTGTAATTTTGATGGGGTTAATGGGATTCATCCGTTCCGGACTGAGAATGGACTGGCACGTTTATGGAGTATTGCAGGATACTTCGCAGTGGGCGTACACTCCTGCGTTGTCGTACATGGGACGGATTGTTGGTTTGATTGTTGTCCTCTTCCTGGGTCTGGTTGCTTTCGTGTTCTGGCTTGCTAACCTGGGCGAAACAAAGGAGAAGGGGGTATTAAAAGAAGAGTTTGAATTGACTGAACCGCATCGTGAGCACTATACGTGACATTTGCCGGTTACCGTTTTAAGGTCTAAAAAATCCAGAGTTAGAAGTCTTTAGTCCGCTAAAAAGTCCAGGGTTTTGTGGTCTCATGACAGCAACGATAACGAAGCAAAAAAAGAGAGTAAGCACTGCGAAAATTTTTGCTAGTGACGAAAAAGTTAATACGATAAATGTGATTGAATTTCAACATGGTGACATAAAGGTCTAGAAAAACTTATGAATAAGAGCATGCTAAAAATTACGGCTTTTGGAATTGCGGTTATAGGATTTTATATCTATATCACTATGTATGTGGCCGGACTTTCCGGCACTGGTGGCGGTGAGTCTGCCGGCGGTGTGAGTCCGGAGGCTGGTGAGAAGATATTTTGGGGCGATGGACAATGTAGTACCTGTCACAAGATAGGAACCAGCGGTAGCGCAACCAGAGGCCCTGACCAGGAAGGTTTGGCAAGCAGGGCGGAAGACCGGGCAAAAGAGTTGGGACTACCGTCAGGCTTGGATTACCTTGTGGAATCTATTGTTGAACCTGATAAATATATTGTGAAAGGGTATGATAAAATTATGCCCAAGGTGTATGATCCACCGATCATGTTGTCACGGGAAAAGATACTGGCGGTATTGGCATATCTGCAGACTTTGGGGGGTGAGCCAGACTTGGGGGCGTTGATGAAATATAAAGATAAAATTCCAGAGGCGTCAAAAAAGAAGGTAAAACCTTGGGTGCCTCCGATCGTAGTTGACGCAAAAGAGGGTGAAAAGGTGTTTTTTGACGAAACGCGGCCGGTCACCTGTGGAAAATGTCATGTTGTTAACGGGAGAGGTAAGAAGGTTGGTCCTGAGCTTACGGGCATTGGTGCAATTCAAACCGCGGAGTATTTTGTGGAATCAGTCCTGAAGCCAAGCGCTAAGATTGTCAAAGGGTATGAGACAATGTATGTGATCACCACGGATGGAATACCTTACAACGGATTGATTAAGAGTGAAACAGAGGAAGAGCTTGTATTATTAAAAGAAGAAAGCGGAGAGATTGAAGAGGTCGTTATTCCGAAAGCGGATATTGCTGAGATGAAGAAACAAGAGGTATCAATTATGCCCGGGAATATTGGCGAGCTTTTAAGTGTGAGAGATTTTTACGGAATTGTATCTT
The DNA here is from genome assembly GCA_002009475.1 of Candidatus Brocadia carolinensis. Taxonomy (GTDB): domain Bacteria; phylum Planctomycetota; class Brocadiia; order Brocadiales; family Brocadiaceae; genus Brocadia; species Brocadia carolinensis. The sequence goes on along the minus strand of AYTS01000037.1, from coordinate 21,461 downwards.
TTTTACAGAGTTTGAAATAAAAAAGAATATGGTGTGTCTGCGGGAGAATCAATAGTTAGGAGCGTATGATGGCTAATAAGCGCAATACATTTTTGTTAATCTGGGTAATTACAGCAGTAGGCTGTTTGTATGGATTTCTTAAATATGCTTCACCAAAAATTTTTCAGATGCTGATGGCAAAAGATCACCCCATGCCTACACCAAGTACGTTGATGATGTGGTATATGATCATGGGAGTGCTGGCAGGCTTGGTGTATGCAACGACCAGCAATCAGAAATTTATAGATTTTTTAAGTTTTTTGCTCCCTGGACATGGACCTTTCATAAAATCCTTCCTGCAAAAAATTCTCTTTGTTGGCTTTCCGCTTCTCGTCGGATGGTTTGTTTACACGTGGGCAATTCCTGGCGCCGCGTCTCCCGTGGAGCTGAGGATTCAGCATCCTACGTTACCACAGGATTTTGAAAAGCTTGAAAACCCGTTTCGGCAAGCAGATGCAGATACTCAGAGAAAATGCATTGAAGAGGGGAAGATACTTTTTCAGACGTATTGTCGTCCGTGCCACGGGTCAAAGGCGGATGGAAACGGTCCGTTTGCAAATTCGTTTCGTCTGAGACCGATTAATTTTCAGGATCCTGGTACTATAGCAACCGTTGTAGACAATTATCTTTTTTGGCGTATCAAAGAGGGCGGCCCTGGTTTGCCTTCTGAATCCACGCCATGGGATTCTGCTATGCCTTCGTGGAAAGATGATTTGAAGGACGACGATGTGTGGAAGATTATTATGGGTGAATATGATACTGCTGGAGTTATGCCACGGCAAAGGGAAAAACTCGAATAAGGCTGTGTAAATAAGCACAGAGGTGTGTTTGGATTTAATTTAAAAACAGCAAGGGAAGAAGTCAAGTATAACTATGAGAAACGTGTTAAAAAAAAGGATTCATAAGCTTAGTACTTGTTGGTGTCTGTAGTAGTGCCTTTTGGATACAGAATGAGGCAGTCGCCCAGTCATCGCTTTTGTTTAGAACGTATAGGCGTGAGGTCCCACAAAAATTAGCTGAAACCCCGGAAGCTGTTGTAGCGGGAAAGAAGGTGTACGAGAAAAGATGCTGGTATTGTCATGGAATTGAAGGAAAGGGCGATGGGCCAGCTGCGGTAACGATGTTTCCGAAACCACGAAACTTTACGAGGAATGAGTACAAGGTAAGGTCAACGGCATTTGGATCAGTTCCTACGGATGAGGATTTATTTAGAATTATTACCAGCGGCATAGAAGGGACAGCAATGCCCTTTTGGAGCACAATTAGCGAGACAGAACGCTGGCAGGTATTGTATTATGTAAAAACCTTTAATGAACAGTTCAAAAAGGATGCTCCACCGAAAGTGATTCCTGTAGGAAGCGTTCCGTCAACGCCGGAAAGCATACAAAGGGGGCAGGAACTATTTAAAGAAATGAAATGCTATGAATGTCATGGTGAAGATGGCAGAGGAAATGGACCGTTAACAGTGGCATTGCAAACGGAATGGAACCTGCCTTACCGTGCAAGAGATTTATCAAAGGGATGGAACTTTAAGGGTGGAAATACCATTGAAGATATTTATCGTACGATCTCGACGGGATTTAACGAAACCCCGATGGGCTCGTATTTGGAAAAACTTTCTGATGAAGATCGTTGGCATGTTGCGCACTATGTAAAGAGCCTGGCTAAAGATATGGCGTCGGATGTTGTTGTAAAAGTGAAGCTGTTTGAGGGTGAAGAATTGCCTTCTGAACCTCTGGACGAAAACTGGAGTAATGCATCAGCCGTTGAGATTCCGCTGGCAGGGCAGATATTGGTGAGCCCGCGTCACTGGGCGCCAACCATCGATGCAATTCAGGTAAGGGCGTTGTATAATAGTAACGAAATTGCCTTCTTGCTGGAATGGGATGATGCTACCAACAGGCAAGAGGAAATTTTCCGGGATGCTGTTTCTCTGCAATTTCCTACAAAAATCCCTGAGTCGTTGAAGAAACCTTATTTTGCCATGGGAGATTCAAGTGGTTCTGTAAACTTATGGAGTTGGAAGGCGTACTGGCAGGAAGGGTTTGGTGCAGTAGTGGAAGCTCCTGAGAATGAGCAAGGAGTGGTGAGTGAATTGAATGCAAAGGGTTTTAAGAATGTAACGGTACAACCGCCGGAAAGCCAGAATGTCACGGGAAAGGGAATCTATCAGAAAGGAAGGTGGAAGGCAGTACTGAAACGAACATTGAACACGGAGGATGTAAAGGGAGACATTCAATTCGAGATTGGCAAGCTCATTCCTGTTGCATTTGCGGTCTGGGATGGTTCTAACAGTGATGTCAATGGTCAGAAATCAGTGTCGTCATGGTATTATGTCTCTCTTGAAAAACCCGTACCTAAGACGGTTTTCGTTTATGTGTTGATAGCTCTGATTATGGGTGCAAGCGTTGAGATGTGGTTCATTGCCCGGTTACGCAGATTTCCTCCAAAGTTGGAAGAACAGCAAGAATAATATAACGTAGGAACGTCTCAATCAATTCCCCCTTGATAATTGGGTGAGAGGGGTTGTAAAAATCTGTCCAAAGGCAAGTTTTTACACAGTAATACTATATCAGGATAAGGAGTTTTTGATGAGGTTAATGTCTATCGTGAGCTTACAGAAAAGATGGTTGATTATAACTTTAGGTTGCTTGTCATTCGTGACGAGTCTTCATCTTTCTTTCGGGCAAGAAAGAAAGATCGATAGCGTATTTCTGGAATTAGATAAAAAATACCGGATGCCTGAGCAGTGGTCTGTCCTTCCCTTCGATCTGGAAGACCCATACAAAAGAATTAAGAATGGACCTCCTTTAGTTAATATTCTATATAAAGCGAACGTTGAATGGTTATCCAGATGGATTGCAAATCCCAAGAAAGTTGTGGCGAATGCCAAGATGCCGAATCTGGGGCTCGATTTTGATGAGATTAAAGCGGTTATTGCCTTCCTGAGCAGTATTGCAGAGAAGGATGTACCGCAGGTAACTTGGGATGAATTTTTGCTGAAAAAGGAAGATGATCTTTCTGAAGACGAATATGATAAAATGGATAAGGTTTTCAATTTTGGCAAAGGTGTATGGGGGCGTGCCCGTTGTACGATCTGTCACCCGATAAAGGGAGTTGGTGGAAATGTTGGCGTTGGGCCAGATTTAGGGGAGATAACGACAAAAATCAATAGAAACTGGTTGCACGCCTGGTTGGGGAATACAAAAAGTCATTTTCCCGATACCATGATGGCGCAATATCGCTTCACGGACCAGGATGTTAGAGGGCTCGTCGAGTTTGTTATGCGCGATACACAATTTATTCCCGAAGAGAAGGACGAGGAGGAGGGGGCAGAACAGCCGAAACCAGAAACACAGGTACTGACTGAAAAGGAATTTGCAGGTATCAAAAAAGATCCCGCACTTATAGAAAAGGGACGGAGTGTTGTTGAGAGGGCTCGATGTTTTGTTTGCCATGACATCAAGGGCATTCCTGAGTTAATGCCGGTGGTGGAAAAAAAAAAGGGACGGACTTGCTGGTTTTGAAAAGCTTTTGTATGATATCCGATGCTTGACGTGTCACCGGATTCAGGATAAAGGTGGTACGTATGCCCCAAATCTGACTTTTGCCGGTAGTAAAATCAAGATGAACTGGGAAGGTGAGTTTTTGCAGGCGCCTGACATTATTCGACCTTTAAGCCAACAGATGCCGAAGTTCAATTTGACTGAGGATGAAGCGAAGGCTGCTACGGAATACCTTGAAAAAAATCTGGTATTCAAAGACCCCTTGATCGACCTTTATAAAGATAGTCCGCCGACCGCTGAAATCATCGCTTCAGGTGAAAAACTCTTTTATGAGAAGGGGTGTAATACCTGTCATGCAGAAAATATTACCAAGGGTGGCGGTGTAGTTGGACCAAACCTTGCAACAGTTGGCGACCGGTTACAACCCGCATATCTTGTGTATCATTTAAAAAATCCTCAGCAGGCAAACCCTCAGGGGGTTGAACCAAATTTTGGCCTTTCTGATGAGGAATTGAAGCAACTGGTCGGGTTTCTGATGGATCATGTGAAGAAGAAAGAGGGTAAATAATGGGATATTTTGCGTCCTGGAAAAAATTTGCTACAGGCACGGCGCTTGTGTTTGGGGTAGTAGGGTGGTTTTCAACGGCAAAAGGAATTGAGATTTCCCCGCGAGATCAGGTGTTTTTACTATCACCGAAAAAAACCTTTGACTATTATTGCTCTCCTTGTCATGGACTGAAAGGGAAAGGTGATGGGACTTTTTTTACCATTGATCTGAAGCCAAAGCCAAGAAACTTTACTGACTTGGATTATATGAAAAAAAGGACTGATGATCAGCTTGCAAAGTCGATTACCGATGGTTCAAAGTCCGTTGATAAATCAAACCTTTGTCCTCCGTGGGGTAAAACACTCACGGATAAAAGGATAAAGGAGCTGGTTGTATATATAAGAGGACTTGCAGCTACGGAAGCTGAAAGCCCTGTCGTTGTGGCTAAAGCGCCCGTCACGGCAGATGTAAAAGAAAGTCCGTTCAAATCTATGATGCGCTGGGGATTTATCACGGTAATTACCCTAGCCTTAGCGGGCGGTGCAATCTGTGAGTGGAAGAAATTGAGAAGTGAATCCTCGAAGTGTTAGCATGGTTTTAAAGAAATCTTATGTATAAAAAAATATTTATCGCTGTTGACAATTCACATCATTCCAATTCCTGCATCGATTTAGGTGTTGCCCTTTCTCAAAAGTTTGGTTCTTTATTGGTAGGGTGTCACGTTTATGATGCAGCTTTGCATCAGAGACGTTTTCGTGACATGGAGAAGGGGTTGCCTCCTCAGTATCAGGATGAAAGCGTCTTACAACGGCAGCGTGACCTTCACAGTTCATTGATCAATTTAGGCCTCAAGCTCATTTCCGAGTCGTATCTTGATGTGTTTAAGAAAAAATGCAGTGCCTCGTCCGTTCCCCATGAGGAGCTTTTGTTAGAAGGTAAAAATTATTATGAGATCATAAAAGAGCTGCAGGAAAACCGGTATGACCTCGTTATTTTAGGAGCCCTTGGATTGGCTGCCGTGAATGAGCAGGTAATTGGTAGTGTTTGCGAACGCGTTGTCAGGCGTATAAAAAACGACGTCCTTGTAGTGAAAAATCGTGGTTTAGACGGGAAGGTGGTAATTGCGGTAGATGGAAGTGCAGCTTCCGTTGCCGGATTTACTTCCGCCATCCATTTCGCGAAATCATTCAACCTGAAACTTATTGCAGTTTCTGTTTTTGATCCACATTATCATCGCGTTGCTTTTGAAAGTATTGCGAATGTGCTTTCTCAGGAAGCAGGTCAAATTTTCAGATTTAAAGAGCAGGAAACGCTTCACGAGGAGATTATTGATAAGGGATTGGCAAAGATCTATCAGAACCATCTTGATACGGTAAGCAGAATGGCGGGAGATGCCGGGGTTGAGCTTGACACCATACTTATGGATGGTAAACCCTATGATAAAATATTGCGGTTTCTCCAAAAAGAAAATCCATCAACCCTGATTCTGGGGAGGACCGGAGTCCATAACACTAACGGTTTAGATATTGGCAGTACAACGGAAAATCTTTTGCGGTTAGCGCCATGTAATGTTCTGCTTGCTGGAGGAAGTCCGGAAGCGAGGACTACTATGCAGTCAGATTTTTCAGAATTTCATAGACCCGTAAACGATAAAGTCTCTATGAAGGATACCGTTGAATGCCAGCATATTAGTGAGGATGGTTTCTTTGGATCAGTTGCGGGTGAACAAAAAATTTCTGATAAGCAGCATAAAAAAAAAGCAGATACCCGCATGGACCCACGAAGCACAAACACAGACCGCTCGAATTCCTTCTTTCATCCGAGGCATGGTTAAGAAAAAAATTGAGGAGTTTGCGCAGGAAAGGGGATATCAGGAAATAACACCCCAGATAGTAGATGAGGCAAAGGCGTTATTCATGAGTGATAATTCGTTTCATAGTGCTTGAAAAAAGTCTTATGATCTCAATGACCACTTCTGGCTTTTCCTCAAAACCAATCATCAGGTGCCCTCTTTTGCATACAAGTAAGTATTTGTCCTGTACCTTTTTCTTAAGCCAGTGCTCTCGTTGATTTCATTGCTGCACTGTGTCTTGCAAAAAAGAAATGTGTATGACGTTCTGTTTTTGCGTAAAAAAAATAACAGCTAACGTAATATACTGCAAATAAAAAAAAATAGGTAGTGTCTGAAAGTTGACATTGGTCTTTTTTTTGTGGAATGTGGTTTGCCTTTCTGTCTAAAATATTTTAATATCAGGTGTGGCAGTTAATTTCTTAATACTCTCTATCAGATTTAGTTGTATGCCATGAGTGTTTGATTAATTTAGGAAGGAGGTCTGCGAGCTTTTTTTTGTGGTAGTTTGGCTCTTCAGTATTATGTATAAGCACAATGATTTTTGTATCCGAAATATTATTTATGGAGGAGGGGGAAAATGAAAAAAACATATTCAGTTTTGAAAAGATATGGTGTGGCCCTCTTAAGCTGTGCTTTTCTTAGCACTGCATTGTTTGCGGCTGAGGAAACAGCGCCAGGGGTGAAGGGGGCAAGTGATGAGGAATTTACTCCGGCAAAGGAAGTGTTGAATATTAAATATGTAGATGTAGGAAAACCGTATCATATGGACGTTGAAACTTTGAAGGGTTTTTTCACTGATGCTAAGGGTGTTACTGTTCCGCTTCAAAAACAAGACAAGGCGTTTCCGAATGGCGGCGGATCAGTTAGTACTGCAGAAGTGAAAGCCATTCATGACGGCCTTGTCGTGTATTTTAAGGTTTCCTGGAGTGATCCAACAAGGAATGCGAGAGCAATTGCGGTTCAAGAATTCAGGGATGCTGTAGCTTTGATGTTTCCTTTGGGAGCGGTGGAGATAACGCCGTCTGAACATTTTAGTCCGAGGATGGGAGATCGCGAGAAACCGACAAACCTTTGGCATTGGAAGGCGGACTGGGAGGCTGATTTGCTGGTTAAGGGTGAGCTGGAAGATGTTGAAACCCAGTATCCCAATATGCATGATGACTTTAACTTGAATCCCTATAGCGCATATTATCATCGGGAATTAATAACGAGTGTTGAGGTTTTATCCGGGGGAAGAGCCGCAAATAATCTGCTGTCTCAACCCGCAAGAGGCAGATCTGTTGAGGATTTAAACGCAGAGGGTTTTGGAACCCTTACTACACAGGCACACCAGGATGTAAACGGATGCAGTAAATACGAAGATGGGGTATGGACTGTGATTATCTATCGTTCTTTGATTACCGAAGACCCGCATGATGTGCAGTTTGTTCCTGGTGGAACGAGTTATTTCAATATGGCGGTCTGGAACGGTGGCGATCAGGATAGGAATGGGCAAAAAAATATATCTATTCAGTGGCATCCGGTAACGCTGGAAAGAGTTGCTTGGCAATAGTTTGCTCTATAGAAAATAAAGTTTAAGGAGGATTAAAAAATGACATTAGTACACAACTGGCATTTGGGGAGACGCATGGAGTATCCCTATTTTGAATCCAGACCAAAACGTCAATTTGCGGCTGTATTTAATATTAACCGGTGTATTGCCTGTCAGACGTGTACCATGGCCTGTAAAAGTGCATGGACGTATAATAAGGGACAGGAGTATATGTGGTGGAATAACGTGGAAACCAAACCTTACGGTGGTTATCCGCAATCCTGGGATGTTAAAACGCTCAAGTTGATTGATAATGGTGAAAATACCTGGTATACCGATGAAAAGGATGAAAAGTTATCTCCTTATGGGGTTTACGAAGGTGACACTATATTTGAGGCTGCTGCTAAGAAGAATATTAATCAGTGGGCGGTTGGGTATATTCCTGAAGATAAGGAATGGCGTGCTCCGAATTTTGGAGAAGATGTGGCAAAGAGCAACAAGCCTGACGAATATTCGTCGTTGCCGGAACATAGCCGTTGGTTTTTCTATATCCAGAGGTTGTGTAACCACTGCACGTATCCGGGTTGTCTCGCTGCCTGTCCCAGGAAGGCTATTTATAAAAGAAAAGAAGACGGGATCGTTCTGATAGATCAGAAGCGGTGCAGGGGATACCGGAAATGTGTTGAACAGTGTCCTTACAAAAAACCTATGTACCGGGGTTTGACGCGAGTGAGTGAGAAGTGCATTGCCTGTTATCCCAGGATTGAAGGGCGTGATCCGTTAACCAAGGGGCGTCCGATGGAAACCAGATGTATGGCTGCATGTGTAGGACAAATTCGTTTACAGGGGTTTCTGGATGATAATCCCAAAAACCCGGTTACATGGTTAATCAAGCATGATAAGTTAGCACTGCCGCTCTATCCACAGTTTGGAACAGAACCCAATATCTACTATATACCGCCGAGATGGGCGCCAAGGTCATATCTAAGGCAGATGTTTGGTCCGGGTGTTGACGAGGCTATCGAAAAATTCATGGTACCGTCCCGTGAGAGATTGGCAGTTCTGTCTTTATTCAGAATGACTCAGACTATTATATTTGAATACAAGATTGAGGAAGGGCCAAAGGTGTTTGAGACAACGATTCATGGTAAGAAGTTTGAGTTGTACAATGATACTGTTATTGGGCTTGGTGAGGATGGACAAGAGGTTGTAAGGACTACAGTAGAAGAGCCTGTTTACATCAGAGATCCGAAACATTACAATTCAATTTAGCATTGAGGTTTATTATGGAAACCGACAGGAGTAGTCTTTTAGATCAGGAAGTTGCATCCAGAGTAGATGGTTTGCTTACTCGAAGTGCCATGTATCAGATCTTATCTGGTTGCTTTCTCTATCCAATAGAGAAAAATTTGTCAATTTTAAATTCACCTGAAATTCAGGAACATCAGCATGCGTTGGTGCGGTGTTACGAAGGAATAGACGATGGTACTGAGCTAAAGAGGTGTTTTCGTGAGACTCAGGAGTTGGCCGTTGCGACCTCAATTGAAGCCTTACAATCCGAATACCAGCGCATTGTCGGGCACACGATGTCAAAAGAGTGCCCCCTGTATGAAACGCAATATGGCGCAGCCCATGTGTTCCAGCAAGTGCATGAATTAGGAGATATTCAGGGTTTTTATCGGGCTTTTGGGCTTGATATTTCTGAGGTAGAGAAGGAACGGTGCGACCATGTCAGTGTAGAATTGGAGTTTATGCACTTTTTGTTGTACAAGCAAGCCTATGCCATAGAAAATCATGGTGATGAAAAGGCGCAGATATGCGTTGATGCGCAGAAGAAATTCCTGAAAGAGCATATAGGAAAGTGGGTACCTCTGTTCTCGGTTCTCTTTGCCAGAAAGGCAGGGCAGGGATTTTATTCTGCGGTATCCGCTTTGACGAAAGAGTTCTTGAGTCTGGAAATGAAGTTGATGGATGTGAAGACAGAGATCTATAAGGAATCTGATCTCAATCAGGAGGCAGTGGCTGGGGCATCAGATGAATGTCTGTCCTGCGCATCCTCTGAGGATTACGGTGAGGAATGATATGAAGTTAGAATTTGATCCGAGTTTGATAGAGGAAGTAATTTTTAGCGAATTGAAGGTCAGAGAGGAGAAGGGAGATTTTGCCCTGACTCTCGAATATCATTCCTGCATTGATCCGGTTTACGAAAATTTTCCTTCGGATGAAAGGCCTGCACAATTTAAAAAGATTGAGTGGGATTTCTTTAAGAAGCTTGGGTTTGTAAAGCTCATAAAGGAAATTTTCGATGAATTCCCTGGACTCGACGAAAAAGCTTGCGGAGGGGTAATTGCCAAGGCGGTGAACAACTTTGACGAAGGCTCGTATCTTACCAAGGGTATGAATCAGGATGCCGGACAGAAAAGGATTGTGGTCAAAATTCTGCCGGACCGATTCCTGAATATTCCTTATCTGAAAAAATTGGTGAGACATGAATTGATGCATACTTCAGATATGTTCAGTGACTCGTACGGCTATCGTGATGAACGCCTCGGCGGTAATCCCATGGAAGAAAGTATTATTAAAGAACGATATTGTGTCTTTTGGGATATCTATGTTGATAGCAGATTGATCAGGAACGGGAGAGAGACGCTTTCTGATAAAGAGGGGCGATACCAGGAGTTTTCAGCTCTTTATAAGAAGATCCCTGATGAAGTGAAGATGGCTATCTTTGATGTCCTGTGGCAGGATGAGAATTTTACACATGACCGGATACTGGGGATGGCAAAAGACGTGAATGAAGTAATAAAAATTTCTGAAGGATTACCGATTAAGCATACCTTTAAGAAGAAAAAGACCATTTTGCCTGGTGCCCAATGTCCGCTCTGCCAATTTAGGACATATCAGTGGGTGGAAGGTATTGAACAAGACACTTATCTTGTGAATGAAATAAAAAAGGATTTTCCCGACTGGGAGCCTGAAGACGGAGTGTGCGGGCAGTGTACTGAGGCTTATAAAGTAAAAAAAGCGGTTTGCTGATTTTTACAAGAGATTTTGGTAAAAAATTTTATATACTTGGATTTACATTGAGAAAGGAGTAGGAAAAATGAAGCTTACCAGAAGAACTTTCCTACAAGTGGCAGGGGCAACAGGTGCGACCTTTACCGTTGCCAATAAGGCAATGGCGTTCAGGCTCTTAAAACCTGCCGTGGAGGTAGGAAATCCCTTAGATGCTTATCCGGATCGTACATGGGAAAGTGTCTATCGTGACCAGTATCGGTATGATCGGACGTTTACCTTTACGTGCTCGCCAAATGACACCCATGCCTGCAGGGTAAGGGCGTTCGTGAGAAATGAAGTGGTTATGAGGGTTGAGCAGAATTATGACCATCAGAACTATTCAGATCTATACGGAAATAAGGCGACCAGGAACTGGAATCCAAGGATGTGTTTAAAAGGATATACCTTCCATCGCAGGGTTTATGGTCCTTATCGGTTACGATATCCGCTTATTCGGAAAGGATGGAAACAATGGGCAGATGATGGATTCCCTGAGCTGACACCAGAAAATAAATCAAAATATATGTTTGATGCCAGAGGACAAGATGAGCTTTTAAAGGCATCGTGGGATGATGCGTGGACCTACGCCGCAAAGGGGATTATCCATATCACCAAAAAATACAGTGGTGAAGAGGGCTCCAAGAAGCTCATTGAGCAGGGATATCCGAAAGAGATGGTGGATGCCATGAAGGGTGCTGGCACCAGAACGTTCAAGGGCCGTGGCGGTATGGGTCTTTTGGGCGTTATAGGAAAATACGGCATGTACAGATTTAATAATATGCTTTCCCTGGTTGATAGTCACAACAGGGGTTTGGGACCGGATAAAGCATTGGGTGGAAGAAATTGGTCAAACTATACCTGGCATGGAGATCAGGCCCCTGGCCATCCATTCTCTCATGGATTACAGACCTCTGATGTCGACATGAATGATATCCGGTTTTCGAAGCTGGTCATACAAACGGGAAAGAATCTGATTGAAAACAAGATGCCGGAGGCGCATTGGTTGACCCAGGTTATGGAAAGGGGAGGAAAACTCGTTGTTATTACGCCTGAGTATAGCCCGTCTGCTCAAAAAGCAGATTACTGGATACCGATCAAGTGTAATACCGATACGGCGCTTTTCCTTGGTTTGACAAAGATATTAATGGATGAGAAGCTCTATGATGCAGATTATGTGAAGAAGTTTACCGATTTCCCCTTGCTCGTCAGGACGGATACCTTAAAAAGGTTGCAGGCAAAGGATATTTTCCCTGATTACAAATTAGAGGATATCTCGCATGGCGCTAGTTACAAGATTCATGGTTTGCACGATGACCAGAGAGAAATTCTCGGGGACTTTGTGGTTTGGGATGCTAAGACGAACGGCCCACAACCAATCACCAGAGACGATGTTGGTGATAAGCTGACGGCGAAAGGGATTGATCCCGTTCTCGATGGTACCTTTAAAGTGAAAACGGTTGATGGTAAAGAGATTGAAGTTATGCCGCTCTTTGAGATGTATAAGATACACCTGAAAGATTACGATGTCGACAGCGTTGTCGAAATGACAAACTCTCCAAAAGAGTTAATTGTGAGATTAGCTCATGACATTGCAACCATAAAACCAGTAGCAATTCACTATGGTGAGGGTATTAATCACTATTTCCATGCGACCCTGATGAACAGGTCAACATACTTACCTTTAATGTTGACGGGTAATGTTGGTTATATGGGTTCAGGTTCTCATACCTGGGCAGGAAACTACAAGGCTGGTAATTTCCAGTCAGCTAAGTGGTGTGGTCCTGGTTTTTACGGTTGGGTAGCAGAAGATGTGTTTAATCCAAACCTCGATCCAAACGCACCAGCGATGGATTTAAAGGTAAAGGGCCGTGCTTACGACGAAGAGGTTGCGTACTGGAATCACAATGACCGGCCATTGATCGTAAATACGCCGAAGTATGGACGTAAATGCTTTACTGGTAAAACACACATGCCTACACCAACCAAGATTATGTGGTTTACCAACGTAAATCTGGTGAACAATGCAAAGCATGTCTACCAGATGTTGAAGAATGTTAACCCCAATATCGAGCAGATCATGTCTACCGATATTGAGATGACGGGTTCCATTGAATATGCAGACTTTGCATTCCCTGCTAATTCGTGGATGGAGTTTGAAACACACGAGATCACCAGTTCCTGCTCAAATCCGTTCTACCAGATATGGAAGGGTGGTATAAGGCCAGTGAACGACTCCAAGGACGATGTGATGGTCATTGCCGGTATGGCTGCCAAGCTGGGTGAATTGCTCAGGGATATGAGATTCAGGGATTTCTGGAAATTTGCTTTGGAAGGCAGGCCTGAGGTTTATATAAACAGGTTGCTGGACGGTAGTACAACCGCAAAGGGATATACCTTTGATGATATCGTAGCAGGAAAATACGGTGAACCTGGCGTGGCCTTGTTAAATTACCGGACTTATCCAAGACAGCCATTCTGGGAACAGGTACACGAAAGTCTGCCATTCTATACACCAACAGGGAGACTGCAGGCTTACAATGATGAATCAGAGATCATTGAGTACGGTGAAAACTTTATTGTGCATCGAGAAGGGCCTGAGGCAACTCAGTACTTGCCAAACGTAATTGTCAGTACCAATCCGTATATCCGTCCCGATGATTACGGAGTTCCAGAGAGCGCAGAGCACTGGGACGAGAGAACGGTAAGGAATATCAAGAAATCCTGGGCTGAGACAAAGCAAACAAAGAATTTCCTGTGGGAAAAAGGCTATAAGTTCTTTTGTGTAACGCCAAAATCAAGGCATACAGTACATTCTCAATGGGCTGTGACGGACTGGAATTTTATCTGGAACAATAACTTTGGTGATCCATACCGAATGGACAAGAGAATGCCGGGTGTTGGTGAGCATCAAATTAATATCAATCCGCAGGCAGCGAAAGATTTGGGCATTAATGACGGCGATTATGTTTACGTTGATGCAAATCCTGCAGATAGACCTTATGAAGGATGGAAACCAAATGATCCTTTCTATAAGGTTTCAAGACTTATGCTGAGGGCAAAGTATAATTCGTCCTATCCGTACGATGTGACGATGATTAAACATTCCTCGTGGATTGCAACGGAAAAGTCAGTAAAGGCCCATGAAACAAGACCTGACGGCAGGGCATTGTCCGCCGGCACTGGTTATCAATCAAGTTTCCGTTATGGTTCTCAGCAGAGTCTTACCAGAGACTGGTCGATGCCGATGCACCAGCTTGACAGCCTGTTCCACAAGGCTAAGATTGGTATGAAGTTTGTTTTTGGTTTCGAGGCTGATAACCATGGTATTAATACGGTTCCGAAGGAGACCCTGGTGAAGGTTACCAAGGCTGAGGATGGTGGTATTGGCGGTAAAGGCTTGTGGGATCCTGCGAAAACCGGATACACAACCGGCAATGAGAATGACTTCATGAAGAAATACCTGAATGGCGAGTTGATAAAAGTGGAAAAGTCTTAACACGTGTAATAAAAGTGAGCTAACAGATGGAAATAAAACATTTGTTAGCTCGCTTGATTTTTGGAAATTTTATTGAAGATAGGAGGATACAAAGGGTTTATGAAGAGATATCTTATTTCTGGCATACTTGCAATTTCGTCGATAGCGCTTTCATCACACTCGCTGGTTTTGGCTCAGGAAGAGGAAAAGAAGGTGTTAACGGCTGAAGAGATGGCCGAAGCGGCGAAGAAGCTGGAAGAGGCACAACAAAAGTTGAAGAAGGTGGTAAAAAATTTGCCGAAGGTAGACAACGCGGGTTCTATTACTGGAGTTGTCACTTGCCAAAAGATGAGGAATAGCGCCGATGCTATTGTTTTTATTGAAAAAGTAGGGGACAATAAGTTTGCACCTCCTACAGAGCATGCAATTGTTGATCAGCTTAATCTTACGTATGTGCCTCGCGTTGTTGCTATGCAGAAAGGCACCACGGTGGATTTCCCGAACAGCGATGCCGTGCGCCATAACGTGTTTTCTCCTCCTACTGCAGCCTTGCAATTTAACTTGGGAACATACCCAACGGGCGTGGTAAAAGAGGTGCTTTTTGATGTAGTTGGTGAGACGCCGCTGCTTTGCAATGTTCACAGTGAGATGGCCGGCTTTGCCGTAACCTTTGAAAATCCGTATTTTGCTATTACCGATAAGGATGGGAACTATACGATTGAAGGAGTTCCACCGGGAAAATATACGGTAAAGACATGGCACGAAAAGCTAAAAGAACTATCACAGGAAGTTACGGTAGAGGCAGGGAAGGCTACCAAGGTTGATTTTGATCTGAAAAGAAGAAGATAGTCGTGAGATAACGATCTGTTATCTTTGTAAGAGCCGTTTCTGTTATAAAATTCCAGTGAGACGCTAAGTCTCACTGGAATTTTTTTTGTGTCAAACAACAAGAAGAATCATGTCTTTTCAACGGCAAGAGTCAAGGGGTAGCCCGTTTACCTTGAAATTAACATTTGAAAAAATAGATGGATATCAATATAATTAGTTTTTCTGGAAACACGTATCGTATAGAAATTTTCGTTTCATTTAAACGGTTTTGCCGTAGGGTGGATTAAGCGAAGCGAACCCACCAATATCAAAAAATGTTAAAGGTGCATACAGCGTAAAACTAACGCCATTATCCATTTTATAACTTGATGTTAAGGAATGTCACTCCCCCCGTTTACGGGGAGATTATAGGGGGGAGTTGCCGACAACCTAAATCCTTTGCATGATGCCGTATCTCTTAATGCATCGGTTTTCTCTGAAACAATTATCTAACATATGATTCAACGACGAAAAACACGGGTAGTTAATGTTGGCAAGGTACCGATAGGTGGTGATAATCCTGTTTCCGTGCAGACCATGACCAAGACTCACACCGAAGATATTGACGCCACGGTGAAACAGATTAAAGATTTGGAAGCGGTCGGGTGCCATATTGTTCGCGTGGCTGTGCCCACGATCGTTACCGCCAAGTGTCTTGGTGCTATTAAGAGACAGATACAGATTCCGCTGGTTGCCGACATTCATTTTGGGCATCATCTTGCTCTGGAGGCTATTGCCCAGGGAGTTGACAAGATACGAATTAATCCTGGAAACATGAAGGATAAAAAGAAACTGGAAGAAGTCGTTCTTGCGGCAAAAGACAAGGGTATTCCTATTCGTATCGGAGTGAATTCAGGTTCTGTGCGTGGTGAGGATGACGAAGGTGCGGAGTTGACCACGCTGATGGTGAAAACAGTTTTGAGGTATTGCGACCACTTCGAATCGCTGGGGTTTAAAGATATTGTATTATCACTGAAGGCTTCTGACGTGCCTGCAACGCTGGATGCCTATCGGTCAATAGCAACCCAGTGTGATTATCCGCTGCATTTAGGGGTTACCGCGGCCGGTCCGCCGAGTTTGGCAACGATAAAGTCCGCTATCGGTATCGGCGGTTTACTTTCCGAAGGCATTGGTGATACCCTGAGGGTTTCTTACACGGGAGCGTCTGAATTAGAGATTAAGGCCGGATATGATATCCTTGAGGCGCTGGGACTTCACAAGCGACATGAAGCAGAACTCATTTCCTGCCCCACGTGTGGACGATGTGAAATAGACTTAGTGGATATTGTAGAAAAGGTGCGGCAGCGTTTGCCGGGAGATAAAAAGCATTTGCAGATCGCTATTATGGGATGCGTGGTGAATGGTCCGGGTGAGGCGCGTGAGGTTGATATCGGAATTGCCGGTGGTAAGGGGTTTGGGTTCTTTTTAAAAAGGGTGAAAAGGTGAGAAAGATACCGGAGGATCGCATGGTAGATGAACTTTTGGAAGAAATTGCCCACATGGCGTAAGCATGAAAAATATTGTCGTTCTTGGCTCCACAGGTTCTATCGGGAAAAACACCTTAGAGGTTGCCCGAAATCTCAAGGATACCTTTCAGGTTGTTGGTTTGTCTTCAAATTCCCGCTGGGAATTGCTGGCCGAGCAGGTCGAAGAATTCAAGCCACGATATGTTGCTTTAACTGATAGCGGACTGGCCGAAAAGTTAAAACAACGTTTCCATGGCAGTCAGACAAAAATACTCACGGGAAACCATTGTTTGCAGGAAATTGTGGTAAAGCCAGAGGTGGATATTGTGGTTTCTGCCGTCGTGGGCGCCGTAGGGTTGCCCGCTGCCATCGCCACCATTGAGCAGGGAAAGACCCTTGCCCTGGCGAATAAAGAGTCTCTGGTTATGGCTGGGCATCTGGTGATGCCCCTGGCAAAAAAAAATCAGATATTGCCCGTGGACAGCGAGCACAGTGCGATATTTCAGTCCCTTCATTCCGGTAAACCTTGTGAGGTGAAGCGGGTTATTATTACGGCGTCTGGCGGGCCATTTTGTGACTATCCGGCAGATAAACTTTCTGAGGTAAAGCCTGCGCAGGCCCTGAAGCATCCTACGTGGCAGATGGGACAAAAGATTACCATCGATTCAGCCACCTTGATGAATAAGGCATTGGAGATTATTGAAGCGAAGTGGTTGTTTGACCTCACGGCCGAGCAGATTGACGTTGTTATTCATCCGCAATCAATCATTCATTCCATGGTGGAGTTTTGCGATGGCTCAGTTATTGCTCAGATGGGTTTGCCGGACATGAAAGTGCCAATCCAGTATGCCTTAACCTATCCCGAAAGAAGCCCTCTCGATGTACGCTGGTTCGATTTGCCGGCTTTAGGAAATCTGACTTTCAGGAAACCCGATGTTGAAAAATTTCCGGCCTTGCGTCTTGGTTATCATGCTGCCAGGGAAGGCGGTACGACAGGAGCAACACTCAATGCTGCAAATGAGGTGGCAGTGCAGGCGTTCCTGGATGGTCAAATTCGATTTACAGAGATTGCCTCTCATGTGGAAAAAGTGATCAATCATCATCATTTTATTAAAAATCCTTGCCTCGAGGAGATACTGGCGGCGGATGCCTGGGCAAGACAGGAGATGAAAAAATGCCTTATCTAAATGTATCAACCAATGTTATTCTTGTTATCGTGGGTATTGGCCTGCTGATCTTTGTCCATGAGCTGGGTCACTTTCTTATGGCAAAAAAGATCGGGGTGCGGGTGCTGGCCTTTTCGCTGGGTTTTGGCCCCGCACTATTTAAAAAACAGTGGGGGGAAACGGAGTACCGGCTTTCACTCTTTCCGCTGGGCGGCTATGTCAAACTTGCCGGGGAAGGTCCTGAGGAAGAAAAGACCGGTTCTCACTGGGAATTTTCGGCTAAGAGCGTAGGACAACGCGCCTGTGTGCTTGTCGCCGGGGTTGCGTTAAATGCCGTTCTGGCCTTTATTGCCTTTATTGTTGCCTTTCAGATTGGCGTGCCTTTTATTACCTCTGAGATAGGGCAGGTTGCTCCGGGTTGGCCTGCTTGGGAGGCTGGAATACAGCGTGGAGACAAAGTTGTTGAAATTAACGGAGACAAAGATCCTGATTTTGAAGATCTGTTTACCATTGTTGCCCTGAGCGATCCGTCCACAGGAGTTAATCTTGGAGTTGAGCGGGACGCAAAGACCTTTAACGTAAAGGTTACACCGAAGTATGATACCGAGCATGGTATTCAGCGTATAGGAATTATGCCGGCTACCAGTCTGGAAATTGACAAAATATTTGCCTTTGAAAATAATTATTCTCCCGCCAGAGATGCAGGCATTCAGGTCAAGGATACTATCGTTGCAGTGAATGGCAAACGGATTTCCACCGAGGATGAGTTTCGGGAGGCTGAAGGCATGAGTTTCGGGAAAGAGATGGCGATTACCGTACTGCGTGATAATAAAGAAATAGAGCTAAAAGTAACGCCTTATAAGTCTACCCGATGGATGCTCGGCCTCTCCTGTGCGACTGCGGTTTTAGACGGGGTAATAAATAACAGTCTTGCAAGCAAGGCGGGTTTCCAGAAAGGCGACGAGATCGTCGAAGTGAATGAAAAACCGGTGACAGGCTTTTCTGATATCAGGAAGCTGGTCATGGGTGCCGAAGAAGAAACCCTTGTTATTACGGTGAAAAAGAATGAAACGGTAACCCGGATTTCTGTGCTCCTTGGTGATGAAAAGGCGAAAGAAGAATTCCTGGATGGACTCACCCCGTTTTACGGGCTGAAGGTGGATTCTCTGGTTGCAGGGTATCCGGCAGAAAAGGTTGGATTAAAACCCGGAGATCTTATTACTTCTCTGAATGAGAAGGAGATAAAGGATTGGAATGCCCTCCTGCAAATGGTAGTGATGAGCCAGGGGAAACCGATGGTGATTGAGTGGATGCGAGGTAACGAACGGTTTGTATCTCCTATCGAGCCTCAGAAGGATGAGAAAAATGCAGTGGGAAACATCGGGGTGAAATTCAGGGAAAAAACGGTAATCAAGCAATACGGCCTGTTTGGTTCGTGTGTCGTAGGTACGAAAAAGGCAATTATTAATGTCCAGAGGTTATATCTTACGATAAAAGGGTTTTTCTCACAAAGGCTTTCAACAAAGAATGTCGGAGGATTTATTCTTATTGCTCAGGCTTCTTATGAATCGGCAAAGGTGGGTTTTGGTAAATTGGTATATTTCCTGGGCATCCTGAGTCTCCAGCTTGCGCTGTTGAATATCTTGCCTGTCCCCGTGCTGGATGGTGGTCATCTGTTGTTTTTGGCTATCGAAAAAATCAAGGGGTCCCCGGTGAGTCAGAGGACACTCTCAATTGCTCAATATATCGGCTTCGGTCTTATTATTACCCTGGTCATTTATGCCACACGAAATGACATCATGCGGCTGCTGACGCTTTAGGAAATAACCTTTACCTCTGTCCTTTACTCTTATGGCTGAACTAATCGATATCACCATTCCGGGGCAGAAAAAAAAGTTATTCTTTAAAAGACATTACCATTATTGGCCGGGCATCCACGACTGATATCAAACTGGATGATCTAATAGTTTCCCGGCACCATGCCAGGGTCAGCAAGTGGAATGAAGGGTATATTCTTGAGGATCTTGGCAGCCTGAATGGTGTCTTTTTAAATGATGCACGGATAAGCACTCCCCAACCACTTCCTGATAACAGTAAAATCTGCATCGGCCCGCATACCCTGATCTTCAGAAGTGCGGACTCCCTCCATCCGGAATACATGACACCTCCCTCCAGCGAGTATACCCAAATTATCGTGGCTACCAAAGATCAGGTGTCAGCGGGAACTGCTGATGAACAGATTTGCGAGAACGTGGGTAAGGAGGAGTTTGAGAAATTACAAAAAAAAGTAAAAGTCTTTCAGGAAATTGCAAAGGCTGCCGGTAATATTTTTGATATTGATGCGTTGCTGAAGGAGATCATACGGATTGTGTTTGCCATATTTCCTCATGCTGAACGATGCTTCATCGCCTTGCAAGACGACGGAAAGGACGCATTGGCCATCCGGACAATTCAAACAAAAAACCCGGCTCTGGCTGAGGAAGAATGCGTCCTGAGCCAAACCCTTGCCCGTCGCGCCATTGATGAGCGCAGAACGCTGCTCATCATGAATACGCACATGGACGCTAAGGTTAGCGTGAGTATAAAGCTTATTGGCGCCAGTTCAATTCTGTGCGCCCCCCTTATCTGTCCCCAGGGTACGCCCGGTATATTGCAGATAGAGAGCAAGAGTAGTACCTACGAATTTTCCAGGACCGACCTGGACCTTTTTACGGGCATCGCGTCACAGGTGGCATTGTTAGTGTGTAATGCTGAACTTCTCGATGATCTCAAGAGGCTGAAGGAGCGCGCTGAAGGTGAAAATAAAAATCTCAAGAAGCAGCAAAAGGTTCACTCCTCACTCGGCAATATTGTTGGAGACAGTGCGAAGATCAGGGAGACGTTAGAATACGTAAAAAAGGTCAGCAACTCTCCCTACAGTGTGCTTATTACGGGGGAAAGCGGTACGGGCAAAGAATTGATCGCCAAGGCTATTCATTATGAGAGTCCGAGGGCTGGTCAGCCTTTCGTAGTCCTGAACTGTGCTGCGATTCCCCGGGATTTGCTGGAAAGCGAACTCTTTGGTTATGAAAAAGGGGCATTTACCGGGGCATCGGAAACAAAGCAGGGGCTTTTCGAAGTAGCGGATAAAGGAACGATCTTTCTTGATGAAATCGGCGAAATGCATATCCATACTCAGGCAAAACTACTGAGGGTGTTACAGGAAAAGGAGCTGCAGCGGTTGGGCGGAACCAGGATAATGAAGATCGATGTGCGCATCCTGGCTGCAACCAATAAAGATTTGAAGGCTGCCGTCAATAATGGGTCGTTTCGGGAAGACCTCTTTTACCGGTTAAACGTTGTTCCTGTCCACGTTCCTCCGCTGCGTGAACGCAAAGAAGATATTCCTTTGTTGGTGGCGCATTTCTTGACGTCGAGCTGTGCTGATGTTGGCAAACGGGTCAGGGGGTTTACCCCTGAGGCATTGACATTTCTTTCTAATTATTCTTGGCCCGGCAATGTGCGGGAATTAAGAAACGTCATCGAGAGGATTGTCACCCTCGTTCCTCATGATAGTATGGTCGATGCGGAGATGCTGCCGCAGGAGGTCTGTAATAAATCTGCCGTACGGCTGCAAAAATATAAATCCACCGGAACCTTGTATGAGGCTCAAAAGCAACTGGAGATCGAGATGATCATGGATGCACTGAAATCCGCAGAGGGTAATAAATCCAAGGCCGCAGAATCGTTGGGAATCAGCCGGAAGGTGCTCTATGAAAAGATTGAAAACTATAAGATCTTATAATAATTCAAGATAGAGGAATTTCACGATAATCTCCCCCCGTTTACGCTCATCTTTACCCACATTTAATACTGGATACAGGGGGCGGATGAAATAAGTGAGGGGCAAGGACAGACATGGAAATTTTCCACATTTCCGTAATATCCTCTAACCTCTGAAGTCCAAGCCACACGG
>AYTS01000036.1 GCA_002009475.1 Candidatus Brocadia carolinensis | reverse complement strand
GTCTCAACCAGGACCAGACAGGAATATTTCTTATCACCTCTCTTTTTGTATGCATCTCTGATATACATACCATGATTATACCAGAGAAGATGAAAATGTCAACACAATCCACACTATTCATACACTACATCGCCAGCAAAAAATTGCGCCCATTATTATTCAACCACTTAGGACTTGCTCACTATGCAAAAGTGCGGCTTCGTCTACACTTTTTGCGTAAGTTCGGTTAGCGAGTTACGTCATTTTCAAAAGAAAGCCGCTGATACCTTGGTTACAGCTATGGATCTCAAAGACCTTCAACCGGACGATCTTCAAAAAATGAAATGGAAGGTGCTCAATACGCGCGGGGATATGTTATTCGCGAAAGCCTTAGTGCTGTTCGAGGGTGAGACAGAAGAACAGGTATTCTCCCATTGCGCTCAGGAATACTGGAACAGAAATCCAAATGAATTGGGAATCAACTTTATCGGTGTAGGTGGCGCTGGTGGTTATCTCCCATTTTTAAGACTAGCCAAAGGACTTGGGCTTAATTGGTATATATTTTCTGATGCCGAGGCGTCCCCATTGGATAACATGTCCAAAGCATTAAAGCAAATTGGTATCAAAGATTATGGAACCTGTTCAAATGTAATTGTATTACCAAATGGGAAAAATCATGAAACCTATTTGGTTGAGGAAGGATACACCGATGTAATTGAGTCGGCGTTAAACCGATACCATAATGTAAAAGATTATGTAAAGAATTATATTATAAAGATGAACGATCAAAAAATGAGGGGTGGAAAATCAAGAAACTATACGGCTGATAGTGATGGGGGTAGAAAACGGGCATTGCTTGATATTTTGAAAGACGGAAAGACCACGTATGCAGAACCCATTGCAAAAGAGATCATATCTATAAAAGACAAAGACCGACGAATTCCTCCCAAAATAAAGAAGTTGTTTTACCAGATATCCGTTGATACAGGAATGATAACAGTATCTGAGGAGAAAAACCCGTGAGTATTCGTCTTTCACCAGATCAGAAGAAGGCTGTCAATTATACGAATGGTGCTTTACTTGTGGTAGCGGGTCCAGGTTCCGGTAAAACACGAGTGTTGACGGAACGGATTCGGCGACTCCTTAAGGAAGAAAAAGGCCATTTCCAAGTTCTAGGGCTTACGTTTACCAATAAAGCTGCCAACGAAATGACTGAGCGTTTGCAAGATATTCCCAATATTAACGAGAGGGCATTTATTGGAACGCTACACAGTTTTTGTACTGAGGTTCTCTCAAAGCGAGGTAAGCCGGTAGGAATTGACGGGTTACCTCAAATCTTTAGCGCCTCCCAGGATCGAAGGAGCATTCTAACCAGAGCAATCAATGATGATCCGGAATTGTTACATCAACTAAAACTTGCCGGAGATCATAGAGAGCAAGTGAAAAGAATTGATTCCTGGTTAAGAAAAATAATCCAGTATAAGAGCTTGCTTTTACGATCTATTGAAATTGATGATGAAATAGACAGGAAAATATTCGAAGGCTATCAAGCCGAACTCCGGGCATCAGGCGCGGTAGATTTCGACGATCTATTGCTTCTTACATATCAACTGTTTGAAGAACGTCCTAAGATTGCAGATTTTTATCGGCGTCTTTATCGCTTCATTTGTATTGATGAAGCGCAAGACTTGAATGGCGCGCAATACAGTGTACTGCGTGCGCTTTGTGGAGATGAGTATAAAAAATGTTATGATGGTGGGAGATAAGAAGCAATCGATTTATGGTTTTAATACAGCAGACCCACGGTATATGGATGAGTTTACCAATGACTTCAATGCCAATGTTATTGAATTACACGAAAACTTCCGTTCGTCACGAGCTGTCGTTGAAGCAGCGAAAAAACTTGATAGCTCTTACCTTGCTGATGTAGACAAACTACCTGTTAATGGTTTAGTTGAACTCCTAGTTGGAAAGGATGAAGATGATGAGGCAAAAATCATCCTTCGGAAAATCAGTGAGCTTTGCAGGAATGGACATCCGGATGTCGAAGAACCCATACGTCTTGAAAGTTGTGCTGTTCTTGGAAGAACCCGCTACACGCTTTTAAAGATTGAGGAAAAGCTGAGAGAACATAACTTACCATACTACAAACAATTAAAAGCAGATCATGAAAGTGAATCAGATTTAGCGATAGAATTTGAACTATGCCTTCGACTTTTGGTAAACCTGAAAGACCAACTACATTTGGACATGTTGCGTAAAAAATGGGGAATCGAATCACAAGTTAAAAAAAGACGGAGAAAGAAAGGGAATTTCTGGTCTTGAATTAGTTGAATATCTTGCCAAACTATCAAGAAATGAAAGGGTCAGCATAATTACAAAAGCAACCCGCGAATTACTTACCAATGACATTATTCGTATGCCTAAAGCTCTTGATATCCTTGAAGAGTACGGAAAATGCTTGGATGATGAAACTGATAAAAGAGCCATATGGGAAGATATCAAAGTCTTGCGAGGAGAATGGAACAGATTTCTAAGAATTGAACGTGAAAGCGCAAATGATCTTGCATCATTTCTGACCCATATGGCTTTGGGAACAATGCAGCAACCCCGACAGGAAGGCCTTGCGCTATTGACGGTACATTCCTCAAAAGGTCTGGAATTTGACGTTATCTTTGTGGTGGGCATGTCTGATGGGACTTTTCCTGATTATCGTTCAAATCAAAACGGAAAAACAAAAGCAGAAGAAAAACGCAATGCTTTTGTTGCTGTAACACGATCGAGAAGGTTATTGTATTTGTCATATCCTCAATCAAAAATAATGCCATGGGGATCTCCACGTAATCAGATACCATCTCCCTTTCTTAAGGATATGGGTTTAGTATAGGATAATGGGAGCAATTATGGAGACAAGGACTGAATATGAAAAGATGATCATGAAGGAAGTTCGGGAAATGCCTGCCGAGGCTCTTCCACAGGTTGTGAAGATCATCCACTCGTTAAAGGAGGGTGTGCTTTCCATGAAAGTACTTCACAAGAAGCGCGAAGCCAAAGAAAGCGGTCTCTGCGGCAATTTGGAAGGATGGGCGCTCGGCGGCTGAGATAATTAAGGATATACGTTTGCGCAGGACGGGATTTGACGGGAGAAAGCCAAATCCAATGGATTGAGAGTCTGAAGATTATCTGGTAAAATGAGTTTAGAATCATATACTCTGAATTTCTACCGTAAGAATAAACATGTCGTGAGCGCTAAAATAAGTTGTCATCGCGAGGACGATAGCCTGAAGCAATCTCTGGAAAAGATTGCTTCGTTCCACTCGCAATGACGCGTTTTTATGCGAACTTATTTATGACATTTACGATAAATACCAGGTCGTAATAATCGTATGGGAAGTGAGAAATAGCTGATGGGAAGAAAAAGCCATATAGAATTGCCAAAGGACAAGATTGCCGAATTCTGTAAGCGGCATCATATACGCAAGCTGTCGCTGTTCGGTTCCTGCCTGCATGTCGATTTTGGGCCAGAAAGCGATATAGACCTTCTCGTTGAGTTTGAGCCGGATCATATTCCAGGTCTCATAACCTTATCAGGCATGGAGATTGAATTAAGCGAAATCATCGGGCGAAAAGTGGATTTGAGGACGCCTGAAGATTTAAGCCGCTATTTCCGCAAAGAGGTAGTCGAGTCGGCAGAGGTGCAATATGTGCAGTAAAGCGGATATTGTGCGAATTAACAAGAGAACATAGGATAATGGAGGTAATTATGGAGACAAGGACTGAATATGAAAAGATGATCATGAAAGAAGTTCGGGAAATGCCCGACGAGGCTCTTCCACAGGTTGTGAAGATCATTCACTCCTTAAAGGTAATGAAAATATTGGAAATAAATACAGGAGATATATAATGGGAAGGGACGATGTCCTCGCTATTTTGCGTGACTTTAAACAGCACTTTGCCGAGAAATACGGAATCCTTGAGATAGGCATTTTTGGTTCAACTGCGCGGGATGAAGTCCGGGAGGATAGCGACGTTGACATCTGCATTAAAACAAAGACTCCCGACCCATTTGCCATTGTCCATATCAAGGAAGAGATTGAAAGCCGGATACGGAAACATGTTGATATAGTCCGGATACGTGAAAAGATGAACCCTTTTCTTAGGGAGCGTATAGAAAAAGAGGGCATCTACGTTTGACAAGAACCTTGTTCTGTCAATACTTCAACAGATAGATGAGCCCCTTGAAAAATCAAGGGCCGTGCAGTACAAATTTATAGCGTAGATGATTTCACCAATTCGCCGTCCGGTATGGAAAAGTTAGACAGCATCTGTATGCAGTTCATCGCTGTCGGCGAAGCTTGAAAAATATCGATAAAATAACCAACGGTGACCTTCTTTCGGGATGTCCTGAAATAGACTGGAAAGGCGCTATGGGTTTCAGGGATATCATAGTCCACCATTATTTTGATATTGATGCGGAAGAGGTATTCTGGATATGCGCTCATGAATTGTCGCCGTTATCCGCTGCTATTAAAAGTATGATAAAGGAGCTGAAGCAAGGGGAACAGTAAGGCAAGAACCATCAACGATTGCGAGTTTGTAGAATCATTCGTGAAGAACAACCATTTAGGTTTCGCTATTCTGTACAACTACCAGGGAGTTATCAGAAGATATTTTCCAGACTTTATTATCAAATTGAAGAATGGAGACCATCTCATTCTTGAAACCAAAGGACAGGATAGCGAACAGAATAAAACCAAGAGGGCATTTTTAGATGAGTGGTGCAGGGCTATTAATCAGCATGGAGGTTTTAGCAAATGGCTTTGGACTGTATCTTTCGATCCCAATGATCTTGAGAAGTTGTTACATGATGCCAATAATTATACGAAGCAGACACCATCCGGTCCATGTAGAACGACCAGACCGGTCACCCTACCATGAGAAGAGATTAAAGTCGCTGTAAAGGCAGCCGAATTCAAGGTATAGGAATTTCAAACCGGTTTATCCTCCGGCATGTAGAGCGACCAGCCTGGTCGCTTTACAATAAGGGGAAATTTAAGGTCGTTGTCAAAGGCAGCCTATTTAAATGTTAAGGAATTTCAATCACCCCCCGTAAACGGGGGGAGACAGAGAGAAGGTCGCCGAAGGCCTAATTGAATGGTTTTATCGAATACAAATAAACACACTTTTGGAGGAGAGATGAAGATTGTTTCTTTTGGCGATATTCATGAAGATACCAGTAATCTTATAAAGATTAAATCCGCCCTGGAAACGGCAGATTTGATCGTGCTATCCGGCGATTTGACGAATTGTCACGGAAAGGCGGAGACGAAAAAAGTATTAGATGCGATAAAAAAAACACAACAAACACCTGCTGGTGCAGTACGGCAACATGGACCTGCCGGAGGTGGATGGCTATTTAACGAAAGAGGGTAGAAACCTGCATGGGAATGGCTATGTCTTTGGAGATGTTGGCATATTTGGCTGTGGCGCTTCGAGTCCAACGCCTTTTCATACACCCTCAGAAATTAGTGAGACTGATATCGAACAGTTCTTAATGAATGGTTATAACATGGTAAACGACGCAAAGTGGAAGATTATGGTCTGTCACACACCCCCCAAAGATACGGCAACGGACATCATTCAGAATGGTATGCATGTAGGGAGTCAAACGGTCAGGGACTTTATTCTCAAATACAAACCCCATGTCTGCATCACGGGGCATATTCATGAATCAAGGGCAAAAGATACCATAGGCAATACGGTTATCTTAAACGCTGGCATGGCCCGGGATGGATGGTATATCGAAATCACGATTGATAAAGATAGTTTAACTGCAGGACTGAAATCTGTAGCTTAAATTTACTATGTATAAGGGCTCTTTTCGTGAAATATTTTGTCACTACTGTCCGGACGTTTGAATAAATATTTGTTGTAAGTATTATAATTCAAGAGAAATACAAGCAAAAAAAGGTCGTAATCGATTTGAAATTCAAAGTATACTATAGCCATTCTATTCTTCATAACAAACGGAAAGGAATGGCTCATGAATATAGGAAAAA
>AYTS01000035.1 GCA_002009475.1 Candidatus Brocadia carolinensis | reverse complement strand
AGAAAACGGGGGGATTATGGGGGGGGGGAAGTCGCCGAAGGCTTAATTCAAAAAACCATAAGAGGGAGGAGAAACATGATCAGCATAAAAAAATATACTCTGCCCGGTTGATTACTCGGTTTATTCAGAGATGGCGCTGAAATACGCTATCGAATTTGCGGAAAAATACCGGGCAAAGCTTTATTTAATGCACGTCCTGGATATTCGCGTGTATGATATCAATGAACCGGAACTTTATAATGTCAATATTGTGGATTAAGAGTATGGTATCTTGCTGCGGATTTCCTTGTCACTTTCTTCGTAGTCATCCTTGTTCTTTTAGTGACAGCGTGGTCTTCTTTATCCCTGCCCTTATGGTTGCAAGCACTTCCTCCTTCACCCCACCAACGAGCAACCCATTACCCGTTAAGGTGATTTCTCCGGTAAGTGCAACTTCCCTTTTTGCACATCTTCCTGTCAACGATGATGTCAACGCCATACACATTGTGATCCCTGCCGAAGGCCCGTCCTTCGGTATGACGCCGGAGGCACGTGGAACAGGGAATGACGCCGTTTAATTCAGATTCACACAGATTCCTTCCGATGTGACTTTTTTGCCATCTTAGCTGCATAGAGCGACTGGCTTGCCTGCTCAATTAAATCAGTAATGGTTTTTGTCGTACTGGTAAGTGAGCTTGACCCTACCGTTATCTGGGCGCGGATACTTATGTTTTTTTCCTCGTCCTTAACAAAACATTTCTCCAGGGAATTTACCAGGATGCCGGTAATCCGTTCCAATTCTCCGGCATCAATTTCCGGCAGGATAATGAAGAATTCGTCGTCTCCAAACCGGGAAACCACATCAGATGATTGAATATGCTTGTGGAGGCATTTTGAAATTTCTGTCAGAATGAGGTCTCCGACAAAATATCCATGTTGGCTATTAATCGCCTCAAGTTGGTCAATATCCATCAAAAGGCACGACAATGCCTTGTTTTGTGCTAACGCCCGATTAAACTCGTTCTGCAGAATTACGAGGGAGTACCGTTTGTTGTAGGCGTTGGTTAAACTGTCACGCACTGCATGATGATTGACCATGGTGTTTAACTGATGTACCCTGGCATTCAGGCTTTGTACATTCTTGTCGGTTATTTTCTTTTCTTCGGAATTCATCAGAATACCGTTATAGTGAGTCACGTTGCCCCATTCATTCCTGATGGGATTGAGATAGTCAGAAACCCAGATATATGCCCCATCTTTTTTTTAATATCCGGTAGTCTATTTTCGCAGCATCTCCACCCTGGAGTTTCTGGATGAGTTTTGACACCTTTTCCCGATCATCCGGGTGTATAAGCTGAAGCAGGAAATTTCGTGTCTCGTAAATATCTTCTGGTCTGTATCCTGTCAGCTTTTCAATCCCGTCGCTCACATATTTCACCGACCCATCAAACAGGGAAATGTAGACGGTCTCCGGGACGGTATTCATAACCCTGTGAAATAGTTCCTCAGAAATATCGGTTGATTCCTTTTTATTTGATTTGTCATGCCTCTCGCTATAAACGAGGAACTGCAGGGTACAGCAAAAAGCCAGCACAACAAGACCAAAGATGTGCCCGTTCAGTTTAAAAATACTTACCATGGAACAATTCATGGCAATCAAAACACCAATAACGCAATACGGGTATTTAATGATTAAGTTCCTCAATGCCATCCCTTTTTCCCCCAGATTCTACCGCAATACAAGAAGCGTCTAAAAAAATAATTCAAGAAGCCTGGATAACAGGCGCATTTTTCCCATTTGACCGATGAAGTTCCTCCAGGAGTTTTTTCAGATCTTCTCCATCGATAACTTCCTGTTCCATAAGGGTCTTTGCCATACCCTGTAAAACAACCTTCTTTTCCGTTAACAAGCCCTTCACACGGTGAACCGATTCGTCGATAATTCTCTTAATCTCCAAATCAATTTCCCGTGCCGTCTCTTCGCTATATTCTTTACTCGCAGCAAACCCACCGTTCAGAAAGAGTGGTCGATCTCCCTGCTCGAAGGTCACCAGACCCATCTTTTCGCTCATCCCGTATTCCTTCACCATCAATTTGGCAATTTCCGTTGCCTTTTCCAAATCATTCTGGGCGCCGGTTGATATTTCGTTGAAAACAATCTCCTCCGCAATCCTGCCTCCAAGCAAGATCGCTATCCGGTCAAGGAGTTCAGCCCTGGTCATAAGATACCGGTCTTCAGTAGGCTTTTGCAAGGTATACCCCAGTGCTCCAATACCCCGGGGTATCATTGAGATTTTGCGCACCGGATCTGCGTGAGGCACGGAACATGCCACCAGCGCATGGCCTGATTCATGATGGGCAACGATCTCTTTCTCCTTCTTATTCATCAGACGCTTCTTCTTTTCAAGACCTGCCATAATACGGTCAATTGCCTCTTCAAATTCCGGCATACCTGCAGCCTTTTTATTTCTCCTTGCCGCAAGCAACGCCGCTTCGTTGACAAGATTGGCAAGATCAGCACCGACAAAGCCTGGTGTCATAGCTGCGATCGAATGCAGATCAATCTCCTTTTCCAATTTCACATCTTTTACGTGCACTTTCAGGATGGCCTCACGACCATGAAGATCGGGCCGATCAACGACCACCTGACGATCAAACCTGCCGGGTCTTAAAAGAGCAGAATCGAGCATCTCCGGGCGATTGGTAGCTCCCATAATGATTACTCCCTTATTGGAATCAAAGCCATCCATTTCCACCAGCAACTGGTTTAATGTCTGTTCCCGCTCATCGTGTCCACCCATGGGATTTGCGCCACGGGCCTTGCCAAGAGCATCCAGTTCATCAATAAAGATGATACATGGCGCTTTCTGGTCCGCCTGGTTAAATAAATCCCTCACCCGTGCAGCGCCCACTCCAACAAACATCTCAACGAATTCTGACCCACTCATATTAAAAAAAGGCACCCCGGCCTCCCCTGCCACAGCCTTTGCCAGGAGGGTTTTTCCTGTACCGGGAGCGCCCACGAGCAAAACGCCCTTTGGGATTTTTCCACCCAGGGCACGAAACTTTTCAGGCGTTTTCAGAAATTCAATAATCTCTTGCAATTCTTCCTTAGCTTCGTCGATGCCCGCCACGTCGTCAAAGGTCACATTTAGGTCTTCCTGCGCATAGAGACGGCCCTTGCTCTTACCAAACGTCATAATACTGCTTGCAGGGCCAAAACGTTTAAATACAAAACGCCAGACCGCAAATAGAATTAATAATGGTATTACCCAGGAGAAAAAGAACGTTCTCAGCCATGGACTCTCATAATGCCCTGCATATCTCACCCCCATAGATTCCAGGTCTTTTACCAGATCCGGGTCTTCAACGCGTGCGGTAACAAAGATGGCATTTTTCGTGGTGCCGCGTTCCATCTCTCGCAGTTTGCCACGAATCATCGTTTGAGTAATATGGCATTCCAGCACATTTCCCTCTTTGACCATCTTTTTGAAATCACTATACGTAACATCTCTTACGCCGGGGTTCATTAAATACATCTGGAGTAAGATAAAAAAACCAAAGGCAATAATAATATGCCACACAGAAAACTTCTTGGGCATCTTAATCTGAAATTTTTTGAAATTTTCGAGCATATACACTCCTTAGATAGAAACCAGACCCTGTAAATAGTTATGAATAATATCAATTTCCCCCGCCGGCATATTCATTATGTTCTTTTCCCTATAATCCATAACGCAGCAAAGCCGCAACGTTGTGAAAGCAGGAGATTGCTTCGGAAAAGACCCCTCGCAATGACACAGACTATGCTTTGATGACATATTATGCGTTGTCATTGCGAGCGAAGCGAAGCAATCTTTCCCTCATAAACAATCTGTACCTCCTGATAAGGGGTAGATAGGGTTGCAAAAAAGCTTACAAAAAAAAAGAGGTTTTTACACGGAAATACTATAACTCAGCCACACCGCAACCAAATTTTCCGTCGTCCCCGTTTATTCCCTTCTGAAGGAAGGGAGAGGAGGAGAAAAAGGGATTGTAAAAAAACTTACCAAAACCAGCCCTCATAAAACTTGTCCTCGTAAAAACGGTGATTGGGAGGAAAAGAAGTTTCTTTACAGTAATACTATAAAACAAACGTAAGAGATATTTATACCAGAATCTCGATATAATTCATAACCTATTTTAGCAGAAAGAGCTAAAACACTCAAAAGAACTTTGGACTATCTGACATTACCCAGGAAAAACGCTGAAACCCACGAACATCAGGATGTCGTGAACAAAAGGCAGTGGTTCATCGTAATCTTGCCGGGAAACTTCCGGATATTTGTTTTGAAATTGACATAAGTACAAAATGTGAGTAGTATATTTTTCTTATAAATTTTCGATTTTCCCCGTTATGAGCGTTATATCTATAGATACCGATATCTTAATCGTTGGCGGTGGGGCGGCAGGGTGTTTTGCCGCTGTGGAGATTTATAAGAAATCCCCCGGTTGCCGGGTCGTTGTTATGGAAAAGGCACATATCGAGCGCAGCGGATGCCTGGCCATGGGGTTAAATGCCATCAATGCATACTTACATGCCGGACAAACCCCTGATTCGTATGTTGCATATGTGGAGCGACAGTTTGAAGGCATTATCAGAAAAGACCTTGTTTCCAGCATTGTCCTGGGGCTTAATGATGTGGTCAAAGACGTTGAAAAGATGGGGCTTCCGATTGAAAAGCATGAAGATGGCACCTATAAAACGCGTGGGAAACGCAGCATTCGT
Organism: Candidatus Brocadia carolinensis; assembly: GCA_002009475.1. Lineage (GTDB taxonomy): Bacteria > Planctomycetota > Brocadiia > Brocadiales > Brocadiaceae > Brocadia > Brocadia carolinensis. The sequence goes on along the minus strand of AYTS01000035.1, from coordinate 132,517 downwards.
ATTTTTGGAGAACGATTAAAGCCCATCCTTGCGCAGACCGTGCAAAAAACTCCCGCCAGGGTCTTAAATCGGGTTGTGGCAACAAATTTCATTTATGACGGCACTCGCGTTTGCGGGGCATTTGGATTCGGGGTTAGAGACGGCTCCTTTTATGTAATCAGGGCAAAGGCTGTTATCGTTGCTACCGGCGGGGCTTCCGGCATCTACAAGCCCCATAATACCGGAGAGGCACGACATCTGCTGTGGTACTGCCCCTGGAATGCAGGGGCAGGATACGCCATGGGAATACGGATCGGAGCGGAAATGACGAGTTTTGAGAACCGATTCATTGCCTTACGGGTAAAGGATGTGAATGCACCAACTGGCACTATCGCCGTCGGCGCACGTTCAAAACAGATTAACGCACACGGCGAAGACTACCTGGAATGCTATTACAAACACTGGGGTGGAAACCGGTGCCTTACCCACCACAGGCTATTAGCCACAGTACAGGAAAAGAAAATCGGTCGGGGTCCTTGCTATCTGGATACAACTACGCTCAATGAGGTGGAGGAAAGAAGATTAAAGGAAGATTTTTTAAATATGAATCCCCAGATTATCCTGTTGTGGGCAACAAAAGAGATGAATCCCCGGAGAAGACCCGTGGAAATCTGCGGCACCGAACCCTTTCTTGTGGGCGGCCATTGCCAGGCGGGATATTGGATCGATAAGGACAGGAGGACGACGATCCCAGGTCTTTACGCCGCAGGGGAAGTGGCAGGTGGAGCGCCGAAAAAATATGTGAGCGGAAGTTGGGTTGAGGCTCGTATTGCAGCAACAACAGCACTGGAAGATACAAAAGGGATGTCGTTGATGAATACCGAAGAAGAAGCGATTGGGAGGGAGAGGGCCAGGGTTTTGCATCCTTTAACAAGAAAGGCAGGTATATCACCAGCAGAGGCTCGGGAACGACTTCAAAAGATTATGGATGAATACGCTGGTGGGATCTCCATGGATTACGAACTTCATGAAGAACGATTATTGGAGGCGAGGCGATTGCTAAAATGCCTCAAAGACCGTATGAAAGACCTGGCGGTCGCGAATAATTACTCACTGGTTGAGGCATTGGAATGCGTCGACCGGATTGATGTTGCAAGGGTACTGGTAGAGCATCTTATTTATCGCAAAGAGACGAGATGGGCATGTTACCAGACACGGCTGGATTATCCGGAAAAGGATAACAGCCGATGGCTTGTGTTTGTAAATTCTACCTATAATCCGCGGACGGATGAAATACTCATGGCGGAAAGGCCATTGTGTTCATGAGTATCTCTATTGACGAAACGATCTGTAATGGTTGTAAGGGATTACCTGAGGCGAGATGTGAACGTATCTGCCCGGGCGATCTGTGCTACCGTAAAGAAAACACGAAGGCAGCGATTCGTGACCAGTCAGCATGCTGGACTTGTGGCTGCTGTGTGAAAGAATGCCCTGTGCAGGCAATTGAGCTAAGACTGCCTTTTCAGATCTGCAGTAACGGTTCTTCCTTAAAAGCACGGTTAAAACCCGATAAAACGATTTGGACGGTCTGGGATGCCGAAGGGCGCCCGGAGGAGTTTATTATTCAGGCAAAATGGTTGAAAGGAGATTAAGAGAGATGGTTAACAATATTGCACCACATGGGGGAAAGCTGGTTTATAGAATTGTGTCCATGGAAGAGCGGGAAATACTGCTGGATAAAGCAATGCATTATGACATGAAAAAAATCCAGTTGAATTCCCGCGAGATGTCGGATCTCGACATGATCGCCGTTGGGGCGATGAGCCCTCTGGAAGGATTTATGTGCAAGGCAGATTATGACAGCGTACTGGACAATATGCGGTTGTCAAACGGGCTGCCATGGTCAATTCCGATTGTCCTCTCAGCAACGAAGGAGGAGACAGAAGGACTCAAGCCGGGCAAAGATATCGCGCTGGTTGATCAGGCAAATGAGGTGATTGCAATTTTACATCTGGAAGAGATCTTTCATCACGATAAACATAAGGAATCATTAGAGGTTTATGGGGTTGACGAGAGAAAACATCCCGGAGTAGATTACGTGTACAACATGGGAGAATATCTTCTTGGCGGCAAAGTAAGTGTGGTTAACCGGGCAAAACCTTCTGATTTCTTATCCTACCGGCTGGATCCACAAGAGACGAGAGCCATTTTTGTTAAAAAAGGCTGGAGACGCGTGGTTGGCTTTCAAACCCGTAATCCCGTACACCGTGCCCACGAATACATCCAGAAATGCGCTCTGGAGATCGTGGACGCCATCCTTTTACATCCTCTCGTAGGAGAAACGAAAAGTGATGATGTGCCCGCAGATGTCAGGATCAGGAGCTACGAAGTCCTGTTAGAGAAATACTATCCCAAGGACAGGGCCATGTTGTCCGTTTTCCCTGCTGCAATGCGATACGCCGGACCAAAAGAGGCTATATTCCATGCGATCGTGAGAAAAAATTATGGCTGTACTCATTTTATTGTGGGAAGAGACCATGCGGGTGTTGGTAGTTATTACGGAACCTTTGACGCCCATTATATCTTCGATGAATTTGAGCCGCAGGAGATAGGAATTACCCCGTTATTTTTTGATCACACATTCTATTGCAAGGCCTGCAGTGGTATGGCTTCTTATAAGACGTGTCCTCACGATTCATCCAACCATGTCATCCTGAGTGGCACAGAAGTCAGAAAAATGCTCGGTTCGGGACAGGCTCCACCTCCCACATTCACAAGGCCAGAGATTGCAAAAGTACTGAGTGATTATTATCAGAAATTGAAATAAGGGTATGCCCTTTGTTGTGTGTTTCACAAACGGGTTTATCATATTCTCACCCCCCCCTGCTTCCCTCACAAACATCTGATCCGGATAAGTTGGAAAAGACGAAATCCGACGCACAAAATTCCAGAGTCAACCCTGTCAGGGTTTAAAACCCTGACAGGGTTGATCATTTTCTAAAAATGTCACCATTTCATCTCTGGGAGATACGAAAGAAAACAATAGGGGGATTTTTTACGGCCCTTTTGCAATGGCAATTCCTCGTGTCGCAACAAATGATTTGGTGGTGATAAGGTCCTGGTCGTCGCGCGCAACGATGGTTACTACATTAGGTCCTTCTTTTAAAGGGAGGATGGTATTAATTTCAAACTTGTTCAATTCTTTTAAGGTTGGAATTTTGTTGGATTTAAAAAGGACCTTGTCGTTGTTGATCAGGATATATGCATGCTTTACGCGGATATCGTCTTCTATAACGGCAGAGAGCGTTAACTGATCATTTCCGAGTAACATTTTCGACAGAGTTTGGTTCAGGGTAATTGTTGGCGGAATCCGTTGCAGAATAGGTTCCAGGACAGCCGGTTCAATCCGTGAGTCATTCAATTTTATAACATCCTTTGCCGATATCCAACCGTACCGGCTATTCGGAAGTGTTACGCGGAACCAATCAGAATATTTTGCATTTGCTGTCAAAATGGTTCCCTCCTTCATCATTGACAACACCGGAGAATCAAATGACATGCCGCCATAGAGTGGCGTGTAATTTTTCCCGACCTTCAAAAGACCGGAAGTTTGTGTGATTTTCGACCTGCTTGCTACAAGAGGAAACGAGAGTTTGTTGGTTAAAAATGAGCCGAAGATCATATCGGAAATGATCATTTCCATGCTGAACTTATCCGATGACACCGTTTCCTTTATAAAAAATGAAAGGGCTGCTTCTTTTCTTTCTCCCGGATTGAGTGATCCTAATTCAGCCCTGCCATTTTTAACAAAAACTTCTTTGTTGCTGAGATCTCGCACAGAGATTACAGTTTTTTCCGATGCTCCCTCTCCGATGTTTTTAACGGAGAGGAGCACTTCGATATCCTCTCCGCGCTGTATCAAGCCATCTCCGTTGTTTTTTGATGAATCCTTTACGGTATCCAGGATCTGATATGAATAGGCGAAAAGGGGACGTGGGAGCGCCTCCGTAACGACATTGAGTTTCATGTCCTTCGGATTGCGCTGGTTCAATTCCTCAAACTTGATGGTAACCTCATCTTCTCTGTCAAGTGCGCTCTTGGGAATTTCTACCGTTGTGGAATACGACTTGGTATTTCCCGCGTCTATTTTTCCAAGAATAAACTCGAGTTTATCAAAGAGGCCGTTCTTGCTTGATGAGATCCCTCGTAGCTGATGTAGCGGAGACGCACCGATGTTCGCGACGCTTATGGTAAAGGTAATCTTATCTCCCGCCTTTATCCGCCCATTTGCAGGAGTTGTGGAAAATGAAATATTGGTCTTTACCGTGTCTGTACTGGTACCAACAGACCAATCAATATCCAATTTTTGAAGTGCCTGAGCAATTTTCCTTTCTTCCGTCTTTGCGGTTTCTTCGATAACGGAAGAAGCGTTTTGTAAAAAGGTATCCCGTTGCCATGTATTTGCTTTGGCAAGCAATTTTTTGGCAAAAATAATATGAAGGTCTGTGTTAAAATCCGGCAATTTATAGGGATCCTCAGCCTCCTCTTCCGGTTCTTCAGGTTTATCCGCATCCTTATTTTTGTCTTTTTCCTTGGTTTCTAAATAATATTTCAGGGTAGCAAACGGAGTTTCATCTTTGCGATGCTCATCAAGGTGTTGTTTTAGGTCTTCTTCGCGAAGGGCAACGATCCCCCGAAAGAGATTGATGTGGTCCTTTGCAACGGTTACAGGCACAAGCTTAATATCAGGGGTAATGCCAACCGACTGGATATCCGTGGATAAAGGGGTAAGATATTTGGCTATGGTCAATTTTAATGCAGAGCCATCCATAAGTTCAATAAGTTGTTGTACAGAGCCCTTGCCAAAGCTTCTGTCGCCCACAATAACAGCACGATCATTTTCCTTAAGTGCTCCGGCTACAATTTCTGCGCCGGAAGCACTTCCGGCATCCACAAGAACTATGATAGGGTACAGGGCTTCATCAGTATCGGTTTTTCTGGCTTCTGCTACCTCCCGGGGATGGCCACTTGGGCCGACAGTGATAACGATTGCGCCTTTTTCGAGAAATTTGTCTGCCACCTCTATGGCCTGATCTAGCAGGCCGCCGGAATTATTTCTTAAATCAATAATAAGTCCTTTGAGTTTATCTGTGGGTGATTTTAGACGTTTCAGGTGTTCATTGAGACATTGCGAGGTGTCGTCCTGAAAGTTTCTTATTTTGATGTAGCCTAAATCACCATCCAGCGATGCGGATTCCACCGTGGGGATGACGATAATTTCTCGCTTGAGCGTAACCAGCTTGGATTGTACCGCCTTTTCCGTTAAGACAGAAAGCGTTACGGTAGTCCCCGGATCTCCGCGCAATTTTCCAACGGATTCCGTAAGATTCATGTTAACGGTGGACTCGCCATCAATCTCAACAATCTTATCCCCCGCCTTCATGCCAGCCCGTGCAGCCGGGGTACCGTCAATCGGTGATATTACCGTAAGTACGCCGTCTCGCAGGCCAACGACCATGCCAAGTCCGCCGAATTTGCCTGTCGTGCCGATCTTAAATTCATCAAATTCCTTTGGTGGTAAAATAATAGAGTGTGGATCCAGCTGGGTGAGCATGCCGTTAATTGCAGTGTATTCGACGTCACTGGCAGTAATAACTTCGGATGGCTGACGATTGGTATTAATAAACGTCAGGGCATCGTGAAGTATCTCGATCATGTCCTTTGATCGGTGAATTTTTGACAAATCGAACGTCTTTGAAATATCATCCACCGTTACCTTTGCGGTATTGGTGTTTTCCGGAAAGTCTGCCAATACTTCAGGGATAATCCTTTCCTCCCATGCAAGCGCCTCCTTGAGCATTTCAGTCGTTTTGATACGTTCGGGATCCACATACAACCTGTTGACATAAGAACTAACAATCCCGGGTAAGCGAAACTTGAAGTTGCGGTCTTCTTTTTCTGGCCGTTTTTCAAAACGAGATTCCAGTCCAAAAATTTTTGTAAGAGGTATGAGAGAGAAGGAGAGAGCAAGTAAGGTAAAGAGTAGAATCTTCAAATAGCTCGATGTACATTTTGATTTCATGAGGTATCCCTTTTTAGCTTAAAAAGATTTTTAATAAACCGTAAGTATAAAAAGATCGAAAATATTTATCAAGGAAATAGTCGATGGGGGCATATGATATTTATACCATAGTATATAGTGATTGCCGGATTACGCACTCAATGATTTTTATCTAACAAATTTATGACTCTGTTGATTAAGTCCTTTCAAACTAAATTGGTATACCGTATATAATCTCATAGTATCTATGTCATACAATACATGATATAGCATGTTGTCAAAATGAGAGTTAATCAACAGGGTTATATATTTTATAAAGCTAATTCTCGCTGCGCTGGGGGTAAACCAGCGCCGAATTACTGACAACTATTCACGAATACCGACTCTGAGTATTGCAAGCGTATAATTCATTACGTAACGTAATTTTATAATTGCAAATCGAAGGGCATTTTGTATAATTCACGCTATGATTTGGGGAGATAGCAGCAAAGATTTGCTTGTGCGAAACTCGATATTTTTTGTCGCTGATATCAAAATTAACATTGTTTATACGACAAGAAGTTATGAACCAACAAAGGGATTATGAATAAGAGTGAATAATCGAACAACATGTTTTAGAGCAATATCTGCCGTATGTCTTTGGATAGGCTTTTTTTACTATCACCCTTTCAAGCGTTTATTCTTCCGATGATGACAATGGCATGGACCTTTCCCTGTCCCGCTTCCTGGATATACTCTCTTATAATTATAAAGGGTTTCAGGCACAGATAACAGAGGTATCAGTCGGCGAAATTTATGATGATAATGTCACTTTTACTGACCGAAATGAAAAAGACGACTTTATAACACTGACAGGTTTCGGACTAGGGATAAAATATGAAGGAAAATCCAGAAGTTTGGATATACTCGGAAATGTAGACTACCAAACCTTTGCCAAAAACAGCGATTTCAATAATATCACCACAGACTTATTCTTGAATTTTAAAAATGAATTTTCGGATCATGATCGTATAAGTTTGATGAATGACTTTAGTTATTCCGATGCCCCTCTCTTTAACCAGGGAGAAGGTTTTTTCGATGACCAATTCGGCAGAAGTCAGGGAAGATTCGAATATTTCAAAAACAAACTTGATCTTGACTACACAAGAGATATGAGTAAGCAACTTACTGCGATAGCAAGATATGATAATCAAATCGATTTATTTTCAGGTTCAGTTACCGGTCTTCGGGATTCCTTTCTAAATAAGCTGGGTTTAGGGGCAGAATATTTATTTAGTTCTACGACTACTTCATTATTCTCATATGACTTCACTAATAGGCGATTTGAAGGTGGAGCTGATGCCTCAATAAACGAAATCACTGCCGGTGCGAGGCAGTATTTAACCAAAAAAATTTATTTCGAAGGTATCGCTGGGGTAGATTTTATTGATTCATTTGATGATAAAAATCTCACCGAACCCGTCATAAAAACCTCACTCGTATACCAGAAAGGTGCCGACATGCTTGCGCGCCTATCTTTTGAAAAGAGACATGATACATCTCCTTACGAAGAAGACATCTTCGATAACTGGAGAACTACGGCCTCGGCAACAAGACAAGTCTTGGAAAGACTCCGATGTTCGCTTTCCGTTTTTTATGGTGAAGGTGAATACATAGCCACCAACTCCGACCAAAGATTTCTGGGTATGAATTCCACCCTTTTATATGATATCACTAAATACTTAAAAGGTAATTTTACTTATACGTATTCAGATTCAGATTCTGAAGATGATGGGTACCTAAGAAATACCGTGTTTTTTGGATTAACGGCTGGATTTTAATATGATAAAGGAACACGTTACATTATTCAAATGGGTAATGATTTTTTGCGACCTTTGTATAATAGTCGTAACTTTTTTCCTTGGGATTTTTTTTCAAAGTAATTTTGATTATTACTACAAAGAACTAGGCATTCACATTATACTTTTACCCTCACTACTGATCATTTGGGGCGTCCTTCTTTACTATTTTGGGATGTATGATTCTTTTAGAACAAAGCAAATACCTGATATTCTATTTATTGTAGCAGAAACAACCCTGATTGGTGGCAGTCTTTTTGGAAGCTTTGTTTTCATCACAAATATCGAATCGGTCAGCAGGCTGCACATATTTTATTCCTTTTCTCTTGCGGCAATATTTATCAGCACTGAAAAGGGAGCTCTAATATTATACTTTAGATATCAGCGCAAGAAAGGCTTAAACACAAGAAATATTTTGGTCATTGGTACAGGAAAAAGGGCTCAGTATTTTGCAAATCTGATTAACAAGCATAGCGAGTGGGGTATTCACATTGTCGGTCTTGTAGATGAGGATGCTAACAAGGCAAACACGATACTTTGTGGGCACAAAGTAATTGGTACTTTTAAGGACGTGCCCAATATAATCAAAGATAATGTAGTAGATGAGGTCATGTTTATTGTTCCACGCTCCTGGTTGAGCAAGATTGAAGATTTAATGTATAGATGTGAGATTGAGGGATTAAAAGTAAGCATTGCCCTGGATTTATTTGAACTTAAGTTGTCAAAGGCAAAATATAGCCACCTGGACAACCTCCCCATCCTTTCTTTTGAGAGCACCCCAGACCAATTACTACGTCTTTTGATTAAACGCCTTTTTGATACAATCTCTTCTGGTGTTGCGCTCATAGCATTGTCACCACTTTTTGCAACCATATCCATACTTGTAAAGGCAACATCAAAGGGAGATATATTTTTTAGGCAGAAAAGATGCAGCATTAACGGCAGGAGGTTCGAACTTTATAAGTTCAGAACCATGGTTCAGGATGCCGAATCTAAACTTACCGACCTCCTTCAGTATAATGAGATGGATGGCCCTGTCTTTAAAATGACGGATGACCCAAGATTGACCACGGTAGGCAAGGTTTTAAGGAAATTCAGCCTAGATGAACTTCCGCAATTATGGAACGTATTTAAAGGAGATATGAGTCTTGTGGGACCAAGACCGCCTATTCCATCGGAAGTAGAGAGATATAAACCCTGGCAAAAAAGACGGCTGAGTATGCGGCCTGGCATAACTTGCCTCTGGCAGGCATACGGAAGAAACACGATCACGGATTTCAACGAATGGATGAAGCTGGATTTAGAGTATATTGACACCTGGTCACTATGGCTTGATTTTAAAATACTTCTTAAGACAATACCCTCTGTATTTTCTGGAGTGGGTGCAAAATAACCAATAAGTACCAAAGCAGATGAAATATTAAAAGAATGTTGATAGTGTGAAACACTATGGCATGGTGCCGTGAGAAGGGATGTCGGGAGAAAAATCAAAATCTGGGAATAAAAGGCTAGACATCAGATCCAATACAAAGATCAAAAACGACGAAGCACATTAAAAATCTCGAATTTGTTCCTCGTAGCTTTCAAAAAATATTCACCATATAATCTTTCCCAGAATAACTGCTTCCCTTGCCCCGGTAACACCGGTGAGATTATTGGGATTCCCAGAGAGCGTTTCATTAGCAAGAATGGCAAAGGCAAGGGCTTCCCGAGCGTTGGATGTCACACCAAAGTCATCAATGGAATGTATTTTCGTGGAGGATGGAAAATAGTGCATAAGAAATTTTATGAGGGTAGCATTATGAACTCCTCCACCAGAAATGATTATTTCAGAGATATGATGCTTTGGTAAAATCCATTGCTGGTAACTATCAGCGATAGTGTGGGCCGTGAAGGCAGTTACGGTTGCCAGGATATCCAAACCTTCAATGCCGGATGTCACAGCATCTTTGTAAAGCTTATCAGTAAATGGCTCTCCAAATTCTTCCCGCCCCGTGCTCTTTGGGGGGGGTCTGGATAAATACGGATGGGCAAGAAGGCCTGCCAAAAGGCGATCATTCACCTGTCCCTTTGCAGCAAATTTGCCGCCTTCATCAAAATGACAGCTATTGTTTGAGACAAGTTCGGCGATACGATCGATCACCATGTTTCCCGGACCGGTGTCAAAGGCGACAACCTCATTCATATTGCAGTTACAAGGCAGGAAGGTAACGTTAGCAATTCCTCCGATATTTTGCAAAGCACGACCTTTTTCTTTATCCCGGAAAAGGATAAAATCTGCATACGGCACGAGTGGCGCACCTTGTCCGCCGGCAGCCATATCTCGCGGGCGGAAGTCCGCCACCGTGGTAATGCCGGTCTCTTGGGCAATGACAGATGGTTCGCCGATTTGCAGCGTCGAAGGAAGAAAAGGTAAACCACCAATCTCTTTTTTTGCCTTTTGCACGATTGCGTTATCGGGCAGGTGACAAATCGTCTGCCCGTGTGAACCAATGAGATCAACATCAGCAAGAGGTACTTGCGCTTTCTTAGCAATAGATTTTACTGCGTCTGCAAAGAGTTTTCCGAGGTAAAAATTTAGCCGGCAAACCATAGCAACGGTACCTGTTTTTGGATTACAGGCTTCGAATATAGCAATTCGTGTAGCCTCGTCATATGGATAGGTCTCAAAGGCCAGGATATTCGCCTTTGTACGCATGCCACTCCCCGAGATTTCCACAAGACAGGCGTCTATGCCATCTGCCGACGTCCCCGACATGAGCCCAATGATTTTTTTGTGAACCTTCTGCTGTATCCTCAGGAGTTTATCTAACATTTTTGGTTTAATGATGCGGGCTGGACCGGCTTTTATAAAGTTCCGCCTCACGGTCTGCGTCGCCAAGCATTCCCTTGGAACGATATAGTTCCTCAAGCACCTTGTGTACCTCTGCCAAATCAGGATTAACCTCAAGCGCCTTTTTCAAAGAGGCTTCGGCTTTTTCAAAATCTCCCTTTTCTTTATATACCAGTCCTATCACATAATGAAAGTCTGCCATGTCCGGGCGAATCGCCAATGCCTTTTGCCAAACAGAAATAGCATCGTCCAGTTTCCCAAGCTTAGTATAGGCAATACCGAGGTTGTAGTATATCTCTATCTTTTGCGGATTGATTTCTAGGGCCTTAGTCCATTCCTCAACTGCCTCGTTGAATTGTGCCTTTTTTGCATAGAGGATACCGAGATTGTATCTTGAGTTCACCATGCCAGGATTGATATCGATAGCCCTCTTAAACGACTTGATCGCATCCTCTTCCTGTTTCTTATGGACATACACAAGCCCAAGCCCCTCATATGCTGCTGCGTAATGGGAGTTACTGTCAATTGCTTTTTTAAAGAGGTCAATCGCCTCATCCGATTTTCCTTTTTTATTCAGAATATTACCCTGTCCAACCAAAGCTTCAACCATCGCAGGGTTGAGTTCCGATGCCTTTTTATATGCAGCCAGCGATTCTTCAAGCATCCCCTTTTCTTCGTATAATAAGCCCAGATTGTAATGGATAACGGCATCGTTAGGATTTAACTCCAGTAGCTTTTTGTTTTTTTCAATCTCTTCGTCTGCCATTGTTTTTTTATGGACAGATGGGACATCTCCCTCAAACTTAACGGCAGGAGTATCCTGGGAGGAGTGTTGTGTGCCGGATTCTTTCTTGCTACAACCAAGGGTACCGCAAAAAAGAACCACCATTACAGAAAACAGCAAATACGCATGCCAGGCATTATTTCTCATAATAATTTGTGCTCTTTCGTGAAAAAGGTAACTTGTAAAAACGTGCAAAAATTCAAAAACAAAAACGGGAAACATAGATTATATAGTATAATGAGCATACGTCAATCTGAAATTAATACAGCATACGATAAAACAGAATGATATGCAAAAGCATGAACTTAAGAGGGTGCTAGGGTTTTTTGATGTGGCCTGTTTGGGGATTAACAGTGTGGTAGGCGCCGGAATTTTTCTGTTACCGGGTCAGCTTGCAGGCCTCGCCGGACATGATGCGGTGTGGGTTTTTCCCGCGTGCGGCGTCTTGTGCTTTGTTATCGCCCTCTGCTTTGCAGAGCTGGGAGGTAGGTACCGTGCAACCGGCGGGGCATACCTCTATGCAAGAGAGGCACTTGGTCCCATTGCGGGTTTTTTAGTGGGTTGGATGATGTGGCTTTCATCCATCATCGGCTGGGCCTCGGTCGCCAGCGGGTTTTCGCTGTATGCAGGGTATTTTCTCCCAACAAAAAGTTCATGGATAAGCAACCTGTTTGCCGTTCTCCTCGTTGGAGGATTAAGCACCATCAATTACTTTGGGATAAAACCCGGGGCAAGAACCATTAATTTTTTCACCGTGGGAAAACTCCTGTCTTTGTTTATCTTCAGTGTTGTGGGACTTTTTTTTATCCATGGAAATGATTCTCCTGTGTCAATATGGGAAGGGGAGATACCGCCAGCAGTGCACGGGGATAATTTCTCTGCAACCATCATTATGGCTTTGTATGCCTATACCGGATTCGAGTTCATTGCGGTACCAGCAGGAGAAATGCGGCACCCCCAAAGGGACATTCCACGAGCACTGTTCTTTGTACTCATGTTCGTCACGGGTTTATACGTTACCATTCAGATCGTAGCTGCAGGAACATTCCCCGCACTCGCCTCATCCGACAAACCTTTGGCGGATGCTGCTCAGCATTTTATGGGAAAGACCGGCGGCATCCTTATCGGTGCAGGAGCGTTGCTTTCTATTGGAGGTATCAATGCCGGAATTGCCCTGACCAGTCCCAGGAGCCTCTATGCACTTGCTGTTGATGGGTTTCTCCCGAGAATATTTTCCAGGTTACATCGGACGTATCATACTCCATATTTGGCTATTCTCCTCAACACCGTCTTGACACTGGCATTAAGTCTGACAGGCAGCTTCAAATATCTGATTGCAGCAAGCGTCATGGTAAGTATTCTCCAATATCTTCCTACCTGCTTAGCAGTTATTATATTGAGAAGGTACCGTGCAGAGCAGCCGAGGAGTTATATGATACCTGGTGGATATGCTGTTCCTGTTACAGGATTGGTAATTTGTGGTTGGCTGATATACCATGTGGAATTAACAGTAATTGCGGCAACAACAATAGCGATTGTGTTATCATTGCCGTTTTATTTTCACCGTCGGTAAGTTTACAAAATACTTCAGTCTTTCGTGTTCCATGGTATAATTTTGCCAATTTTCATGAACCATAAAATACGGTTACTTGTAGCATGCAAGTGAAACAAAAATTTGCATTTTTTGTTATGTTTTATAAGTGCCAGGGGCTGGCAGGAAAACTTTGAGACGTTCCGTGAAGGAGCATTGCGGCTGTTTTCCAAGAAGGAGCACATCTCCAGATGTACCGGTTGAGCTAAGGCGATGAGTTGCTCGCGCGACAGGGTGTTGCGTTGGTGGGTGAGCTATCTCCGGAAAACAATGGTAATTCGCTGGAATCAGAGGACGTGCTGTGCCGTCCATGTATTGTCATGGTTGTTTCCATGACGGGGAGTAGAACAAATGAAACGGTATGAAGTCAGAAAAAAGTACCCCCTATGAATTTATTTCTTTCACACCAGTGGATGAACTGTTACAAAACATTTTTGAGCCATTTAGAGGAAAAAAATTATATGCACGTGTGTTGGGCAGGATATCTGATTTTTCATAAAGAGTCTCTACCCAATTCGTTTTCCTAAATGAATTGGCTCCCCCGGTAGGATTCGAACCTACAACCATCCGGTTAACAGCCGGCTACTCTACCATTGAGCTACAGGGGAACCTTTTATTTTTTGTAAGATTATTGCAAATAAGCAATCAGTCTGAACAACTCCTTTTTCATGTCCTGACGAGGGACAATCATATCCAGGAAGCCGTGCTCTAACAAAAATTCCGCGGTCTGAAAACCTTTCGGAAGTGAGCGTTTGATTGTCTCCTGAATAACCCTGGGCCCTGCAAAACCAATCAATGCCTTTGGCTCGGCTATCGTGATATCGGCCAGCGATGCAAAACTGGCCATGACGCCACCCAGAGACGGATCTGTCAGAATCGATATATACAAGCCACCGGCATCCTGAAACCGGGCAATGGCAGCGCTGGTTTTCGCCATTTGCATAAGGGAAAATACTCCCTCCTGCATCCTGGCACCACCGCCAGAACCCGAAATAATAATAAGAGGCAATCTCAATTCCATTGCCTTTTCCGCGACACGGGCTATTTTTTCTCCAACAACCGACCCCATGCTTCCCATAATGAAGCCCGGATCGGTGATTCCCATCATTACTTCCTTGCCGTTGATTTTTCCCTTTCCGACAATTGCAGCCTCTTTTAGACCCGTTTTTTGTTGTTCTTCGGTCACCCGTTCAGGGTACGTTATTCTATCTTTAAAGTTGAGTGGGTCGCACGGCGCCATGTTCGGCCACATTTCCTCGAAACTATTTTCGTCGATCAGGAGATTCAACCGGTCTCTGCTAAATATCCGGAAATGGTAGTTGCATTCCGGGCAAACGAACATTGCATCTTCAACGGTTTTTTTTAAAAAGCATGCTGCTACAGCCATCGCAGCGCACCCACAAACCATTGGGCATGTCCTTCTTTTTTCTAAAAAACACCATAAGAAAGCCTCTTGGCTATTATTATAAATGCATGATAAAGTTCTGAAAGAACGGTCTCTCTATCAGGATCAATTCCTGATAGCGCGTAAAAATCCTTTTTATAAAATCTTTTTTCCCATGATATTGGATTATATAGTAAATGTATGAAATAAGTTAACATGCGCTGGTCGATACAAGCACATTTGGTTTACTCAGGGTAACCTCTGCGAAGCCGAAGTTGCGAGCCCAAGCGAAGCAAACCCAAGAGCTTCCTCGCTTTGCCTGGAATGGCAATCCTGGCGGTGATTGCTTCGGGCTAGCACCCTCGCAATGATAACTTTCTTTATGCACTTACTATGTAATAATGCCATCTACCCACCGGTATTTTTAGAAACCTTGATACCGTAAAATAGATTATCCTAGTTTATAAGCTTTTTATAAAAAAAACAAGATGTTTTTTGACAAAAGGCATCGTTCACCACAATAATCTCCGTTTCAGACACGGATACAGGGCCTACGCGTTTGCTTTCTGAGTACATTCCCTTTTTACCGCTTGTTCTGCCGTTTGTCTGAGGGTTTTGATTGCATTGACGGGATCGTCAGCCTTGAAAATTGCAGAGGCTGCAACAATCACATTTGCACCTTGTTGAGCAGCCTGTGAAACGGTTTCCGTGGTAATACCGCCATCCACTTCAATATCCATTTCATCAGGCGCGATACTGCGTAGTCTTGCAATCTTTGGCAAGGCTTTTGGGATGAACCGTTGTCCGGCAAAGCTGGATTCACGGACATAACAAGCACCAGATCGAGTACATCCAAAAGGTCTTCAACCGTCTCGGTCGGGGTATCCGGATTCAGCGACACACCGGCTTTTAATCCTGTCTTTTTAATGAGTTCAACAATCTCTTTGGGCTCTTCTGTTGTCTCTCTATGGAAGGTTATCAGGTCACCAGCCCGTGCCGCTGCAGCAAAGGCATTCACATAGCGTTCTGGGTGTTCAATCATCAGGTGAATATCCAAAGGCACATCGGTAATACGCCGGATACCCTCAACGATGAAAGGTCCCATCGTAATGTTGGGAACAAAATGGCCGTCCATTACGTCGATATGTATTAAATCAATGCCGGCCTGTTCTATTTTTTTGATTTCTTCTTCTAATCTGACAGGATTGGCGCCAAGAATTGATGCCGCAATCTTAATTGCTGGTTGCATATATTTTCCTGCTTTGTGCTTTTCATATGATTCAAAGTAAAAGGGGAATAGTTTGTTCTTCCTTTTTCACTTGCTCCTGTACGGGTCAGGATTGCGAAGGAGAAGCTTCTCTTGGATTTTTTCTCCGGTCTGACAGAGATGCAATTCCGGGGAGTTCTCCTCCCTCTAATAATTTCAGAAATGCCCCGCCTCCCGTGGAGATAAAAGACACTTCATGCATTTTTCCTGATTTATGAAATGCCATATCGGTGTCGCCACCGCCTACGATTGTTGATGCGTGAGAGCTCGTTACGGCATCCACCATAGCGTAAGTTCCGCGGCTAAAAGCATCGAATTCAAATGCGCCCATCGGGCCATTCCAGACAATCGTCTTTGCATCCTGGAGTGCTTCGATAAATAACTTTGTCGTAGCAGGGCCAATATCAAGGGCAATCCATTTCTCCGGAATTTCCTGATAAGGAACAACCTTCGTTTCTGCCTGGCCATCAAATTTTTCGGCAACAACAAAGTCAACCGGCAAATACAGTTTGGTGCCATTTTTTCTGGAGATATCCATCAAATTTTTCACCACGTCGAGCATGCTGTCCTCAACCAGGGATTTTCCAACGCAAAAACCCTGGGACTTAAGGAAGGTAAAGGCCATTGCGCCTCCAATAAGCACCTTATCCATCTTTTTGGACAGATTTTCAACGATCTTTATCTTATCAGAAACCTTTGCGCCTCCTAACAACGCCACCACCGGACGCATCGGGTTGTTGACGGCCTTCTCGAAATAATCCATCTCTTTTTTGAGCAGGAATCCGGCTGCTGATGGTACATAACTATCGACACCGACCATGGAGGCATGTTTTCGGTGACAGTTCCCAAAGGCGTCTTGAATAAATACATCACACAGGCTAGCCAGCTCTTTTGCAAATGACGGATCGTTTTTTTCTTCACCAGGGTGAAACCGTAAATTTTCGAGCACCATCACGTCACCGCTGTGCATTTCTTCGATTTGTTTTTTTACCATTGCACCGATACAGTCCTCTGCAAGAATTATCTTTACCTTTTCACCGAGAAAGCGCTGCAGCCGCCTCACCACGGGTTTGAGGCGGTATTTAGGATTCGCTTTTCCCTCAGGCCTGCCCAGATGCGAAGCGATAATCACCTTTGCCTCTTCATCCAGCAGATAGTTGATCGTCGGTAAGGTTGCCCTTATCCTGGTATCATCAGTAATATTTCCTTCTTCATCTAAGGGTACGTTATAGTCCGTCCGGACCATTACCCTTTTTCTTCGCACTTCAATGTCTTTAATGAATAATTTATGCATAAAATATTGGTTCGTTTATGATGGATGGCGGACGATGGCTACTGTTTTACAGACTTATTGCCGGGCAATTAACTCTACAAGGTCTACCATACGATTTGAAAATCCCCATTCATTGTCATACCAGGACACTACTTTTACCATACGTTTGTCGATTACGTAAGTGAGGCCTGAGTCAAAGATGCTTGAATGGGTGTTCCCAATAATGTCTGAAGAGACGATGGGATCTACACAATATTCCAGAATACCCTTCAGCTCCCCTTCAGCAGCCTTTTTCATGGCTGCATTAATAGCTTCTACCGTAACATCCTTTGAAACAATCACGACTAAATCTGTGACAGAACCATTAGCAACAGGCACACGCATCGCCAGACCGTCCAACTTGCCCTTTAGTGAAGGAATTACCTCTCCGATGGCCTTGGCAGCACCAGTTGTCGTTGGAATAATATTTACCGCAGCAGCCCTTGCCCTCCGGAGGTCTTTATGGATGAGGTCGCTGATACGCTGGTCGTTCGTGTATGCGTGAATGGTGGTCATGAGACCCTTTTCAATACCGAAATTGTCATTTACTACTTTTGCCAGGGGCGCCAGACAATTTGTTGTGCATGATGCATTGGATACAATCTTGTGCTCCGGTTTCAGGTCCTGATTATTAACCCCAACGACAATTGTTGCGTCAATTTTGTCTTTTGCAGGCGCAGAAAGGATCACCTTTTTGGCACCGGCATCCAGATGTTTGGCGCATTCTGCACGGGATGTAAACAGCCCGGTTGATTCAATGACAATATCTACTCCAAGGGCTTTCCATGGCAACTTTGCGGGGTCTTTTTCCATGAGCAATTTAACTTCCTTGCCATTCACAAACAACGATTTTTCTTTTGCCTCTATATTTCCATCAAATCTGCCGTGCACCGAATCATACTTCAACAATAGCGCCAGCGACTTTGAATCGGCAAGATCGTTCACAGCCAAAACGTCCATTCCCCCCCGTTGTGCAATTGCACGAAAGACATTCCGCCCGATTCTTCCAAAACCATTTATACCAACCGTGATAGCCATAGATATGTATCCTTTTGCTTTTTCTTAGTATAAGAGAATTAATCAAGTATCCCGCCGAAGCATCAGCAATCGGGAAATAATGAATACAAGACAGCGTATTCTAGCAGCTAGGTAAAATTTGTCAAGCAATTTCACGGGCGATGATTTCGCAGAAAACATCCATGGACATCTGGCTCAAAAGGGATAATGAACTTCTGATTCTTCTTCAAAAAAAAACCGAAGAAGAGTACTTTTTGATTCATTTTATGTCTCTTGTTACCCCTTCCAGTTTTTCAAGCGTTCCTTCGGCAATTTCTTCTTCCAGTCTGATCACCTCACGGAAGGCAATGCCTTCCCGCCAGAGGAAGAAAAAACCCATAAGAGTAGAAGGAAAGATACTGATAGCCCACAAGACAATGGCATAACTCTGGGCAGCAGAGGTTTCTATTCCGAAAATATGTAACGATTTTAGCACTGCGATATGGAAGACACCAATATAGCCAGGGGCCTGGGGCAGGGCAACCGCCAGCGCAAGACACACAGCGACAAGACACGCACCAACAAAGGGGAGATGCATGTGGAAGGAAAACCCCAGGAGATATATTTCTGCTCCGCCAAGAACCCAGATGAAGAGCGAGAGCGCCAGTATCCATACCGTCTGTATTTTGTTTTCCAGGATTTTCAAACCATAAACAAAGGATTCATACAATCCCAGGACTTTGTCCTTGATTTTATGCGGTAGAAAGAAGCAACACCTGAAGAGTATGTTTTTGAAGAAATCTGGCTTAATCACGACAAAAAACAAGGAGATCATAGTGAAGACCCCCACCACAGCAAATACTTCAGTCCATTTTTTCAGGGAAGGGATTATTGACTCATTGATAGCACTCACCTGACTTGTGGAAACGTACGCAAGACCATGATGTGGGGGATGAGGCAGCAAGGCAATAATGGCTACGGTAAAGATGATGAGTCCCAGCATGTCAAAAATCCGCTCAACAATTACCGTGGCGAAAGAAGTTGAAAATTTTACATTTTCCTTTTTCGTCAGGATAAACGGCCTTAAAACTTCTCCCACCCGGGCAGGGAGGATATTGTTTGCCATAAAGCCGATGAAGGTTATCGACAATAAATTCATTACCGAGATTACTTTGATATGCGACAGTAATCCGCGCCACCGGATTGCCCTTACGACATAAACGACCAGAGTTAAAATGAGCGTTGGGATGATAAACCAGTAGTTTGCACCCCGTAAGGCATTTTTTAAAAGCGCCCATTCGATACTTCTTATAAACAACCAGGTACACACGACACTGGCTAGAATACTGACGATCAACAGAATATTTTTTTTGCTGAATTTCATGGTAGCAGGAATCTTTCATTCCGGATACGGGCGAACACAGACTTCGTTGTAAGCTCGGCCGAACAACAAAGGGGGTGTGTTTTTTTTTGCAACACACCCCGGCACGCTAGCACGATCAGACCTGTCGCCCTGCAATGAGGAAAACTTAGGGCGCTGCCAATGCCCAATCAAAAAAAGCACCGGGATGCTCAGGAAAAGTAAGGCATTAGGTATCTTCCTGTGTAACTTGCTTCAATGCGTGATATCTCTTCCGGTGTACCGCAACCGACGACATATCCCCCCGCACTGCCGGCTTCCGGGCCAAGATCGATGATATAATCGGCTGATTTAATGACGTCGAGGTTATGTTCTACGACAATGAGGGAATGTCCGGATTGAATCAATCCCTGAAAACAGATGAGCAGTTTTTGAACATCGTCCATATGTAATCCGATCGTTGGCTCATCGAAGATAAAAAGCATCGCATCAGGATTTTCCTGGGCTATGTAAGTGGCAATCTTTAATCGTTGTGCCTCTCCGCCCGACAAGGTTGTAGCTGGCTGCCCTAACCTCAAGTAGCCTAACCCAGTATCCTGAAGAAATTTTAGCCCTTTCGTGATACGGGGAGAATCATAAAAGAAAATGAATGCCTCGTTTATCGTCATTTCGAGGACTTCGTGGATATTTTTATTTTTGTATTTTGCATCGAGCACCTTTTTCGTAAATCGTTTCCCGTCACATTTGTCGCACGTAACATAGATATCTGCAAGAAACTGCATATCAACCCTGATGGAACCAGCGCCTTCACACTGTTCGCACCTGCCACCTGCTACGTTAAACGAAAAGGAACCGCTGTTCAGATTTCGAATTCTTGCATCCCGCGTTGATGCAAAGAGTTTCCGGATTTCGTCAAATATTTTTATATACGTAATGGGATTCGAGCGAGGGGTACGCCCTATAGGAGACTGATCAACAAGGACAACATCGCGAATAAACTGTATGCCTTTGATGCTTTCATGTTTTCCAATGAATCCCGTATATCCTTCCCCCTTTTTTTTAATTGCTCCATACAAGGTGTCCTGGACGAGGGTACTTTTGCCTGATCCGGAGACTCCCGTTACGCACACCAGCATATTCAGGGGAAAGGTTACCTCTATATTCTTCAGATTGTTTTGTGATGCGCCTTTCAAAACAATAGCCCTGGCGCTGGGCGTTCTCCGGCGGGAAGGTATCTTAATTGCCTTATCACCTTTTAAATACTGTCCTGTAAGCGATCCATTTCGGGCGGATAAATTCTTAAAAGAACCCTGATAAACAATCACACCGCCATTTTCACCGGCGCCCGGCCCCAAATCAATGATCTCGTCGGCTTTCCTGATAACCTCCTGGTCATGCTCCACGACAACAACCGTATTTCCGATATCCCGTAATCGCTCAAGTATCTGGATTAAACGGGTGGTATCTCTTGGATGGAGACCAATACTGGGTTCATCCAGGATATAAAGGGTATTGACCAGCGATGAACCGAGAGACGTTGTAAGGTTGACCCTTTGGGCTTCACCGCCGGAAAGCGTGCGAGTCATACGGTCAAGGGTAAGATATTCCAGTCCAACTTTTATCATGCAATCCAGCCGTTTTTCTATTTCCCGCAACAACACATGGGCAATATTTTTTTCGTATTCAGTAAGCTGAAGCCCCACGAAAAATTGGTATGCCTCATCAATCGTCATAGCGCAAACGTCTGCTATGTTTTTTTGGTTAATCGTTACGTTCAACGCCTGACGCTGTAAACGCTTCCCACCGCAAACGGGACATAAGGTATATCCCCGGTATTTACTTAAAAATACGCGGACATGCATCTTATATTTTCGCTGCTCTAACCAGGCAAAAAAGTCGCAAATACCGCAGAAATCTCCTGCCCCTTCCCAAATCAAATTTACCTGTTCTTTTGTTAACTTGCGGAAGGGAACATCCAGAGGAATATGATATTCGGCAGCCACCTTTTCCAGCGATTCATACATGGAGCGGTACGTAGGTGTATTCCATGGGGCTATGGCCCCTTCCTTCAGCGTCTTCTGCTTATCCGGTATGACGCTATCCATATCAATCTCAATCGTATATCCAAAGCCCTGGCATTTAGGGCAGGCGCCGATGGGATTGTTAAATGAGAACAAAACAGGAACGGGCTCTGGATATTCAAGGGCACAATAACTGCACAGGAATTGTTTGCTGTATTTGAGCTCAATCCATGGAGAACCTTGAATAGTCACCGGGTTCCCTTGGGCATGCATACCGGAATGTACAGAAGAATTCTGGAGATTAAGAAAAACACTTGCCTGTCCGGAACCGAAACGATACGCAGTTTCCAGTGCATCGGCAAGGCGTTCCTTAATCACGTCTTTAACCGTCAGCCGATCGACAATTCCATAAACTGACTTTGCATTTCTGATATCCCAGTCTTGTACCGTCTCAGTTATATCAACTATGGTATTATCCGCAAGAACCCTTACCAGTCCACGCTCTTTGAGGAGATTCGTCTGCTCCTGCCCTGATACCTTCTGGCTAACGGTAATCGGGAAAGCAATCAGAAACCGTGTGCCTTCCGGCAATGAAAGTACGGTTTCAACGATATGAGAAACACTGTCAATCTGAACGTGCCGTTTGCAGTTAGCACAATAGGTCTTGCCAATCCGTGCAAATAATAATCTCAGGTAATCATTGATCTCCGTGGCGGTGCCAACGGTTGAACGCCGGTTTTTAACAGGGTTTTTCTGCTGGATGGCTATTGCCGGGGGAATCCCTTCAATATGGTCTATATCGGGCTTATCCATCTTTTCCAGAAATTGACGTGCATAAGCTGAAAATGATTCCACATACCGTCTTTGTCCCTCAGCAAAGAGGGTATCAAATGCAAGGCTGGACTTGCCGGAACCACTGACACCCGTAATTATCACAAACTTTTTATGGGGTATTTCAAGGTTAATATTTTTTAAATTATTTACCCGGATACCGCGAGCAATAATGGACTTTTTCATAGTTAGGAAAAGGTAAAAGGAGGCGGAAGAAAAACAATATTTTTTTTTGTCGTTTCAGAGGTTAAAGCAGCTTTTTTCTCATTACTCTTCATCTCTCCGTCTTCACATTTCTAAGACTGAAGATTCCACATGGTAAAATTGGAAACATTCAATATAAGATTTTTATGCACCATTCTCAAGATAATTCCAGAACACTGTTTAACCCGCATTGCTCACCGAGGGTAATGTGTGATATCAAAAGGTCTCAGGATACGTTACAAGGTTGCTTCACCAGCTTGATTTTTCGATTGTCCTGCCATGAATTGAATAAATTAAAGATTACCTTGGAACATCACCGGGACATACCACCAAAATGCATATATCGAGAGATAGAGCCTTCTTTTTGCATAAAACCACCAACAATGGGTCTATCCTCAACTGATCATGGTTATTCAAGTCCTCATATCCCAGCGCTATCTCATATAGCCTCTGTGATAATATTTTATATGCATTGGAGGTTGAGCATCTTTGCGGTTATTGTCGGCTCTGCATGCCCTCATTCGTCTTTATACAGCTACAAATAATCAATCGTAGCAAATCGCAATACTCTAGTTATTCTTCTTTTAAGATAACGCAATATCTCCCATTTGCCCTTTTTTTAGTTTAATATAAGGCACCTCTATGTGATAGGTGTTTAGAACCGTGAAACACTTGTGTAAATTCTTTAAATACAGATCATATAAACCTAACCCCAGTTTTCCAATCTTGTAACCATGATACAGGCGAATCTTACGTGGACTGATAATTCTTAAGGTTTGAAAGTGATAAAAAACAGGATGCATTTTTGCACCTGACTTTTTCTCAAAGGACAATACATTCCACGGAGCTAAAGTTTTTTCAACCTGCCGCACAATGTGCACTATGTCGCCAAATAACTCAGGCCAGCAATCGAGATATTTTTGATCACCAAACTTACCGTCTTCCAGCCGATCGAAACACCATTCCAGGCATCGGTTCTGCCACCACTTCATGACCTTTGCAGCT
This sequence comes from Candidatus Brocadia carolinensis, assembly GCA_002009475.1. GTDB lineage: Bacteria > Planctomycetota > Brocadiia > Brocadiales > Brocadiaceae > Brocadia > Brocadia carolinensis. The sequence continues at coordinate 109,051 of AYTS01000035.1, read as the reverse complement.
TGTTGCGTCTTTCTAAAAGTCATAAATTGAACACAAAACCGACCACTTGCATGTGATTGATCATATTCTGGAGCATAGGCGTGCTCGGTAATCAAGACGTGTTTTCCACTTTTACTTAATTCGTTGAGCAATATTCGCGGGTCATCAAAAAAGAAAACGTCCGCGTCTAAATACGTAACGCGCGCAACACTTTGATCTCTATCAAATACGGCCTGGGGCGTGAAAGGCGTCAATGTCCAGCAGTATTCACCCGGTGTCCTTCCAGGTTTTACAGACAATAGCTCTTTTGTCTCAATTGCTTGAAGTGGAATTAGTGTCACGTTGGATAAGGAAATGAGCTTCAGTTGATTTTCAATCAGTTCGTCCATGCACAAAATCCATAAATGAAAAGGTTGCGCATGAGTCATCAGTGAATCATGGAGTGCCATACCCAAAGGCAAAAATTTGTTATCAAATAAAGTAACAAAGTGCTCTGTAGACTTATTTGAATACATTAATAACCTCTATCACTTTGCAGACATCGTCATCCCTCATCTGAGGATGACAGGGTATGGAGAGGCAACTAGCAGCATGATCTTCAGCGTGAATCAAACCTTTTGGATCGCACCGTATGCTTCTGCATGGCGCTTGTTGGTGAACGGGCACTGGATAGTGAACGAGATTATCCACCCCACGTTCCCGAAGGTAACAGCTAAGACGGTCTCTCTCTTTACATAAAATTACAAAAAGATGATAAACATGATTTTCACTATCTATCGGTTTGGCCATTAAGCGAACGAGTGGATTTTTGATGCCATCGAAGTAGGCTCTTGCAATTTCCTTGCGTCTGGCGGTAAAAGAATCAAACCAACCCAGGCGAGCTGTCAGGATTGCAGCATGTATTTCGTCGAGACGACTATTCAAGCCAAGCGCTGTGTGGTGATAACGCTGGGATTGCCCGTAGTTACGGAGTATTTTGGCCTGATTTGCTGTCTCTTCTGAATTGGTGATGATTGCCCCCCCGTCACCCAACGTGCCCAGATTTTTGGTTGGGTAAAAACTATAAGCACCCCAGGCACCAAAAACTCCGGCGACCTTATTTCCCCAAGAGGCCAAATGAGATTGTGCGCAGTCTTCCAGCAAATGGATATTGGCGCGCTCACAAAGCGCACCCCATATATCCATATTTTCACCTGTCCATAGAGATGAACAAGCAAGGCAGCCTTGGTCCGGGATGACAAGCATCGTTCAACGCTCACAGGATCTAACAAAGCCGTTTCGGGATCAATATCAGCAAGGACAGGTGTTGCACCCGCGCGAATAATAGCTAACACGGTGGCAAAGGCAGTCATTGGGGTAGTAATCACTTCATTCCCAGTACCAATATTAAGGGCTCGCAAACCTATCTCAATGGCATCCATTCCGTTCCCGACTCCGATTGCATAGTTTACCCTGCAGCGATTCGCCCAGGCTGACTCAAAATTCTTAACTTCATTTCCCAGTATATACCAACCAGACTTAATTACCTTTTCAACACCTGCAATTTCTTGTTGTATAAGTTCCACAGGTTCTGCCTGGAAGTTATTCATCAAAATCATGCTGATTCCCAATAGTGATTTCTGTTGCAAACGTAATATTCCAAGGTTCTCTTCAAGCCGTCCTTAAGGAAAGCATGCGGCAACCATCCCAATGATTGATTAATCTTAGTGTAGTCACTGTAATAATCCCCAATATCGATTGCCTTGAGATCGGAAGGGAAAGGTACAATTTCATATGTCCCATCCCGAAAGATTTCGATCAGCAGAGCAGCCAAATTTTTCAGATTAATATATTCCGTACTCCCTAAATTAAACACCTCACCATCTGCTTTTGGGTTAATTGCCGCCAGTAGGAGGGCATCCACCACATCATCAGCGTAATTAAAATCCCGCAATTGTAATCCGTCGCCAAATACTTTAATCGGTTTTCCTTCAATGAGATTCCTCACCCAAATTCCCAGAAATGTCTGCCGGGCGTCCTTTACTCGCATACCAGGACCATAGGTATTTGTTAATCGCAGCGCACAGGCCCGGATTTTATAAACGTTGTTATAAAGCAGGTGGTACCATTCTCCTGCAAGTTTATTAATACCATTCACATCGACAGGGCGAATCGGATGTTTCTCATCAACCGGCAGGTACTCTGGTTTGCCATAAATTTGGCGGGTACTGGCAAAAACAATTTTTATATCTGGATTGTGCTTACGACAGGCTTCAAGAATGGATAACTGTGCTGACGCATTAATATCAAGGTCGATTTGTGGATCATTCATAGAATCTATATGGCTGGTTTGTCCTGCCAGATTAAACAAATAGTCTTGCCCCTGAATAAGATATGCCATTGCATAAGGATCACGGACATCGCTGATATTGACGGTTACCTGATCTCTTATATCATGAATATTAAAAAGATTGCCTCCATAAAGGGGTATAAGGCTATCCACTAAGGTAACTCTGGCATCAAGCATAACTAATCGCTGGGCAAGTGAGGAACCGATGAATCCAAGCCCTCCGGTGATAAGCACTTTTGCGTTAGTAAATTCCCGGAAATCTCTCATACTGACGTTTTCTTCTTTAACAGAATTACATTATCAAGGTATAAATCTTCATTCTTTGGTAATACTTTAGAAAACAACTCGCCCACAATGTTAACCGGGGACATTAAAAAAGCTGTAATAAACATGTTTGCATAAATATTTTTAGTGACCGTTTTCTTGTAAATATAGCCATTAAGCAATTGGAAAATCACTCTGATATCACAGACGCTTTTTCGGTGTTCGACTATCTCAAAGCCAGATTTTTCTAATATATGCCGTAAACCAAAAGAAGTGTAACGCGCAAAATCATGCGGTTGCTCATGCTCATCCCAGACAAAGGGAACTGTTATAAGCAATGTTCCACCCGGTTTTAATACCCTATGTATCTCATTTAAAAAGCTGTCAGGATTGAAAACATGTTCAAAGACTTGACTGACAATTACACTCTCAAATTCAGTATTATGAAATGGGAAAGATTTACCATCGTAAAAATAGTCGGACTTTTTATTCTTTCTATTTTCGAAAGTATCTAGCTCTAGGCCAATATACTGAGAGGCATTAAATAACTTTTCATATGGTTTTTGCCCACAACCAATATCAAGCGTGTCACCTTTGATATAATGAGAAAGATTTGAAATATTCTGATAAAGTCCCTTTCTTGCAAAATAAAAAGGATTTATCAAAAGTCCAAGGAGGCCAGGAAAAAATTGTTCTTTCCGGAAGATATTTTTAATGTTCTTGAGCATATCAAAGCTTTAGACAAAAAAATCTTTAAAACATCACTCAAGGATAAATTTTTTTTGTCCTTTTAATTCTTTGTCTTAACGCCAGAACCTTTTGCTTGGTACTTCTTTTATAAAAATCAGGCATTACCATAGAATTATTTAAATAAAAAGCTAATCCCGAACTCACGCACTCCTTACATACCTGACGATTTTTCCTATTATTTAAAATTGTTTCAAAATCTTCCTCTAAAATAGTCCCACACGAATACTCTCCGTGATTTCTAGGCAATTGGCAACAGGTAATCACGTTAGTATTTTCATCAATAATTAAAAAATCAAATTGAGGACATAAGTAATTTTTTTGGCGACTCACTCATTTTTCTTTCTATATCTTCCGAATTAAACAAATCCTCAGAGATTCTGGCGCTCTCATCCTTCGGCAGTCTCTTGTTTATAAAATCCTGAAGTATCCACCAATGATTAAGAATCGCATAATAGGGACGGAAAATAATTCCGTTGTCATTTGCAAAAAGTTCACACTTTTTAATCTCCGTAACATTAAATTTATATACATGATACGAGATAACAAAATTGCCTTTAAAATCAAACGTTCGGCAATCCTCAACTATTTTAACTATATTACGTAAGATATCCTGGAAATTAAGGCCATGTATTTTACTATAAGATTCTTGTGAAAATCCTGGCATAGAAAACACTATTTGATCAAGATTTTTAACAAAATTTCTATCGATGCAAGGAACCCTTGAGGCATTCGTACTGACAGCATATTTTAAATCCAGTTCGTTAATACCATTGATAATGTTATGTATTTCCGGATGTAAAAAAGGTTCACCCCAACTATACAAACTTATGACAGTCCTTCTATTAATGACCCTTTCATCTCTAAGCTTCACTAAAGTGTTATTAAATTTTTCAACGGTTATTTTACTACCACCCCCGATTGTGTTTATTCCACTATGGCAATAAGGGCATTTTGCATTACAAAAACCAACAATATCGAAATAAACTGTTTTAAAACTTCTCACAATTCAACTCTTCTCTTATCTACTTAGTTATGAATATAAATCCATAAAAATGTGGAACATTTGTTTTCGCTGAATCTTCAAAGCTTTTAAAATCGCTCATTAGGATATATTTATTATTGAATATTTGTACAAATCTGTCTTTGTTTAAAAACCAACATGGATAGCTTGCATCGAATATGACAGGATTAATTTTTTGTACAACTAGCTTATCATTATTGTGGTTATTGAAAGATGTTCTATCAATAATTAAATATTTAAATTTTTGATTTATTATATAATTAATCAACTCATAGGGTTTTTCGATATATTGAATAACGCCGGAAAGTATCATTGCGTTTGGTGTTTGCTTTTGCTTTTTCAGACTTTCTTCTATACTCTCGTAAAATTTTAATTCGTCATCTTCGAAATGATTTTTCCCGCATTCAACGAAATGCTTTTGTTCGACGATATTCCATTTAACCTCTTTTAGTGTTTGTAAAAAAAACCTATTTTGAAAATAACTACTTCCGAGCGACCCACCAAAATCAATCAAATTTAACTTCCCCTCTTCATTTGCAGCGATCCACATCAAACCCGCTAGTAAAGGCCAGGAATATTCTATTCTATCGAATAATACAGAATCTCTTTCGTAAACCGCCTCATGAGTTTTAATTTTCAACAATGAGTCCTTCACTTTATTTAATATCAGACCAGAATCATAACCGGTAGATGCCCTTTTCGCTTCTTCCCAACTTGAATAATTACCGAAAAAACCATATGGTGCTGTCCTGTTGAGATAAATCCTTGAAAACATCGGGGGTACAAAATCCATCATGATTTCTTTGATTCGCTCATTCATGGTATCCCGGTAAGTCTTTTCATCCTGTTAATAACCAAAGTAATGAAAGATGTCTTTTTTGATTTCAAATACTTTTCGATTTCCTTATAAATAAGACTATTTTCTTCAAGAGGAATTTTGGTTAATGAAATGGGTTTACGAGAAATTTCCGTGTCAAATATATTTGATACTCTACAATGGGTTCCGCTGTCATCATTTCCAATATTGTGAATTAGTGACGTTCCAGGATGAAGTGTGAGCTTGTCTTTTAAGAAAGTGGCGGCACGCCAGAGTACTGCCCAGGAATTGTTTCTCCCCAGAGTATTATTTTCCAGCAGTTTTGTATAGGAATATGCCCCATTTATGTTGAATTGTTTTTGCAGCTTTCTCTTTTTAATTTCTTTTAAAAGTTTTGCACCATCCGGATCGAACAAATCCCACCCCCTCTTCCAGGTAGCCCATCCCCAGCAATCTGCGCCCTTTAAAAAAAATATTTCAGGTAGATCATCTTTAATGGGATAAATATAGCCATGAACACATATAACTTTTTCCTCGCTTCTGTAAAATTCCAAAGCCTCATTCATGAATTTTAAAAAGTACGGAGAGGTAACCATATCATCTTCTAAAACAATTATCCGGCCACATCTATTAATGACCTCGGTAACTCCTGTAATGATAGAACTCGCCAGGCCGAGGTTCAATGCTCTTTCAATGAGAGCCACACTTTTAAAGCCAGTAATTGTTTTGCAATATTCCCGCACCGCAAATACTTTTTCTCTATCCTTCTCAGATTTTGGACCGTCAGAAAATATAAAGAGTTCGCTGGACGCGGCTAATTCGTTCTTTCGCAATGCTTCAACAGTTTGCTGTACATGCCAAGGCCTGTTATAAACAAATAAAGCAATTGGAGCTAAAATCATTTTTTTACGATTTTGATGTTGAGATAATAGATCTCTTTATAGATATCGTGTAAAATCAGTACGGTGACAAAATTCCAGACTTCTGAGTTTTCATGCCCAGTTATTATCTCCGCATAATTTACTCTGTCCCTTTCAACGCACCACCATCTGCTTTTTAAACTACAATTATTTCATTTTCTTGTGAACTCTTGTTTACGAACATCCATATAAAATAAGGTATTGAACGTCTTAGCAAAGATATCATAATCACGTCCAATTAAATACCGGTGTATGGGATAATCAACTATATTTGAAAGGCGCGATTCTAGTGATTCCACTAACAAACATTTTGGCCTGTACAATTCCCAATCATTAGATTTAAGAATATTTAAATCATAACCTTCTGCGTCAATACACATGAAATCAATGCTCACGTTTTTTGGCAAATGTCCTGAGAGTATTGTCTCTAATCGATCAACCTTTATTTTTTTCCTGTCAATAATATAATAATTTGTACCAGATGCCCTTTTTTCTGATAAATCTTTATCAAATGAATTCAACGCCGGCTCATTAAACATGAAATAAACCAACTCTCCTGCTTGATCAGAGACACCTAACTCAATATTTATATCATTGGCACGGTACTTCTTAAATAGCTTAATTGCTTCAGAGTTTGGTTCTATATTTACTCCACACCATCCACGCTTATAAAAAAAAATACGTATTCGAAAAGCGCTTGGGATGGTGTGCGCCTATATCAACGTAAAACCCTGATTCGTGTCCTTCGAAAATTCGATACAAAATCATATCTTCACCTTCCTGGGAATAGGATTTTATAGCGTAACCGTCAAACACATTAAATTTTATATATCTATACACTTCTAAAAAACCGTGCGGTAATATTTTTTTAAACAATGAAGTAAATAGAGGTTTGGTTTCGTGAATACCCATAGATTGGCAATTTAATTATTTTTAACATTCCATATCCTTGGAAAAATCATCGCTTTTGTCATCATACAACCAGTTTTATAGAGCGGTTTATAAACAAAACATGCCCCGTGAGCAGCAAACCAATAGGAGATGCAGGAAGCAATAACTGCTCCCATTCCTCCATAAAGTGGAATTAAAAAATAATTTAATACTACATTCATGATGCAACCCAGAAATACCGTCACAAAATGAATTCTGGTCCAATTCATTGTTGTTAAGAAAGAACTTCGGGCAACCCCCAAATTTACGAACAGTCCAGCCCATATTAAAACTGCAAGCATGGGACCAGCCCCACGGTATGCTGAACCAAATAGTATTTTTATTACCCATCCTGCTGTAAATGTTACAGGCACAGCAACAATATAAGCTATTAACACCATCAAATTGTAAAGCTTTTGCAATCGTTCATAAAAAAGGGTTTCACTGATTGACCTGGATTCCACAACACTTGGGAAAACAGAAGAAGAAATAGCCATTGGAATAAAATACCATGCCTCCGCAAGGCGTACAGCTGCTGAATAAATTCCAACCTCCTCATTTCCCACCATCTCACCAAGCATTACCTGATCAATCCGCATATAAATCATAATAACAATGCCTGACAATATTAATGGCCAACTATCACGAAAAAGACTTTTTGCACGTGCCATGCTGATTTGCCATGCTTTTATATAATGACCATTCATCCGATATACTATTACAAGTCCTATTGCACCAAAAACAATCTCTGTTAACCCTGCCCATGCAAAGGCGATGAGCGGAGCCTTATAAGTATTAAAATAATCTTGATAAAAGTAATAAGTAAAAAAGCGGTATTCTTAGAATATACCGTATGCTTTGATTTAACCTGTGACTGAAACCAAAAATCAATCGTGTCAAACGCCTGAAAAATTGTTCCTAACGCTATAATACCAACGAGCCATTGTGTTAACCTGTCATGAGGGCGTAACAGCGAATTCGCTCCGACTACGAATAAGAATGTTAATCCCCCTCCAATGAGCTTAAGTACGAAAGCCGTACCGAGCGTCTCATCCTTACAAGAGGGATCCCGCACAATATCGCGCACTACAATCCCATCCAGCCCCAGCGTGGCCAATGCACTAAAAAGCGCAACAAAGGAAAGTGCATAGTTATAAAGGCCAAATTGCTCAGGTCCCAGATACCGGGCTACCCAGATCCCAACCAGCAATCCCACTCCCATGCGTATTATTTTATCGATAAACAGCCAGCCTGTGTTTGCTAGTATCTTTTGTAATGCAACACGTCCCTCTAACCTGATGCGGATAAACGACGGCAGGAATTTAATTAAAGCATAATTCATGTTTGGCAACTCAGAGACCTCTTTTTGACATTTCCTGTTCAAAATATACAGAGATACCTATTCTAAAAAAGTTGCGACTTCTCCTTCTGATCAGCCCATGCCCTGGTATAAGGGCAGGAAGGAAAGCTTTTCCGGCTCGTTCAGGTGAGAAATGGAATTTATTTTGAGAATTTTCAACACCCAAAAAGGCATCACAAAAAAACAAATCTGATTGTTCTTCATTCTCTTCGTAAAATATCCTTACCGGTGCCAAAGGCAGAATCCTTTTATTCTTTCTCCATTTTGAGAGCACGGCAAGTTCTTTATTAAGATTAAAAGACCGCAGAAACAGCGGAGGAGATTCCTGACATACTGTTTTGTTCCTAATGATGCCCTTTCCTTTTTTGCCGATGGATCGGGAAGGCAGGTTCTGCTCGATAATTTGATCAAATGGTTCGTTGAACAGATTCTGGATGGTCTGCAGCTTAAGGCCTGCTTCCTCACTCGACATCCCAAGGAAATCAAGTACTTCAAAGGAGGTTTTTCCCGCAGCAAGACAGAAGTTTATAGAACTTACCGGTAGGCCTGCAAAAAGTTTTAGCCGGGCAAACCTCTCTTCTGTTATATTCGCTACAATTTGCCCGTTACTTATTAAGGAACTGCCACGGTCATGGCCAATATGGATTCCCAGCGTTTTCATGCATCAGTTTTTTGACTGATAAATTCCTTTTTCATGAGGGAAGATATTGCTGATTCCTGGTATTATGCCTCTAATGACATTTCCTTGTCATCGTGTTTGTGCAGGTGATATTTTGGCTGTTGCTATGGAACACAACAAATTCCTCCCGCAAAATAGCCTCTGCGGGAGAAACCAGGGGTCTCCTTGCTGGGAGATATGAGAGATTTTTGCTTATCACAAACGTTTAACTTTCTAAACGCCCGCAATTAAAACATTTCCCTGAAAAATGTCAATAAAAAAAATATATAAAACCATCTGTAATCAAGCGCCCTTTTCTTGTTTTTTCATAAACGCCTCGATTGTTTTTGCAATCCTCTTCGCTTCGTCCTTACCTAAAATGAGTGCTGCAAAGTCCGTGGCAATATCTGCTGCCTGATCTGAGGAAATACCCTTAACCTTTGAAATCCTCCACATGCCATCTTCCAATACCAGCGTACACTCCCCCAACCTTTCTTTCATAGGTAATCCACCACGGTTCAACAAAGACTTTATATCTTCTGCATTCTGGGTAATTCTCAGGGTCCCTTCCATATCAGGAATCGTGGAGTGAATTTTAATGAGGGCGGTGCTGTTTCCCACTGATGTGCTTATAACCTCCTGCCGGACGGCAGTATGTGCAAGGTCAATAATTTCAGCAAGCCTCACCGGAGCGATCTTTTTAACATACTGTATGAGCTTCAGCCAATTAATAATCGTGGTGTCAGTCTTGGAAATGAGGGCATATGCCTTGTCATAATCGTTGCTCCGTACCGCATCAAGATACTTCTTCACAACCACCCGCGGAGAGTCCTGGGCATAACTAACTCCGGAAAAGACACCTATGACAATAAAAAACGTTAACAATAATTTTTGTCGAGTAGACATCATAAATCTCCTTCTTTAGATATAGTTTGTTTTCTCCGTTTCTCCACTCTTTCGATATGAGGAGTGCCACAGTATTCAATCATAGAAGCAGATTCGACATCCCTCACAGAACCGTGCTTGAGGTTTTCCCTCACACGGCTCTTCAGTAACACTTCCTCTTTGAGGATAAAGTATACGTCAGATGGTATATCTTTGGTTGTGGCAGCGGATTCCATTCGTAGATGAGGCGGCGGTATTTCTCCCAGGTAAAGCTCCTCTTTTGACTCCGCCTGTTTACCCACTTGTAAGCAAGTTTTACACTCTGGCTATAGTATTTTCGTATACTTTTCATGTTACCACTTATTCCATAGTAGCGGTAGTGTCCTATCAATTTCTGCTTCAGTATTGGCCACCACTCCTTGAACTCTATGGCATTTCGAATACTCTTGAGCCATTGGTTCATTGCCTTCAGCTTCGCCCTCATCTTCTTTGGGTTGGTCTTACGGCCTACCTTGAACGTCCCTTTCCGTGTCTTGTCACCGTGATAGGTAAACCCCAAAAAGTTAAAGGTAGATACCTTTTCTCCTGTTTTCTTCGACCTCTGCCACACCTTTCGTCCAAACTCGATTATTCTGCTTTTCTCCTCTGATACCTTTAACCCAAATTTCCCCAACCTCTGCCAAAGTCTCTCCCCAAATCCCTTCGCATCCTCTTCCCTTTCAAAACATACGATAAAGTCGTCTGCATATCGGGTTAGTTGGGCATATCCTTTCGCTTGACTCTTTACTTCCTTTTCAAACCACAGGTCAAGTATGTAATGAAGGTATATATTGGCTAGCACAGGGCTTATTATCCCTCCCTGTGGTGTACCTCTGTCCGTCTCCTGATATTTCCCTTCTTCCATTACTCCGGCCTTTAAGAATCGCCCTATGAGCCTCAGTAGACTTGGGTCTGCTATCCTCTGCTCTAAACACCTCATCATCCATTTGTGATCTACCGTATCAAAGAATTTCTCTATGTCCATATCCACTACATAGTTCACTGCCTTTGTCATTATGGTCTTATCTACTACCTCCAACGCATCATGACAGCTTCGGTTCGGACGAAATCCATACGATACCTCTACAAAGTCCTGCTCATAGATTGCCTCAAGAATCTTCTTTATCCCCATCTGTACTATCTTGTCTTCTATTGTGGGTATCCCAAGTGGTCTTACGCTCTTCCCGTCCTTCGGTATGTATACCCGCCTGACTGGTTGGGGTCTGTATTTCTTCCCCTTGAGTCTTACTACCAGTTCCCTGAGGTTCTCTTCAAGCCTTTCCTCGTATTTTCTGACGGTTACTCCATCAATGCCAGGCGCTTTGTCTTTCTTCAGCTCCCGAAAACATTCCAGCAAAAATCCTTCACCCAGATGATGCGCCAATGACGTAAATCTCATCTTCGGATTCTCTCTGGCTCGCCATGTTATAAGTTCTAATTTCGTTTGCATCCGTTCTCCACCTTTGTATGTGGTTGATGTTTCCTTATAACTTATTGCATTACTGCTACCCCCTTCTCTCCACAGGCATTACCCTGCTTCTTCGATACTACGAGGTAGTCCGACTGCCAGGATACTTTCGCAACTCCTTACTTCTTATAGCTTGTTGTTGCTTACTTTTTTTTTCTCCCCCCTACACTAAAAGAAAGAAAAAAAGAGTGTCCTGGCTCTCCCGAGTTCATATTCGCTCCCTGTAGTATCATGCAACGGCCTTAGACCCCGTCGGGTTTTCTACCTCTTGCCTTACCGATGCAGAAAATTCTGTCTTCCCACTACATGAACAGGGTCGACCTCCGACACGATGATTATTTCGAGGCTCTATACCTTCACTTGCGTTGTAGCCTGATACCTCCCCCCTCTCAGCTTCACACGGCTCGTTACCTCACCGTATGTGAGATTCGGTGCTGGACTGGTGGCTAGCCTTTGTCCAGACCAGACTTCCTGCCCGTGCGTTTCCGCACGAATTCAGGGCACTGGTAAGAACCAATACGCTTTCTCGGCACACTCATGTACAGTCCTCCTAAAATTAAAAATCTGTAGCGGTTTGGCCTTTTAAAAAAGTAGCGCCAATCCCTTGCGAGCAGACGCCAGACAGCCTCATGAAGGCCCCCCCGAACCTCCGCCAGTAGGTGACATTTCGATGCTACGTATTCTGTCTTGTTTGGATTGAATTCAAATATATGGACTTTTAAATTCTATGAAGAATATAACACAAACAGAGGAAAGAAAACAACCGAAAATCAAGCCGGAGAGAAGTGGGAAGAGATTTACGATACATGGGGGTCTGTTACCCGTACAGTCCTTGATGGTCAGGTTGTTATTCATTCAGAGCGTACAAGAGGCCATCAGAAAGGAGCGCGGGATAAATGCACAGCATTAGATGGTTGATGCCGTGCAATAAGAAAAAATACTACAAACAGAAAACATCACCACGATATTAATACAAGACCCATCAACCGTAACGAAAGACATCAATAGGATGAACTCATCCGTCACCACCATTACCTGGGTCTTCATTCCCTTATCGGGGAAAGCGCCCGATACATAGCCATGTATCAAAAACAGTAGATTGCCTTGATTGGAAGATCAGCAGCACCGTTCAATAGTAAGGTGCGGAACCAATGGAACTGATAGCCTTCCTTTCTTCAGTACTAACGACTGTCTCTTATGGTCAATCACAGATTTGAGATTTGAGATCTGAAATCTGAAATCTCATAAACCTTGCCTTTTATGTCCTCACCCAACCCGATTCGACTTCATTTTTCCTCTTGCCTTCACACTCATTCTTCTTGGGATATCAGGACATAGACGTTACTTTGGCAAAGATAAAATGTATTGCCATAGTCACCAAAACGAGTATAATCTTAAAAGATCTTTTTGTTTGTGCAGGTCAATAAATTCATATTGAAAATTTTCAGGAGCACGAGGCGTGATGAAAAAAATGCATAATGGGGCAAAAAAGGATATACAGGAAAAAGAAACCACGACATGGAATACGGTTGGCTTTACCGCTCTCATTATTGTTTTCTGGGGCGCACAAGCGCTTCTTTCCGGTTGCGCTACAACCGGACCGGGAAAAAAGCAAAAGGCGGTATCCAGCATTGGGGGATTTCACAAGGAGCTGTCGAAGAATCTCGATCAGACAACAGAAACACTCGCTGCACTAAACCAAATCGGGCAACCCGGAGACGGAAACCTGTATAAACCCTATAATAATTTCGTAAAACAACTTACCCGCACAACAGACAATTATCGCAGCATGAACAGACACGCCAATGCTATGGCTACAAAAGGGAGAGAATACTTCTCTACCTGGGAGCAAGAGTTATCAAATGTCATGAATTCAGAATTGCGTGCAAAGGGAGCAGAACGGCGCGCGGAATTAAGCATGGCCTTTAATCGTATCACAAAGCTGGCACAAGAAGTTCAGATGACGTATCAACCCTTCATCATTGATCTGACAGATATAAAAACAGCGCTTGGCAATGACCTTACCACACAGGGAATGGTATCAATGAAGCCTTATATTACCAGGGCAAACGAAGAAGGAAAGATCGTTATGACAAAACTTCAGGCGCTTGCCGATGAGGTGGATCGCGTCACCAATGCCTTATCATCCAGAGTAGGGCTCTAATGCGGTTTTTCCTATCACAAGCCAGATTTTATTTTAATATCAGCGTGGCCTGTTGAGCAATTTCCATCACTTTTGATGGGAAAATACCCAAGTGAAGTGTACCAATCATCGAGATGATGATGGCGACAACGATAAGGGGAGAAATAGTGAGGGGATGAAAATCTCTGGTGGGTTCTTTCATGTACATGATCACCGTAATTCTCAGATAGTAGTAAACAGAGATCACGCTATTGATTACCCCAATGACGGCAAGCCCTATATAGCCTGATTTAATGGCTGCGCTGAAGATGTAAAATTTTCCTACAAAACCAGCCATAGGCGGCACGCCTGCCATGGAAAACATGAAAAGAGTCATCGCTATGGCGAGGAACGGGTGTTTAAATCCCAACCCTGCATAGTCATTGATCTGGAGGCATTCATCTCCTTTGCGGCTTAATACAATAACAATGGCAAATGCACCAATATTCATAAAGGTGTATGCGAGCAGATAAAACAGCGTGCCCGATATGCCCATATTATTTGCCGCTACCAGGGCAATAAGCAGATAGCCTGCATGGGCAATGCTGGAATATGCAAGCATGCGTTTGATATTTGTTTGTGCAATGGCAATGACGTTTCCTATCGTCATGGTCAATATGGCGAGGACGTAGATAATCTTTTGCCATTCGCCATGTGTCGAACCGAAAGCGGTCATGAAAATACGCAAAAAAGCAGCAAAACCCGCTGCTTTTGGTCCCACCGACATAAAGGCCGTTATTGCGGTGGGTGCACCTTCATAGACATCAGGCACCCATGTGTGAAACGGCACCGAAGCGACCTTGAAACCAAGTCCAATGATAATTAACCCCATTCCCATGAGTAATACAGGGTCTGGAATACCTCCCCTACCGGCAATAAAACTGGCGATCTGTTTCAGATTGATTGCACCGGTCGAACCATAGATAAGCGAAATGCCGTAGAGCAAAAAACCTGTGGCAAACGCACCAAGCAGGAAATATTTCAGAGACGCCTCGTTTGAAATGAGTTTTGAGCGTTTAAACCCAGTCAGAATGTAGATGCTAACGGACATGACCTCTAGCCCGATGTAAATGCTCAGCAGATCTGCACCGGAGGCCATGAGCATCATCCCGATGGTGGAAAACAGAATAAGGGCATAATATTCCCCGTGATTGATCTCTTCGCGCCTGATGTAGCTGTGTGAGATCAGGATCGTTAGCCCGGTGCTCAGCAGGAAGATGAAGTTAAAAAACAGGGAATAGTTATCAATGGTAAAGGTTTCATTAAAGGAAAAAAGAGTCGTTCCCGTAGGGCTCCTGCCGAAGATTGCAGCAAGCACAACTCCCAGCAACGATACATAGGCAAGCAGATTCTTTTCCCCCCATCTTCTTGAGGAAAAGATATCCACGAAGAGTACAATCATACCGAACCCTGACAGAATCAGAATCGGCAAGATGCTCAGGATATTAAACGTCATTATGGAAACAGGTGTCATAGCATACCTTGCATGTTAAGAAATTTAATGCGCTTCACACCCTCAGAATGACACCGCTTGTCAGTCTGAGTGGAATTTGATATTTTGTTTTTTCTGTGCTTATCCCTACCATTCTGCTTTCGTTTCTGAAACGATATCGATTTTAGGTATCACCGCGGTATTTTGTGTTTGAAGATTGGACACCGTCTGTGCCTTTTCCCCTGTCTGTTTTAACAAGTGGTTTACCGAGGCATCCATCTTTCTGAGAAACGGATTAGGATAGATACCAATCCAGAAGATGATCATGATCAGGGGAATTAAGATAGCAAACTCCCGTTTGCTCACATCTTTTAAGGTCTTATTTTCTTCGTGGATGATTTCATGAAACATGACCCGTTGAAACATCCAGAGCATATATACGGCTGCCAGGATAATGCCCGATGTTGCAATCGATGCATACAGGATTCGTGACCTGAACGCACCCAGGAGAATGAGAAATTCTCCCACAAAACCGTTTAAACCAGGCAATCCTATAGAAGACAACGTGATAATCAAAAAGAGCGTTGCAAAAACCGGCATCCTTTTGGTTAATCCCCCAAAATCTGCAATCATCCGCGTGTGTCTTCTTTCATAGAGCATTCCAACGACAAGAAAGAGCGCCCCGGTGCTGAGACCGTGATTGATCATCTGGGTAATGCCACCTTCAATTCCCTGGATATTGAAGGCAAAGATACCCAGCATGACAAAGCCTAAATGGCTTACGCTCGAATAGGCGACCAGTTTTTTCAGATCATCCTGTACCATCGAGACCAGCGCACCATAGATAATACCCACGATCGCCATCCATGAAATTACCGGGATGAAGACGTGGCTTGCCTCCGGAAACAAGGGCAGGCAGAACCGCACAAAGCCGTACGTTCCCATTTTCAAGAGTACCCCGGCCAGGATTACACTTCCTGCGGTGGGAGCTTCCACATGGGCATCCGGGAGCCATGTATGAAAGGGAAACATCGGAACCTTGATTGCAAAGGCAAATGCAAAGGCAAGGAACAGCCAGAATTGGACGGCAAAGGAGAGTTCGAGCCGGTAAAATTCCAGGAGATTGAACGTATATTCACCCGTTGCCCGGTGATTTAAAAAGTAGAGGGCAATGATAGCCAGGAGCATGAAGACGCTGCCGGTCATGGTATAAATGAAGAATTTTACCGCTGCATAAATTCTTCGTGGCCCGCCCCAGATGCCGATGAGGAGATACATGGGAATCAGCATGAGTTCCCAGTAAACATAAAACAAAAACAGGTCCAGCGAGGCAAACACGCCAACCATACCCGTCTCAAGCACGAGCATGGCAATCATATATTCCTTTATGTGTTTCGTGATATGCCAGGATGCCAGAATGGAGACAGGCATGAGAAAGGTTGTTAACAGGATAAGAAAAAGGCTTATTCCGTCTATGCCAACGTGGTAGTGGATTCCAAAAGAAGGTATCCACGGCAATTTTTCAACAAACTGCATCTCATACGCGTGGGCGTTAAAATTGAAGTACAAGGGAAGGGAAAGCACAAATACCACGATAGAAACCAGCAGGGTGGTAATCCTGATCAGTTCCCCTTTTCTTGAATCCATACTGAGGATAAAAAAAAACCCCGATGATCGGCAGCAAGGTTATGAGTGAAAGTATAGGCATAGATATCTGTTATTTTTAATTAGGCCTTCAACGGTTTATTTAAAATGAAGATCGAACCGCAGAACAAGGAATATCGAATAGTGAAATAAAAACACTTCATCATTCAACATTCCTTGTTCGATATTCGATATTCGGCGTACTGCTTTTCAATGGAGAACGAGGAAGCTCTTCGCTCCGCAACAACTTTGAAATTCCTAAACGTTAAATTTTTCGGTGGGCATTGCCCACCCTACTCACTTGCCAAACACTGCAAGCACAACGATAAAGATACAGCCGACGACAATATAAAAGGCGTAATTCCGTATATACCCCGTTTGCAAGAGGCGCAGGACATTGCTCAACCCACCCACAAGCCGTGCAATACCGTTTACTGAGCCATCAATTATCCTGACGTCCACACCCTTCCACAAAATTTTAACCGAGATTTTTTTCGTTGGATTAACGAAGAGGGCATCATAGATTTCATCAACATAATACTTGTTTAACAGGAGCTTATGAATAAACCGGAATCGATCTGTCAGTTTTTTCGGTAAATCGGGTTTTTTGATATACATCTGATAGGCAAGGAATATTCCGGCAATGGCAATAGCCGTTGAAACGACCATCATCAGATAGGGAAGCCAGGCACCGTGGTGTCCAGAGTGTCCGGCCAGTTCTGTTCCTGCTATTTCAGCATGTGTGTGTCCGCCAAATACGGGAGACAAAAAATGGTTTATGGCACTTGCACCGGGGATACCTAGAAATCCGCCAACAAAGGAAAGCCCGGCAAGCGCGATCAGAGGAAGAGTCATATTTCCCGGAGATTCATGGAGATGCTCCATAGTATGATGATCCACCCTGGATTCGCCATAGAAAGTCATAAAGAGCAAACGGAACATATAGAAAGCCGTAAACAGGGCAGCGATAGCTCCAATCGACCAATAGATGAAATTCCCGCGGACGAACGCTTCTAATAAAATTTCATCTTTGCTGAAGAATCCTGCAAAGGGCGGAATACCCGCAATGGCGATTGTACCGACCAAAAAGGTTTTGTACGTGGTGGGGATGTGTGATTTCAGAGCACCCATCTTCCTGATATCCTGTTCGCCGGACAAGGCATGAATGACACTTCCTGCACCAAGAAACAACAAGGCTTTGAAAAAGGCATGGGTCATCAGATGAAAGACACCCGCCGTAAATGCGCCCACACCGCAGGCAAGGAACATGTAGCCAAGCTGACTAATGGTAGAATACGCCAGCACACGCTTGATATCGTTTTGCACAAGACCAATGGATGCCGCAAAGAGTGCCGTTGCTGCGCCAATACTAGCTACCACCGTCATGGTAAACGGAGAAAGCATGTACAGGACATTGCACCGTGCGATCATATAAACACCTGCCGTCACCATGGTTGCTGCGTGGATAAGTGCGCTGACTGGCGTAGGACCCTCCATGGCGTCGGGTAACCAAGTGTAGAGGGGTATCTGAGCTGATTTACCCGTAGCTCCCATAAACAAAAGAAGGGTGATCATGGTTATGGCAAAGTTGCCTGTCTCAAAATTTCCGTGAGAAGCAGCGCTGAATACCTCCGTAAAATCGATACTGTGAAAGATCAGAAAGATAAGCATTACGCCAAGGGCAAAGCCAAAGTCACCGACCCGGTTCACAACAAAGGCCTTTTTCGCGGCATTTGAGGCCGATTTTTTTTCAAACCAGAATCCAATGAGCAGATAGGAACATAGCCCAACTGCCTCCCACCCAATAAACATGAGAAGGAAATTATTACTGAGCACCAGCAAAAGCATGGAGAAGGTAAACAGGTTCAGGTAGCAAAAATAGCGGTGGTAACCCTTATCGTGATGCATGTAACCAATCGAGTAGACGTGGATAAGAAATCCGACACCGGAAACAGTCAGAATCATAACGGTGGACAAGGGATCTACCTGCAAAGCTGCCAGCGACCGGAATGAACCTGATTCGATCCAGACGAAGAGGTGTTTTTCAAACAATCGTCCTTCAGGCGGCAACAACAGAAGCCCGCAAAATACCAGGATTGAAACAAGGAACGACAGTCCAATTGCTCCGCAGGCAATGTATCCGACGGTTTCTTTGCGCATTCTTTTCCCTGCAAGGCCGTTAACAGCCGTCCCGATTAACGGGAATAACAAGATCAGTGCTACAAGATCGAGCATGGAACTCCTACCATTTCATGATATTGATGTCGTCAATGTTTACGGTTTCTTTATTTCTGAATACGGCCACAATGATTGCCAGGCCAACGGCAGCTTCTGCGGCGGCAACGGTCATGGTAAAAAACACAAACAACTGTCCCTGCATGGAGTTGAGGTAATGTGCGCATGCCACAAAGGACAGATTCACTGCGTTCAGCATGAGCTCGATGCACATGAAGATGATAATGGCATTCCTTCGTATCAGAACACCGATAACGCCCACGGTAAACAGGATTGCGCTCAATACCAGATAATGCGTGATCGTAATCATCTTATAATTTCCTCTTTGCCAACATAATAGCGCCAATAGCCGCTACAAATAATAAAATGGAGGTTATCTCGAATGGCAACAGATAATCCGTGAATAACAGATTCCCAATGAGTTTTGTATTTCCGATGCTTTGGACATACGCCGTCGTGTATTGATCCTGCTTCCCCTGCAGGAGTTTTGATCTGATAACGATGCAGATGACGGTGAACAATGCAATCCCCATCAGAATCGCAGGTATCCTTTGAAAGGGCAGGGCATTCCTTGCCTCCTCCTTTATGTCAAGGTTCAACAGCATAATAACGAAGAGGAAGAGCACCATGATAGCGCCGGCATATACGATGATCTGGACTGCAGCAACAAACTGTGCCTCAAGCAATATATAGAGGACGGCCAGAGAAACCATCGTTTGAATAAGGTATAAAGCGCCAAAGACCGGATTTTTCTCGAAAATGAGATAAACCGCTGTAGTTACCGTAATCGCAGCTACAATATAAAATAAATATTCTGACATATCCCTAAACCGAACAAGCTGGAAAAGACAAAATCTGAAACACGAAATTCATGTGTCAACCCTGTCAGGGTTGTTAAACCCTGACAGGGTTAATGCCAAAAATGTCAAAAGTATCTTTCGACGTGGATGTTATCACCATGGACAAATTTTACCGCGGCAAATTTCTCTTCCTCGTGAGATCTAATAATCGTTCCTTATCAAAGACGTCTTTATTCTCATACGTTGCCAGTTCAAAGGTATCCCGCAGAATAATGGCCCTTACCGGACACGCCTCTTCACAAAATCCGCAGAAGATACAACGAAAGGCATCCAATTCATAGGTTTTTGGATACCTCCGGTGCGTTTCATCCTCCGCCCCCTCAACGGTAATACACTGCGATGGACAAACTTTGGCGCATAATCCGCATGCAACACACTTTTCCCTGCCGTCTTTTCCAAGTTGCAGCTCCGGCAATCCCCGGAACCTCGTAGAAAGTTTTGGCCGTTCATCAGGATAGAGTTCTGTGGCGCATGTCTTCGGATTGAGAAATCGTCGGAGCGTGAGCGCTAAACCTTTCAATAACGGTAAAATCATATCATCCTTTCACAACCATAACGAGGCCGGTGATCAAGATGTTGAGAAGCGAAAGAGGCAACAGGAATTTCCAGCCAAAATGCATTAACTGGTCGTACCTTAGCCTGGGAAAAGTCGACCGTATCCAGATGAAGAAAAAGAGACACCCTGACAATTTGAGCATAAACCATACAACCGGCGGCAAAAATGGTCCATGCCATCCACCCAGGAAAAAGGTTACCGCAATGGCTGATACGGTGATCATATTGGCGTATTCAGCCATAAAAAACATGGCAAACTTCATGCTGCTGTATTCGGTATGGTACCCCGCCACAAGCTCTGATTCAGCCTCCGGCAGGTCAAACGGACACCGGTTAACCTCTGCTATGGCGCTCGTGAAATAGATAAAAAAGCCGACGGGTTGTAAAATAATATTCCACAGTTTTGCCTGAGCATTGACGACATCCACCAGACTCAACGACTCTGTCAGCATAACTACTCCGATCAGTGCCAGCCCAAGGGTGAGTTCATAGCTGATCATCTGCGCGGCAGACCGTATTCCGCCCAACAGGGAGTATTTGTTGTTTGATGCCCATCCGGCCATGACAATACCATAAATACCCAGGGACGATACACCAAAAATATACAGGAATCCAATATTGATATCCGTGATTACCAGGTCTACGCTGTACCCGAATATCTGCACCTTATTTCCAAAAGGAATAACAGCAAAGGTAAGCATGGACGGGATCACGGCCATAGCGGGAGCCACGATAAATAGGAACTTGCTCGCCTTAGCCGGAATAATGTCTTCCTTGAATAAGAGCTTAATGCCATCGGCAATGGGCTGCAATAATCCATGGGGTCCGACACGCATCGGCCCAAGACGGACCTGCATGTGCGCCATAATCTTTCTTTCGAGCCAGATCATAGAGATGATCATCAACTGGACCACTCCGAATACCAGCACGATCTTAGTACAGGCAATAACGAGATAAGCAAATAATTCTGTATTCATTAGCTGACGTTCGCCTCAATCCGGTGCATTCTTTGACCGCAACATTCCAATATCCCTGTTGTTTCAACGACGACATCTATATGCTGTCCGCACACGTTACAGCGAAATTTTACTCCACCTTCAGGTTTATGATGAACTGAGGTCCATGTGGCCATCATCCCCTTGTCGCCTACGGCACGCATTTCCTGGCCACAACATACCAGTACTCCGAAACCCTCTTTCGTAACGACTACTTTTTGTCTGCAAATCTCGCAAAAATATGTTTGTCCTTTTTTTGCCATACTATAACCCTCGCATATCCACGATTCTACACGGATTCTTTATAGATTTTAACCGGGGTATACACCTTATTGCGGAGCAGATTGACTGGCACCCATTCATAGTCTTCCGGAATAAAAACAATCCCTTCGGGTAGCTCGTCCGTAACCTTCGCCTTGAGTTGTATCTTATTTTGCATGGATTCAACTGCAACCATGTCTCCACTCCCCACACCTATTTCTTGCGCGGTGTTTTTATTCATCTCCACAAAACATTCCGGAGCAATTGAGGTAAGCGTCTTTGAATGCCGGGAAAAGGTACCGTGATGATTCAAGCTGGAGCCGACAAGCAAGAGATACGGAAAATCCTTTCTCTTGGCCACGGCTTTGGGTGCAGACGGAACCAGCTCAAAGCTATACGGCGTTGGCGTGTTTTTATTGTAAAAGGAAGATATCCACTGAAATTCTCTTCTTTTCAAACGGTAATAACTAATACCCGCATAAACAGGCGCCAAACTTCCGATTTCATGCAAAATTTCCTTTGCAGAAAGATAACGGAAATGATGCCCCATCTTCTCTGCAAGCGCGCAAATGATTTGCCAGTCCGGCCTGGCTTCTCCCACAGGTTGAATCGCCTTGTTCAGTCGTTGTACGGTCATTGCCATATTCGTAAAGGTGCCTTCCCTTTCTGCGAAGGTAACCGTTGGAAGAACGACATCTGCCAATTGCGCGGTTTCTGTCAGGAAGGTATCCTGGACAACCATAAAATCCAGCTTTTTGCATGCCTCACGGATATCTTTTCCGTGGGGATAGGTTACGATGGGGTTCTCGCCCATAAGGTAAAACGCTTTTAATGTGCCGCCGAGGGCGCGATCGATAATACTCGCAGCGTCTTTTCTGAAAAGATCCGCCGGCAGTTTTGTACCCCATATTCTTTCGGCTTCTTCTTTATGGGACACCTGATTGACATCAAGATATCCCGGAAGGAAATCAGGAACAACCCCCATATCGTTCACTCCCTGAGAGTTGTTGTGAGATCTTGAGAACAGGACTGAAGTCTTGCCTTCGCCGTCCTTTCCGTGATAAGCAGTATTAATCAGCGCGCAGAGATTCAGCAATGCCTTCATCGTAACCTCACCCGCCGGATCTTCTTCAATATCCTTCCCACAGAGAATAATACATTTTCCCGGCTTTGCCAAGAGTCGCGCTGCACTTCTTAGAGATTCCTCATGAACTCCCGTTTGTTGAGACGCATCACTGATTGCGAACGAGCTTAGCGAGGATCGTAGTTCATGAAAATGGTTTGTTACGCTTTCCGCTTGTGTCACATCAATGAGGCATTCCTCGATAATGACTTTCATCAAGGCGTTCATTAATAACGTCTGACTTCCTAACGTATAGAATAGCCTGATATCATTTTTAGCGGTACTATTAAATTGAACATTTCTCACATTGGCAATGATGAGATTCGCATTGTTCAGCCGTATGGCTTTTCTGGCCATACTGCCAGCCACGGGAAGGGCTTCCGTTACATCGGCTCCAAAAAAGAACAGGGTATCCGCATGTTCGAGTTCTTTGAGTGACGGTGTTGCCATGCCATGCACAACGGCCTGGTAAATCATCCGGTTGAGATAGGGTGCTTTTAAATTTGCCATATTGTCTATGGCGTTCGTTCCCAGGACAGATCTGCAGAATTTCTGGAAAAGGTAGTTGTCTTCGTTGGTGCATTTTTCAGAACCAAGCCCGCCAATTGATTGTCCGCCATGCTCTGTGATAATCTGCTGAAACCGTTTTGATACGTAGTCAAGAGCGTCATGCCAGGAAGCCGGATACAATTCGCCGTTTTTTCTGATTAACGGAGTCTTTAACCGTTCAGAGGAATGGATAAATTCATGGCCGAATCTGCCTTTAACGCATAAGTTTCCTTCATTGATTCCTAACCGGTCATTTGATACGATACGCCGCACGTTATCTGTCTTTGTATTGACAACGACCGTACAGCCAACAGAACAGTAAGGACAAATCGTTGGTGTGCTGGTGAATTCCCATGGCCTGCCCCTGAATCCCAGGGTTCTATCCTGCCAGGCGCCGGTCGGACATACGGCAACGCAGCCACCGCAAAAGCTACACTCCAGCGGCCGGTCAAAGGCGGTGCCAACGACTGTTTTAAAGCCACGGTTCTGGAAATCGATGGCGCTATTCCCTTCGATCTCTTTACAGGCGCTTACGCATCGGCCGCATAAAATGCACCGGTTGCGATTCAATTCCAGGACGGGATTATCCCGAATCACCGGCTGATGCATTCTCACCGACCTGAATCTGCCCGGGGCTAAATTCATTTCGTAGGTAATATTTTGCAGACCGCATTCACCGGATTTATCGCAGGTTGGGCACGAGAGTTCGTGATGAGCCAGCAAATATTCCATAACTGATTTGCGATATCGGATTACTCGTGGAGTATCTACTTTTACAATCATTCCTTCTGACACGGGGTGCGCACAGGCGAACCGGTGACCGGTTCTTTTCCGTTCCGTGACCTCCACGTAGCAGAGCCTGCAACCTCCGAATTGCGAGAGTTTCGGATGATAACAAAGGCCAGGGATGTAAATATTATTATCCAGAGCTGCCTGAAAGACATTTGTGCCTTCCGGGGCGCTGATGGGTTTATCATTTATAACAAGATTTATGATATTCATTTTATGGCCAGAAAATTACATTTTTCGTAACAGAGATTGCACTTAATGCATTTACTCTTATCAATAAAAGCAACTTCCGTTGTGCTGCCGCTGATTGCCTTAACAGGACAGTTGCGAATGCATGCCTGACATTTGGTGCATTTTTCCGGAGTAACTTCATACTTATGAAGGGCCACACAGGTGGCGGTCGGACACGTCTTGTCGCGGATGTGCGCAAGGTATTCGTCTCTAAAGTACCGGATGGTAGATTTTACCGGATTCGGGGCGGATTGTCCAAGTCCACACAGGGACATAACCTTCATCTCGTCGCTCATTTGTTCCAGCACTTCCAGGTCTCTCTCTTCCCCATCGCCTACGGTAATGCGGGTAAGGATATCCAGCATCAGCGTAGTGCCGATCCTGCAGGGCGGACACTTCCCACAGGATTCATTGGCGCAGAAATTCATAAAGAAGCGGGCCAGCTCTACCATACAGGTGGTATCATCAACGACCACAAAACTTCCGGACCCCATCATAGCGCCGGCGCCAACAAGCGATTCGTAATCGATGGGTGAATCCAGGAGCGACTCAGGAAGACAACCGCCTGAAGGCCCCCCGATCTGCACAGCTTTAAATTTTTTCCTCTTCGGAATTCCACCACCCATGTCAAAGACAATCTGCCTGATCGTCGTGCCCATCGGGACCTCCACAAGTCCGGCATTCTTTATCTTACCGGTCAGGGAAAAGATTTTTGTCCCTTTGCTGTTTGCGGTGCCAATTTTGGAATACCAATCAGCGCCTTTGGTAAGAATAAAGGGTACATTGGCAAAGGTCTCTACATTATTAAGGCACGTAGGCTTGTCCCATAATCCTGCCTCTACTGATTGCGGGGGTCTCGTACGTGGCATACCCCGTTTACCTTCAATGGAATTTTGCAGTGAGGTTGATTCGCCGCAAACAAAGGCACCCGCACCTTCTTTTATCAGAATTTCCAGATTATAGCCTCTGTTCAGGATATTTTTACCCAAAAACCCGAGCTTTTTTGCCTCTTCGATCGTATGTTTTAACCGTTTCACCGCCAGAGGATATTCTGCGCGGACATAGATGTAGCCGCTCGTGGCATTGATAGCATATCCGGCAATGATCATGCCCTCTAAGACGGCGTGGGGATCTCCCTCCATAAGGCTTCTGTCCATAAAAGCCCCCGGATCGCCTTCGTCAGCATTGCAGAGGACAAATTTTTCGTCAGCGGAATACTTGGCGCACGACGCCCATTTTTCACCCGTTGGGAAACCACCGCCGCCACGGCCTCTGAGACCAGATTTGCTTATTTCATCAATCACCGCCTTCGGCGTCATGGTTGTGAGCGCTTTTTCAAGCGCCTTGTACCCGCCCCGTGCAATATATTCATGAATACTATCCGGGTCAATAAATCCGCAATTCCGGAGGATGTATTTTTTCTGACCCTTGTTCATCTCAATGTCGTCAAAAAAAGGCAATCCTTCGTACGGGGCAACGGTTGTGTCGTCCAGATACATCTGCGCCATAACCAATTTTTTTACAGCCTCCCCCTTGCCGACATGTTCTCCCACGATTTCAGGGACCATCGAAGTTTTTACATTGCCGTACGTGACACGGGTGCGTCCAGGGAATAGCACATCTACGAGCACTTCATACGCGCACATACCGATACAGCCGGTATGCACGATGTCTGCCTCGATCTTCTGCTTTTCCAGCTCGTGCTCAATGGTTTTCAGTACATTTTTAGCGCCAGCGCCTAAGCCGCAGGATGCCATACCAATGACAATCTTTGGCTTGGATGCAGTCAGTTTTTGCTGTTCAAGGGTGTTCATCACTTTATCTTATGAGGAAGTTCCTGCTCCTTTTATTTCTTTTATAACCGTACCAACCGTATCGGGTGCCAGTTTCCCATGGAGATCTTCGTCCACCATCATGACAGGCGCTAGGGAACAAGCGCCGAGACAGGCAACCTCTTCCAGGGTAAAAGCATTGTCTTTCGTTGTCATACCGGTCGAAACCTCCAGGGTCTCACTAATTTTTTGCAGTACCTTTTTTGCCCCTTTCACATGACACGCCGTTCCGCAACAAACCTTAACAATGTGCTGCCCACGCGGTTTTAAATGGAATTGTGCATAAAAAGTTGCTGTTCCCACGATTTCATGGGCGCTTATCCGTAATCTTTCCGCAATCAGGTCAACAACCGGTTCCGGCAAATACCCATAATGTCCCTGTACTGCCTGTAAAACAGGGATGAGCGCTCCTCTGGCATTTTTATATTTTTCCAGCACCTGTTCTATTTTTGAAAGATCCAGGGTTTTCTTTTGTGCAGACTCGTTTTGTGTCGTGTTCATGGTAAATCGCGTGTTAACGATCAATTTCTCCTAAAACGATGTCAAGACTCCCAATCGTTGCAACCACGTCGGGAAGCAGGCGGCCCTCTACCATCTTGGGTAATGCCTCGAGATTGACAAACGAAGGCGGCCGTATTTTGAGACGGTAAGGACGGCTGGAGCCATCGCTTACCAGATAAAAACCTAACTCACCCTTCGGCGCTTCAATACTGGCGTAGACCTCTCCTTTTGGCGGATGGATGCCGTCCGTAATCAGTTTAAAATGAGTGATCATCGCCTCCATCTTCGTTTCAACGTCCTCTTTCGGAGGCAGGGTAACGTTTGGTATCCTGGCCAGACAATCTCCTTTGGGGAGGATATTGAGCGCCTGATGAACGATCTTATTGCTCTGGTGCATCTCTTCAACCCGGATACGATACCGATCGTACACATCGCCATTTTTACCCAATGGGACGGTAAAATGGTATTTGTCATATTGAGAATAGGGTTCTGTCTTTCTGATATCCCAGTTGACTCCCGATCCCCGCAAACTCGGCCCGCTGAGTCCATAATCAATGGCATCTTCAGCAGAAATAATGCCCACACCAACCGTGCGTTTTTTCCATATGGGATTCTCCGTCAGGAGTGTCTCATATTCGTTGATCCGGGCGGGAAATTCCATAACAAATTTATGTACCTTCTCAGTAAACCCGCCGGGCAAGTCACGCGACACGCCGCCCACCCGGATATAGGAAGTATGCATCCGCGCCCCTGCAACCAGTTCAAAGATATCATAGATTGCCTCACGTTCTCTGAAACAATAGAAGAATACCGTCATAGCTCCAATGTCAAGCGCATGGGTTGCAAGCCACAGCAGGTGGGAGGCAATCCTCGTGAGTTCACAAAGAAGCACACGGATGTGTTGCGCCCTTTCAGGGATATCAATGCCAAGCAGTTTCTCAACCGCAAGGGCATATGCTAAATTATTTGAGAAAGGGGCTACATAATCCAGCCGGTCTGTAAGGGGAATACACTGGTGGTAGGTTCTGTATTCAGCAAGTTTTTCTACACCCCGATGGAGGAATCCTACATGCGGCACAGCCTTTGTGATCATCTCGCCGTCCAGTTCCAGCAAAAGCCTTAAAACACCATGCGTACTGGGGTGTTGCGGACCCATATTGATTGTCATCAGATGGGTCGTTGTTGGATCTGCTGCTGAGGTCACGATCACTCCCCACCCTTTCGGTAAATATCCCGGAGTGTGGCAGGCTGTCTGCCGTCTAAAGGATAGTCTTTCCGCAAAGGATATCCTTCAAAGTCATCAGGGGTGAGTATTTTTCTCAGGTCAGGATGACCCTCAAACGTGACGCCAAACATATCGTAGGTCTCTCTTTCATGCCAATTTGCCGTCTTCCAGACACCGGTCACTGTTGGCAGAGATGGAGCATCTGAGGAAACAGGAGCCTTGAGGCGCAAACGATGATTTTTTGAGAGAGAATAGAGATGGTATACCACCTCAAAAACATTGTCCGTTTCAACCCGGTCAACGCCACACAGATCCGATAGAAAACTAAAATCAAGCTCTTCGTTTTCTTTCAGAAACCGGGCAATTTCGGCAATAGCATTTTTTTGCACGGTAAGGGTTAATTCATCGCGAAAAATATTGGTACCCGTAATTGTTTCGGGAAATCTTGTTTTTATGAATGTCGCCATTGCTTCATTATCCATAGATATTCAGCACTCTTCCTTTTTAATCTTTTTCTGTATTTCCATAATAGCGTGAATCAATGCCTCTGGTCTGGGCGGGCATCCGGGGAGATATACATCAACCGGTAAGACCTGATCCAGGCCCTGAACAACGCTGTAGGTGTTGTAAACGCCGCCAGAGATCGCACAGGCGCCCATGGCGATAACCCACTTCGGCTCTGGCATCTGGTCATAAATCTTTCGTGCTACGGATGCCATCTTGTAGGTAAGCGTACCGGCGACGATCATCAAATCTGACTGCCGCGGAGAAAAACGAAAAACTTCCGCGCCAAAGCGCGCAAGATCGTACCGGGGCGCAACCACCGCCATCATTTCTATGGCACAGCATGCGAGACCAAAAGGCATGGGCCAGAGAGAAGACCCGCGCGCCCAGTTTATCATGGCGGTTAAGGTCGTCGTAAGAATATTATCACCGAGGTGGCTTTCTAATCCCATTCCAACCCCCCCTTTTTCCAGAGATAAAAATAGCAGACGAGGAGTATGCCGAGAAAGATGAGCATTTCGATAAAACCAAAGAGCTTGAGCGACTTAAATGCCACTGCCCAGGGGTAAAGAAAAATCACTTCGATGTCAAAAATAACAAACAGCATGGCAATGAGATAAAACTTTACCGAAAAACGCTCACGGGCTGAACCTACCGGGTCAATGCCACACTCATACGGCGAGAGTTTTTCGGCCGTAGGTCTGTGCCTTCCCAAAATAGCTGAAAGCCCTATATTGGTTACAGCAAATCCTGCAGCAACAATAAATAAAATTAGTATAGGTAAATAGTGAATCATTATTATGCGATTATAGAGATATTTATTTAAAAGTCAAAGAGATTTACACGACAAAATCCTTTGCATAGTTTTACCGTGCAAAAACCTCTTTTTTTGTAAGTTTTTTCACAACTTTATTTACCCCTTATCAGCAGGTACAGATTGTTTATGGGAGAAAGATTGCTTCGCGGAGTTTACCCTGAGCAGCGCGAATGTGCCCGCAATGACAACGCACCATGTGTCACCAAAGGCATAGCCCGTGTCATTGCGCGGGTCTTTTCTGAAGCAATCTCCCACTTTCACAATGGAGCATTGGTTGCGCCCTTGCTGCGCAATGATAAATGATATCAGGAATGAAAAAAAATTCCACAAGAGCATTGACAGGATAGTGGAATCATTATATAAATAGGGAATGAACACCGTATACCACTTAGACCTCAACAAAGAAAAGATACAAGGAGCAAAGATAGCCCTGCTCCCTGGCGACCCTTTCAGGTCTCAAATTATTGCAGAAACCATTTCAGAGCTTTATGGAACGGGTAATAAAAAATTGGCCTGGAAGAGGGAGTTCTGCACCTATCTGGCTGAGATCAAGGGAATGCCACTCCTTGTTACCTCTACCGGTATCGGTGGTCCCTCTGCGTCGATAGCCATTGACGAGCTGGCGCAACTGGGCATAGACACCTTTATCCGGGTGGGGACAACCGGGGCTATCCAGGAGAATATCAATATTGGTGATGTTATTATTACTTCCGGTTCTGTGCGCCTTGACGGGGCATCCACCCATTATGCGCCAATCGAATATCCCGCGGTTGCCCACTACGAAATTCTTAATGCCCTTATTGAAGGGGCAAAGAAAACAAAGGTGCGGTATCATGTGGGCGTAACGGCTTCTTCCGATACCTTTTATCCCGGCGAGGAGCGATACGATTCATTTTCAAAATATGTCCTGAGGAGGTTTCAGGGGGCTACGCAAGAATGGCAGCGTCTCCATGTGTTGAACTACGAAATGGAATCATCAACCGTCCTGACCCTTGCCGCTTCCATGGGTTTCAGAGGCGGCTGTGTAACCGGCGTGGTAAATCGAGCTGGGATAGGGGAAATAACAAAAGAGTTCCTTAAGGCTGGCGCGGAAAATGTTATAAAGGTTGCCATAGCCGCAGCAGAGTGCTTGATATAAATAGAACCTGGTAAATATACCATCTAATTTCTTCATATCGATTTTTTTAACATACCAATCACACTACTTCCCTTTTCGTGTCTTATAAAACCTATTTTGATATTTCCAACAAAAATATTTTTTATGAATAAGGACAGTACGCACCTGGCGCGGCCTCTGGCCGCAACCAAATTAGAAATACGAATATCGAAATACGAAACAATTTCCAAATGACAAAAAACTCAATGCTCAAAACTTTGCGCAAACCGCATCTGGACAGTTTTTTGAAAAACAGCCCCGTAAGGGGTGAGATGTTTATAGAAAACGCGATATACAAAATCTTAGCTCCATAGGAGCGTCATGTGAAACACAGAAACAACATGCCGCTCCGATGGAGCTTGATTATGGCATAATGGTTTGTCTATAAATATATCGTTCCTAACGGAGCTTTTCCCGATACTTTTTCAAAAAATGAAACGGTTACCGTTCGGTAAGTTCTGGGTTCGGGGTTAACCGCCAAACGGTAGCATGGGGAACCCCGGCATCTTTTTAATCGAGAAAATCTCATGATTCAAAATTCCTTATTCGATATTCGTCATTCAATTATTTATAGTATTACCGTGTAAAAACTTCTTTTGTTGTAAGTTTTTTCACAACCTTATTTATCCCTTATCAGGAAGTACAGATTGTTTAGGAGAGAAAGATTGCTTCGCGGAGTTTACCCTGAGCAGCGCGAATGTGCTCGCAATGACAGTGCACCAATGTTATCAAATGCATAGTCTATGTCATTGCGAGGGTCTTTTCCGAAGCAATCTCCCGCTTTCTCAACGGAGAATTGGGTGCGGCTTTGCTGCGCCAGGTATTTCTTTGTGTGAGAAACAAAAAAATATTCTTTTCCGACGTGTTCGGGTTAGGTTTAGCATAATTTATTCGTTGTTCCAAATATTCCCTTATTTTAGAATGGCTGCAGATTGTTCTTATCCATGCGTTGCCACCGATCACGACAGGAAAGCACCCTTGTTGTGAATATCACCCTGGAAGGATATCCAGCCTTCGCGGCCAGGAAAAGAAGTCCTGGCTATCATTCCGGAAGCAATATGCCCCGTTTCCCTGAGAAGCTCTCCAAGAGGAACAAACAATATGCCCCGATCGTTAGCAGCCTTAAGAAAGTCCGCAAACAGTGTGGCACAGGCAATGCCTTCGGCTTCGGCATGTATGGTCAGGACATTTAGTCTGTCGGGTTTGACCTGTGAAAGCATGAACTCGTTATAGTTGGCTGGGGTAATGCCGTTCTTGCCAATGACCTCGTCATAGGTCGGCATCGAGACAGGGATCTGCGGTTGCGGAAGAGTTTTACCGTCTACGACAGGTCGGAAGATGCTGTTGCCCCGGCAGTCGCTGTTATACACAAAGGGGAATTCTGCCTTTGCCAGCAGGACGCTATCCGTGCATCTCCATGCCGGTACAGCCGAGCAGGTCGGAGGAGTGTCTGTTATGTTGGTGATCATGTCAAATCCCTTGCGGAGAACCTGATGGATATCCTCTTCAGTCATAGTGTCGATGTGGGCCTGCCATGCCTGATGATCCCATGCATGCAGACCGATTTCGTGGCCACCACGGGCTGCGAGGCAAATCTGGGGAGATAGTTTTTTTCCGATGACAGGGCCGGGCCAAAAGATGCCCCGGAAAATAATGTCCCAGCCGTAAAGACTCGCAGCCCGTGTCCGCAGCATCTTCCAAAGGAATGCGGGTCTGAGCAGCCTCCAGAGATGGCGACCCATGTTGTCCGGGCCGACCGAGAAGAAGAACGATGCCTTGACTGCCCGCTCATCGAAGAGCCTGCAGAGAGCCGGGACGCCCAGCCGCGTCCCCCGGAACGTGTCAACATCAACTCTGAGGCCAACTTTTGTCATCACAGTTATCTCCAAGGCGACACGGCAGTCCACTCGTTGAGGTTCCCAACCTCAGTCGCCATCGCCCATATCTATTTCTCCTGATTCGACGGATTCCCTGATGAAGAAATCCAGCGTCTTCTCAACGGAATCATTCAGCATTACGACAGGGTTCCAGCCGAGCAGCTTCCTGGCGTTCCTGATGCTGGGTTTGCGGTGCTGCATATCCTGGTACCCGGCTCCATAGTAAGAACCGCTCTCGATGATGCGGAAACCGGCGAACGGCGGAAACTTAGACCGTAACGGGTGTTTCTCGAATTTTTCAAGGAGCATTTCGGCAAGCTCCTTGATGCTCGACTCGTTTTCCGGGTTTCCTATGTTTATTATGCGGCCGTCACAGTTGTGGTCTTTGTTCTCTATTATGCGGAAGAGGGCATCAATACCATCGGAAACATCCGTGAAGCACCGCTTTTGAAGACCGCCGTCGATGAGCTGAATGGGCGTGCCCTGCAGGAGGTTGAGAATGAGTTGTGTGATGGCCCTGGAGCTGCCGATGCGGGCGCTCTTGAGGCTGTCAAGCTTCGGCCCTATCCAGTTGAACGGACGGAAGAGCGTGAACTTCAGGCCCTCTTTTGTGCCATAGGCCCAGATGACACGATCCAGAAGCTGCTTGGAGCAGGAGTATATCCACCGCTGCATGCGGATGGGCCCCAGGATGAGCCGGGAATTGTCTTCGTCGAAATTCGGATCATCACACATGCCATAAACCTCAGATGTCGAGGGGAAGATTATCCGTCTCTTGTACTTGACGCAGTATCTGACAACCCGGAGATTCTGTTCAAAGTCAAGCTCGAAGACCCGTAGCGGGTTGCGCGTGTATTCGATGGGCGTAGCGATGGCCACCAGCGGCAGCACGATGTCGCACTTCTTGACATGATACTCTATCCAATCGCCGTGGATGGAAATATCGCCTTCTTCAAAGTGGAAGCCGGGTCTGTTCAGAAGATTCTGAATATGATTGGAATAGAGATCCATGCCATAGACCTCATACCTGGTATCCTGCAAGAGCCGCTCGCTGAGAAAATTACCAATGAAGCCATTAACACCAAGGATGAGCACCTTCTTTTTCGCGGTTATCTCGGCTCTGCGGCTTGCGCTGGTGCCGAACCTGAGGCCATCAACAAGATTATGGTCGCGAGCCATCTGGTCGCCACTCATATAGATGCCGCCATCAGCCTGGCCGTAGTCGATACGCAGGACGTCCTTACCGCAGGCAACCACCAGCGGGTTAAGGGAGAGGATGGTTCCCGGTACAGCCTTGCTGCTGCGGCGTTGTTCTATCACGGATGCTGCCCAGAAGAAGTACTTGCCCTCGCCGATGTAGCTGAAGGCGCCGGGGTACGGACGCGTGACCGCGCGGATAAGATTCCATATGTCGTGCGCAGGCTTCTGCCAGTCTATCTCGCCGTCGGCAGGGCGGCGGCCGCCGAAATAGGTCGCCTTCGAATGGTCCTGTGGATGGCGGGGGGCTTTGCCGTCCTTTAACTTGGGCAGTATTTCATCGAGCAAAGCAGCCGATGCCACGGCGGACTTTTCGAAGAGGCTCCTTGCCGTGTCGTCCGCGGTAATGTCAAATTTCTTCTGGCAGACGATGTCTCCGTCATCAGGATTCGGGGTCATGTAATGAAGCGTGACTCCGGTCTCCTGCTCACCGTGGATGAGCACCCAGTTGATAGGGCAGCGGCCACGATACTTCGGCAGGAGAGAGCCATGCAGGTTCAGGCAGCCCTTGTGGGGGATATCGAGAATGGCGGGCTTGACCATGTTGCGGTAGTAAAATGAAAAGATGATGTCGGGCTTGAACTGCCGCATCCTATGTACCCAGATGGGGTGGTTGATGTCGTCAGGGGCAAAGACGGAGATGTTTTTCGAAGCAGCCAACTCTGCCACCGAACCGAACCAGATGTTCTCCGCCGGGTCTTCCTTGTGAGTAAAGACGGCGACTATCTCGATACCGTTCCTCATCAACGCCTCGATGCCGATACAGCCGATGTTGTGATATGCCAGGACAACTGCTTTCATATGGTCACATCAGATCCTTTCTTGATGCGCGGAACATCCTTGTCTTTTTCTCTGCCAACAACCTGCTGCACAAAATAGCGTGGCCTGGCACGGACATCGCTGTAGATGCGGCCGATATACTCTCCAAGGAGCCCCATTCCTACAAACTGAGCTCCGATGAAGATAAAGAGAATTGAGAACAGCGTAAAGACCCCCTGTGCAGCCCATTCAGGCCCATACACCGAACGCATTACCAGCAGCATGATGCCGAAACCTATGCCAAGAACGGCAACTGCAACGCCTAGTATGCTGAGCGCTCGCAGAGGGAACATCGTCATACTCGTCAACAGGTCAAACTGCAGATTGATGAGTTTCCACAGGCTGTATTTCGACTTACCCTTTGTGCGTTCAGAGTGTCTGACTGGTATCTCTGTCGTATTACGGGTGAAGCCGTTGGCCAGGATGGGAACGAACGTGCTTCGCTCATGGCACTGGAGCATGGCATCAACGATATGACGACGATATGCGCGGAGCATGCAGCCGTAATCGGTCATCTTTACGCCGGTTGTCTTCTGTGCAACCCTGTTGATGAGCTTTGATGCGAGCTTGCGGAAAAGCGAGTCCTGGCGGTTCACCCGCTGGGTAGCAACAACGTCATAGCCTTCATCCATCTTAGCGACGAGCCTGGGTATCTCCTCCGGCGGATTCTGCAGGTCGGCGTCGAGCGTTACTACGATCTCGCCCCGGGACTCGGAGAAGCCAGCCATGATGGCTGAATGCTGGCCATAGTTTCTATTGAGGAGCACGCCAACAATCTTGCCACCATGCCTTTCGCCGGCTTCCAGAATCATTGTGGCGGACTTGTCACGACTACCGTCATCCACAAGGATAACCTCACATGGCCTTTTCATCTGCGAGCAGACAGCAAGACACCTTCGCACCAGATCTTCGAGGTTTTGTTCCTCATTATACACGGGAATAACGACGGAAACTAACGAGTCCATCTCTATCTTTCCTTCATAGTTTGAGGTTTGGGAATTTCAACCACCCCCCATAGTCCCCCCGTAAACGGGGGGAGAGTTGCCGAAGACCTAATTAAATGTACAGGAATTTCAATCTTTTTGACTCCTATAGAGCGACCAGCCTGGTCGCCTTACCATGAGTGGAACTTAAAGTCGCTGCTAAAGGCAGCCTAATTCACATCATTTCTTCAGAACTTCCTTGATCGCATTAACCACATCGTCAACATCCTGTCCGGTCATATTGGGGAAGAGGGGCAGGGAGCAGATGCGGTCGGAATTCCATTCGGTATTGGGAAGCATGCCGCGGCGCATTCCCATCTTCTCAAGGTAATACTTCTGCAGGTGTACGGCACGAAAATGAAGACCCGTGCCGATATTGCGCGCCTTCAGTTCCTTCATAAAGTCATCGCGACTCATACCTGCCTTGTCCGTATCGAGGCGCACGATAAAGAGGTGCCATGCGTGCCTGACGGGATACTTCACGTCCGCAAGAGGAAGCAATTCGTCTATCTCTGCCAGGCGCTTGCGATACAGCATTGCAAGGTCAGTGCGTTTGGCATTGAACTCTTCCAGCCGGGCAAGCTGCCTCAGACCAAGCACTGCCGAGATGTCCGTCATGTTGTACTTATACCCCGGCTCCAGCACCTCCGCCTGCGGGGAGCGTCCCTGCATCTGCCTGTCGAACGCGTCAACACCAAGGCCATGGAACTTCAGCCGGCGGATGCGTTCGACCAGCGCTGCATCGTCAGAGCAAAACATCCCGCCCTCAGCGGTAGTCATATTTTTTATCGGGTGAAAAGAGAATATCGAGGTGCCGATCTTGCCGACAGGACGGCCCTTGCAGGATGTGCCAGCTGCATGGGCGGCATCTTCGACGACAGCCACACCTTGCTTTTTTGCCAGCTCCAGTATGGGATCCATATCGACCGCAGAGCCGGCGAAATGAACGGGAATTATCATCCTTGTTTTCGGTGTCATCGCAGCCGCGATGGATGCGGCAGAAACCATCAGGGTGTCACGATCCACGTCAACAAAGACCGGCTTTGCCCCAGCCAGAACCGCCAGATTTACGGTTGATACCCAGGTCATTGAGGGCGTAACAACCTCGTCGCCAGGGCCGAGGTTAATAGCCTCAAAAGCCACGTGCATGCCGGCAGTTGCCGATGTAAGCGCAACAGCGGCCGGACAGCCGATGTGCTCCGCAAACTTCTTTTCAAAATCGGCTGCCTTCTGGCCGGTGGTTATCCAGCCGGAACGAAGGACTTCCGCTACTGCGGCGATGTCATCTTCGGTAATGGTCGGAACTGAAAATGGCAGGAACTTACTTCTCATTGGTCGTCTTGTCTCCTTTCCCCGGTGTTGTATTTTGGCTGTTCAGGAGCCATACCCCCCATCTTTCCAGCCGCGACGATTTTGATTCAAACGGCAGAGGCTTTTCTTCGAATGCCGGCGCGGCAGGCAAGAGGCGTGACAACTCGGCGGGAAGGGCCTCCACATATCTTGCCTGGGCGATAAGCGCCCCAATCTGGTCGCTTTGCAGGAACGACATGATGGCCCTTTTGTCAGAGTCTTGTTCGCCAGTAAACTTATCCCTGTATCTGAGAAATGTTACGGGGGATCCTTTGTCCAGATAGAATACCATCTTTGCATCAATGTTCCCCTTATCCATCAGGGCGATGCGGTCGGACGGTATCCATGCCGTAGCGCTTTGAATCCTGGAGATAAACTCATGTTCTGACCGGTAATCCTCAAGGGTATTTCGTTGCACACAGAAAAATCCACCCATCACAACAAACGCCACTGCTGCCAGGGGGAATATCAACTTCTCCTCCGGCTGCACAACCAGGCGATGGGCGATCCTTGGCGTAATTATTGCAGCCGCTATTGCTGCCAGGGCCACAAGGATACCAGCAATGCTGATACTAACCAGTGAAACCCCTGCGCTCCTGGGCGGAGCGATAAGAAACACCAGGGAGACCACCAGTTCAAGGGCTGCCACGCCGAAAAGTATCCCCTTCTGGACATTGAACCCCGTAGGCATGATGCGTGAAGAACTGAACTCCTTCATGCGCGTCAGGATGACAGCGGTCAGAAGTGCGCAAAAAGGGACGATAGGCAGAATGTAGTAGCTGCGCCGGGAACCGGAAAGGGTGAAGAAAATGAATATCAGGCCAATGACCTTGATCAGCCAGTGTGCATGCTTGTCCAGTCTCGCAAAGTACTTCACTCCGGCAATGAGGGCTGCAATAAAGAGCGGCGCCCACGGCAGGATGAGCAGGGGCACCGAATGAATATAAGTGTACATGGGCGCCTTGTGGTCGAAGGGTGAGAAGAACCTCTGGATATTTTCCTGCCAGACAAGTGCCAGGCCGCTGGAATGGTAAGATGCCGGGTTAGTCTTTGACGACCAGATGAAGGGAACAAAGTAAAGAGCAATGCCTATGGTAAGAGCACAGAGTGATGCGGGACGGAGAAACGCCTTCCATCTCTTACCGGCTAGAGCGTCAGGCAAGATACCTATGGCAGTTACGACCGCCGCCACTGGCCCTTTACAGAGCGAACCGGAGAAAACAATCAGATAAAGCACCAAAAACGTGGTGAAGTTGAATTTGTCGCGCCTTGACCAGTACCAGAGTATTGCCAGCATCAAGGTCGCAAGATTCTCTGTGTCGGCCGCAGCCAAGCGTGACTGGGATATAAGGCCGTAGCTTGTCAGCAGTATCATCGCGGCAATACGGCCAACAGCAGGCGACCACAATTGCCGACCGAGCCTAAGGGTTGCCCACACCGACGTTACGCCAGCAATCGCACTCGGCAGGCGGACTACAAGCTCGTTCAGGGTGCCAGAAATGAAGGCTAGCGTTGCAATAAGCCAGTAGGTGACCAGCGGCTTGTCAAAATACGGCTCGCCGTTGATGGTCGGGTGGAAATAGTCCCCGGTGAACAGCATTTCTCTGATTATCGAGGCCCATCGGCCCTCAGCACCCCGAAGCGGACGGTCACCAAGGGCAAAGAATGCGAGCACGCAGGCCAGGATGAGTATCGCTATATCGAGACGCTCGTATCTTTCAGCAAAACGGTTCTGTTCTCTATCCATATGAAGAAACTTATAAGGTATTTTCTAATATAACATGCGTATTGTCTTGACATACGGCATGTAATTTATTTTTATGAATCCACTCCTGCTTTTTCTGATAATCATGTATACTCATTACGACATAAAAAGAACCTTCTTGATCAGAAATAAGGGTTTCTAATCGGGTATCCGCCTCTATTTCCAGCACATTTTTCCCACTGTAAAAGACAAGGCTTGGCTTCGTTCTGCCGTAAGTTAAAAGCATATAATTCTTCTTGTCTGCAAGACAGTTTTGCACCATGCCCTTTGTGGACCGAAATGTCCCCAGGTATTTCGCGGAAAACGCCACAATGATACCAAGTACTAAGCAATTCGCAAAACAAAAAATCTGTATGATTCGGAGAAAACGCCTGCTTCTGAAGAAAGCGCAGATCGATACCACGGTCCCGACGAAAAAGACAATCGTGGGAATGGCCATATGTATTGTGGATAAACCACTTACCGTTGGCGCCCATTTCAGCATGATACAAATGAGTGCCAGGGGAATCGTTGCAGACACGAATAGCGCAAGCCACAATGCCCACACGTAGCTGCTCCCAAAGGTGACTTTTGTTCCCCATCGGGAAAGGGATCTGGTTAGCAATGCAACGGAAGGGGAAACGGGAAGGATGTAGGTCATCAATTTCGAGTGAGACAGGGAAAAAAAGATTAAGGAGAGCACAAGCCAGGAACAGAAAAAATACGTCTGTCTTTTTTCTTCTGCTGGCATACGGTGCCGTTGTTTCAGGGTATGTATACAAGGAATAAACAGAAACAGCGACCATGGGAAAAATCCCATAAAAAATACCGGCACATAATAATAAAAAGGCTGTGGATGGGCATAGCCGCTGACAAATCTGCCGGACATCTCCTGCGAAAGTAATGCAGAGATTTGTTTTGTGCCAAGGGATAAC
Source organism: Candidatus Brocadia carolinensis (assembly GCA_002009475.1). Classification (GTDB taxonomy): domain Bacteria; phylum Planctomycetota; class Brocadiia; order Brocadiales; family Brocadiaceae; genus Brocadia; species Brocadia carolinensis. The sequence goes on along the minus strand of AYTS01000035.1, from coordinate 69,775 downwards.
CAGAAGGGAATACCCCACGCACAAATAATACCCAGGAAAAGCAGGAATCCTGGCAGATACCAAAGACTCCTGATGGATTGAAAATCACGTATCCACAAGAGAAAACCCACGGTGATCAGGATGAACAACAAGAGACCTACCGGCCCTTTTACCAGAAAAACCATACTCAGGAGGAGGTACAGGAACAACCTCCTGAGGTTCTTTTTATTAGCTGCCGTATATTCAATGAAAAAAAGATAAAGACTGGCACAGATAAAAAAGGTTAGGAACATATCCGTAATACATAACCGGGAAACGAAAAAGAACAGTGGGCTGACCATCAGCATCACTCCAGCCCAGAATCCATTTTTACGGTCTTCAAGTCGCTTTCCCCAGAGATAGGTAATCAATACCGTGCCTATGGCTGCCAGGGTTGCAGGTAACCGTGCACTGAATTCGCTTATCCCGAATATTTTATAGGATAGGGCAATAGCCCAATAAAAAAGCGGAGGCTTATTGATACGCGGAGCGCCATTAAAGTGCGGCACAATCCAGTTGTTGTTCATCACCATATCGCTCGCAGTAGAGGCATAACGGGGTTCATCTGGATCAATGAGCGGTATCGACCATGTATAAAACAGGAACAGAACAAGACCAATTACGATTAAGCCCAGGAGAAAAGGGATGTCCTTTTTTGTTAACCTTTCTGTAGAATGTCGATTCAGTTTTGTTTCCATTTTTCAAATGCTTACCTTATAAAACTAAGGGTTTGCTGTTTTGATGGCAACACTGAGGGGATAACGTGGAGATTCTGCGGTTTGTATTCTTATTTCGCTCGCAGGAATTTGTTTTTTTTCAGATACCAGGCAACAAAAAATGCACCGGTGGTAACCATGGATAAAATTGCCAGAGGCCACAACGTGTATTTACTGGCAGCATAGCCGTATTCCAGGTAGGTATCCTTCATGATTAAAACCGTCAGTCCCGTTATCCATGCAAAGGGTGTGGCATATTCTTTGACAACCAGTCGGTTCCATTTGAATTTCATACTTTTGATGGTGTTTCCTATGCCTGAAAAGTCAGGGATAATGCGATTGACCCGTTTACAGTAATCCTCAAACTCCTGTCCAAACTTTTTTCTCAGATAGTTTTCCTCTGCATGTATGATCGCTAAATAAGCAAAGAGGAGAAACGGGATTCCAAATAAAACAAATAAGCGTGAATTTCCAGCAATGCCTACTCCAAGAATAATCAGAATATTTCCTAAATAGAGAGGGTTTCTGCAATGCGCGAAAATCCCGTCCTGAACAAGGGTTTCCGCATACACCTGCTTTTTTTTACCACCGCGTTTGATGTAGGCAAGCCCAATGGTGAGCGCCCGTAATGTCTGACCACTCAGCGCTATAATAATGCCAACAACCATTTCCCACATCTCAATGACATGATTGTCAAACAGCGGCCATGTCCCCTCGAAAAAAAGCATGGCAAAGACCAGGGGGAAAAGGGCATTCCGGTACCGGAAAAAGAAGTTACCTGCCTTGACGATCATTTTACGGCCACCATTCCACAAAAATTGTACCATTTGAAAAATACGTCACAATAGCGGAAACCTTCCTTAAGCAGGAGTTCCCGGTTTTCCAATAGCTTGTAAGGGATCAATACGTTTTCGAGCGCCTCTCGTTTCTGTGCAATTTCTAATTCGCTGTATCCATTTCGCTTCTTGAAGTCGTAGTAGTACTTTATGAAAAGCCGGTTAAAAACGGAGTCTTCCCCTAAGACTTTTTCCACAAGGATCAGGCATCCGTTCTCGTTCAACCCCTTCAGAATACTGCCGATCACTTTCTCCCGATTTAAGGGCCTGATGAATTGCAGGGTAAGAACCATAATCACGACAGAGGCATTCCCGATATTTATACCTTGATTTAAATCGGCACAGATCAGCTCATGTTCTTGGGAAAATTGGTGCTCAACGAATTTCTGTTTACACCTGGCAAGCATGTCCTCCGAGTAATCGATGCCAATGAATTTTACTTTGCCGGAAATATTTTGACCTAAATTGAGCAGGGTAGTACCCGTGGAACATCCGAGATCATAAATATTCGTCCCTTCAACGGCAAAATCAGCAGCCATTTCTGCGATCATTCTTTGGATTTCCCGATAGAATGGAACAGATCGATCCAGCATGTCGTCGAATACGGAAGCGACTTTTTCTCCAAAGGTAAAGTCCGCTATCGTTGTCATATTTTTTTTTAAATATTTCGTCCTTTGGCATAAAAGAATATCACCAGTTTTTCGAAGGAAAAATGAAAAGCCACTTGCTACACCCATCGAACTAACCATCTTGCCTTTGTATTTCGCTCCTTGTGTTTGAGCACAGTTCTCTACAACCCACAGATGATTTTTCGTTCAAACACAAACTGCAAATTTATTCAACCGCAGTCTTTAGGGGATTGATCTCGCAGCCAGTTGCCGTGGTCAGGAGTCTTTTCTTTTTAAAAATTAACATAATATTGCGTGTATAAATAAAAATCCCTGAGCATTGCCCCATGATAAATACCGGATCGCGCTTGTGAATTGCATAAGAAAATAATAGGACGCTTCCAGCCATGCTGAAATACCAGAACAACTCTGGAATAATACTTTCGCCACGCTTTTCCGAAACAATCCATTGGATAAAAAATCTGGAGCCAAACAGAAGTTGTCCAACGAAACCAAACGTAACCCAAAAATTAATATGCCTTATAAGAGTTTCCATCCTCTACCTCGTAATTAAGTTTCCTTTTTTTCATCCACCGAACAGCCAACAAATCTATAAATGCCCTGAACGCCCTGTTCGATATCCCGTACTTTGATTTCCCAAATTTCCTGGGATAGTGGTTTACAACGATTTCAGTAACCGTAAATCCTTCCATTTTAAACAGCGTGGGTAAAAACCGATGCATGCCGTTGAACAATTCGATCTGATTCAGGCATTCCTTCCGATAGGCTTTCAGTGAGCATCCTGTATCTTTAATATCCTCCCAAGAGAGTTTGTTTCTTATAAAATTTGCCACCGTTGAAGAAACCCGCTTTATCCACGGATCATTTCTCCTCTGCCGCCACCCACAGACCATATCATAGGTATTGAGTTTTTCGAGTAATTTTGGGATATCAGCAGGGTCGTTCTGCATATCAGCATCCATGGAAACCACATATTTGCCTCTAGCAGTTTTAAAACCTGCATCCATTGCCGCCGTTTGGCCTGCGTTCCGCTTGAAATGGATTGTACGGAAGTTTGCATGGCTGGCGCACCATCCATTCAGTTTTTCCGCACTGCCGTCTATACTGCCATCGTTCACGAAGATTGTTTCGTAATTTTCTCCCTCCATGGCATGGAGAATAGAATGCCCAAGGAGTTCAATATTCTCTGCCTCGTTGTATAATGGAATAACAATAGAAATATCCGGATTTTCACTCGTTGGTAATTCTTTTGTTGATTTCTCTTGAAAATATGTGTTACCTGGCGTTTTTTGCCGGAAACATCCAGTGTGTTTCATGATTATCAAGTACATAATCTTCATGCCTTTCCGAAATTGGTGTAAGTCGGTAAATTTTTTGCCCCTCCATCGTGGGAAGCCAAATGAAAAAAATATCTCGCAACACGTATTCCGGAAAGATTTTGAAAAGAGAAGTTAAAGCAGACGGGCGCTCTAAGTGTTCGAAATGTGCACGAGTTCGTGATAAATAAGTATTTTGTTTTCTGTTGTGACACTGATTGCCAGGATAATACCATGCAACTTTTACACGAAATAATTGAAATTATTACAAGAATACCCTCACTTTTCGTGATAGATACGGTACCGCTTTGTTTGTGTAACCCACCTTCTTTGGCTGCTTCTCTTAATTCAACACTATATTATATATTTCCGCCCATGAACGGATGATGAACACAAAATTAATTTTTTGTAATCCTGGCAATTTTGTTCAACGGTGCTGTTTTCTGAGATTTTACTTCTGAGAAATGCGTAAATTTACGGGAAACACTTTTTAACGGGACAAGAGGTTTGATCGGGAAAGTTAACAGGTGGGCAAGGTAACGGTAAAGACACTCCCCTCATGGAGTTTGCTTTCTACCGTTATGGTGCCATAATGAGATTTGACGATCCATTGACAGATGCTGAGGCCAAGTCCACCGCCGGTGTGGTCTGCTGTACGGGCCTTGTTTGCCCGGTAAAAACGGTCGAATATAGAAACACTATCTTCCTGTGAAATGCCAATACCGGTATCCTGAATAGTAATCTTTACCCATCCATTGTCTTTACAAAGGGACAGTTGAATTGCCCCTTTGGGCTGAGTGTACTTAACCGCGTTATCTATTAAATTCAAGAGCATCATTCGGATAAGCAATTCGTCCCCCTCAACGAATGCATTGTCCATTTTCTCCGTTGACACAAAGATATTTTTTGGCTCCGCAATAAGCTTTAATTGTTCGGCAATATCCATGATAACCGGATGAAGACTAATCCGTTCCTTGTACAATACATATTGTCCCGCATCGGCCTTTGCGAGGACAAACAGGTTTTCTACGATTTTTGAAAGGCGCCCCAGATCTTCCATGGTATTAGCAAGCACTTGCTGATAGCCGTGAATAGCCCTTTCTTTAGACAAAGAAACTTCTATTCCAGCCTTCATAATGGCAATGGGTGTTCGCAACTCGTGTGACGCGTCAGCTGTGAACTGGCGAATCTGGTTAAAGGCATTTTCCAAGCGAGACAACATTTCGTTAATGACTCCCGAAAGCTCATTGATTTCGTCTTTTGCAGGATGGAGGGATAGTCTTTTTCTCAAGTGTTCAGGTTCGATCTCCTGAAGCTCTTTTATCATACGGCTTATGGGTTTTAAGGCTTTTTTTGCCATAAAGCGACCACCAAACCAGCTACCGATAATCGCAAGGAACCCCACAGCCGAAAGAATAAACAAAAAAATGTTGAGCGTGGTATCCTTGTTAACAACAATTCCAATCTGGATTAATTCCCGGGTATCCTGTTTGGGTACCGTAATAATGCGTAAAAGACGCCCGTTTGCAATCCTCACCGTCTTGAAGTAAGTCTTTCCTGACAAGATTTCTGTAATTTGGTGGCTATTTAAAGACAGATGTTCCTCCTTTAAGTTCCCCGACCGGAATTGAAGATTTCCTGCATGATTGAGTATTGCAACATATTTTCCCGAAGCCCACTCTTCGTCGCTTTCATTCGATATACGCTCCACATACTTCCGGAAGAAATTCTCGCTTATTCGTTCATAATGAGCGATACCTTCGGCCTCTTCTTTCAGCCCAACATCGATGCGTTCATTATTTGCGTAAGAGAATGCAAGGTACGTTAGTAAACCAAAGAGAACAAGCGTTCCACCGAAAATGCTGGTGTACCAGAGAGTGAGTTTTGTGCGAATTGTCCATGAGTTCATGAGTTTTCATCCTTCATAACATACCCCACACCCTTGATGGTATGAATCAGTTTATGGGTACGGTTTTTATCTATTTTGTTTCTCAGGCGATTTACAAAGACGTCAATGACATTAGTAAAGCTATCAAAATTATAATCCCATACATGTTCTGCAATCTGGGTGCGGGTTAGGACGGTATTCAGATTTCTCATAAAAAATTCCAGAAGGGCAAATTCTTTATTGGTGAGATCTATGGGCTGCTCGTTTTGATACAGACGATGCGCGACCATATCCAGAGAAAGGTCTGCCACCGTTAATCGTGTTTGGTAATGAACTTTTCCCCTCCGAATTAATGCCCGTATCCGTGCCATCAATTCTATGAAAGAAAAGGGTTTTATCAGGTAATCATCCGCCCCTAAATCTAACCCGTGTGCTTTATCCTCAACAGCATCCTTCGCAGTTAAGAGCAGGATTGGCATGCTCTTGCCGTTCTTTCTTGCCGCTAATAATATCTCAAGTCCGGTTTTCTTAGGGAGCAGAATATCCAGGATAACAAGGTCGTATTCATTGGTATTGAGCATAAAGAGACCTTCCTCTCCGTCGTGACTCACATCAACGGCAAAGTGGTTTTCTTCAAGCCCCTTTTTAAGATAGGAGGCCAATCTTTTTTCGTCCTCTACAACCAATATTCTCATATCGAAGCAAAAAAATATTTGGATTACATTCCAAGGTTCGTTAGAATTATTCCTTTCAGCTATCGCCCGCGATCCGTCTTGTATGACAAGACAAAGGTTGATTACCGATACCTGAACGTCTCAAGATTTTGCGATAGCTTTTAAAACTGAACTCACAGATGACAAATGATCTGTTGTAAACGTAATAAATAAATTGACATGTACCGGTCATTGCGAGCGACAGCGAAGCAATCCCGCAACAGAGATTGCTTCGGGCTAGAGTCCTTGCAATGACAATCTTCTTTAAGCGTTTACTATAATATAAGTAGTATCTTAGCCGCGCTATGATTAATACTATTAATTTTACTGACAAAGACCGGCAATACAAGACCGTTTTTTTTTGAAACCTTTGGCTGTCAGATGAACAAGCTCGATGCTGAGCTTTCGTTGGGATTGTTGCAGGAAGAGGGCTATAAGACTGTCGATACAGTTGAGGGGGCTGATGTTATCTTAATTAATACCTGCAGTGTGCGTCAGCATGCCGAAGACAAGGTGTATTCGCACTTAGGGGCGCTGAAGGCATTAAAGAAAAAACACCCTGAAGTGATTGTGGGAGTCCTTGGATGCATGGCGCAAAAAGATGGCGAATCCATATTTAAGCGTATGCCCCATGTTGACCTGGTCTGCGGAACACGCATGTTTTCGCGATTGCCGGAACTCCTGCTGAACATCAAAAATCATGGATCGCATGTCCTCGCCATAGACGAGGACCACATCGTTAACGTAAAGAGGGCGGTGACCTACCGCCCAAATTTTTATCAGGCCTTTGTCACGGTTATACGGGGCTGCGACAATTTTTGTTCCTATTGTATCGTGCCCTATGTGCGCGGACGGGAGATCAGCCGGACGATTCCTGATATAACACAAGAGGTTCAAGCCCTTGTTTCCGGAGGCTGTAAGGAAATCACCCTCCTGGGACAAAATATAAATACGTATGGGAAAGGTTTGAGTGGAGACATAACGTTAGGAGATCTGTTGTCTGCACTGAACGACCTGGACGGACTTGAACGGATACGGTTTGTGACCTCACATCCGGCGGACATGTCCCGCGATCTTATTCGCACCATGAGCCGATTGGAAAAGGTCTGCAAGCATTTACACATGCCTGCCCAATCGGGGTCAGACCGGATTCTTAGCAGTATGAAGCGAGGTTATACCGCTGGTTATTACCGGGATTTGATTGCTTATGCGCGGGAATTGATGCCTCATATGAGCGTGGCCAGCGACTTTATTGTGGGTTTTCCAGGGGAGACGGATGAAGATTTCCGGGAAACCGTGCAATTGATGGAGGACATCCGTTTCCAAAACTGTTTTATATTCAAATATTCACCCCGCACCGGCACGAAAGCAGCCGAGCTGGAAGATGATGTGGCAGATGAGGTGAAAAGGGCGCGAAATATGAGGCTGCTGGAATTGCAAAAAGGTATCAGCCTCGAAGAGAACAGGAAAATGATTGGCAGAATGGTGGAGGTGCTTGCAGAAGGAACCAGCAAGTCTGATTCAAATAAATTAACAGGCCGTACACGGCAAAACCACATTGTGGTTTTTAATGGGTCACGGGAATTGGTGGGAAAGCTGGTAAATGTTCTGATATATGAGGCAACAGACCTTACCCTGCATGGTACGCTGGCATAGGTAATTCCGTAATCGTAGAAAGTATACTAAATGAGGCCTTCAGCGACTTTGCCCCCTGTCTCCCCCCAGTTTACGGGGGGATTATGGGGGGGGCAATTGAAATTTCTGTATATTTAATTATTGAGGACAACAACATGTCGGATATCATCGAAAGACATAAGGAACTGAGCAGAACAGTTTTATCTCCAGACGGACATAAAACCTCTCAGCAAAAGATGACAAGTCAAATTCACCGTGCACCATCGCAAATCCTCTACCTGTTTTTTTTTAGGCGCAATAGTAGGGTTCGCCATTTTTGTGACCTTGTGGGTTATTTACGGTTTTTCAAAATTAGCGGTTACCCTGCCGTTTCTGGGAGGGTGCATTGGAATAGCCATTGAAATGATGAGACAAAAGAAGAATGGATAGCATGAGATAGACATATCACTTTTCTCGTATTTTACAAAAATTTATGGATGAATTAGGTATTCCGTGACTTTCCCCCCTCTGTCTCCCCCCCGTTGAGGGGAGTTATGGGGTAATTGAAATTCCTAAACCTTAAACCTTGATTTAACCCTGTCAGGGTTTAAAACCCTGACAGGGTTAAAGGAATTTCGGATTTTGTCTTTTCTAACTCGTTTGGGTTAAGAGTATTTACTAAAAATTTCCAGCGACAATCATGAAATAGTTTATATGAGGTAAATTGAACCATGAAAGTAACGATGGTAGGTATATCAGGCTCCGGCAAAACAACCTATATGTCTTCACTTTATGAAACCTTAGGAGACGCAGGTCAAAATGATGCGGGTTTTTCCCTTGCCCCCCGTTCAGTCCAGCAATTTGATAAGGCCATCCTGAGTGTTGGCGATTTTAGCAGATTTTCACTTGTCGATAAATTTAAGTGGCCAGACGGCACACAACAGACGACGGTGTGGCCTTTCACCGTTTATTATCAATCAAAACCAGTGACATACTTTGACTGGATTGATTACCGGGGCGGTATTCTCACAGAAATTACCGATGCCCTTGATGCAAACGATTCTTCGGAGGCAGCAACATCAGAAATCTCAGACCTGGCTTCTCATATTGAGTTGAGTAACGCGGTTATCCTGGTTGCCGACGCCTTCGTCCTTACGTATTACTCAAACATCAAAGAGGCGCGGCACCGGTCGCGCCCGCAGGATTCATGAGATATTTACGACCTATAGCAGGATGTATCCCCACAGAAATCTGACCTTTGTCATTATGCTAACCAAGGCGGATACGGTCGATTCCAGGTGGAAAAGCGATAATTATGCGCCATTGATAGAGCGCGGCATGGAGGTGTTTAATCAGATGGTGTCATTATGCAAACAAAATCCAACCTGGGAAGGCGGCATCGTGCCGGTTTCTGCGGTGGGAGAAGGGAACGTGACGAGGATTGTCACTCCCACGGGCGATATAATACATCCGTTTAAATCCGAAGACAAAATTGTAGGGTTCCCGGCGCCTCTGAATGCTGAACATGTGCTGTTTTATTGTTTGGGACAAACACTAAAACAGATGAGAGGGGAGGCACACAAGAGTATAAAGCAGCGTGAAAAAGAACTTGCAGAAGTACTGAAAAAGGCAGGACTGGTAAATAAAATCTGGTCGCTTATCACGCGTAAGCCCGATGCTGAAAGCATTGCCAGGGCTATTTTAGAGGAAAAAAACAAGGACTACGAGGTTTTAAGCCAATTTGAGCCTCATATAGAACCACTCCTCGCGAAGGCGCTGGAAAGGGTAAGGCGTATTGCATGATATACCAGGAACTCCTGTATTCCCGTTCTCTGTCCAAAGACTACCGGTGGATGATTGTTCCTCCAAAAGTTTCACCGGAAAGTCTCAAGACATTAAACCAACTTTACAATCTCTATGATAAACACAAGCATACCTTCAGCAAGACATCGGTTTTACCGCTCTATTGCATAAATCATGCAGGAATGACATTTCTGGTGAGTTGCGGTCCATCAAATCACAAAGACAAGGACGGACGTGATATCTATTGCCTCCAGGGCATATGTGTCAGACAGGAATACCAGCGGCATCTTTGGTTAAACTTTCCCTGGATATTGGTTAATTGCCAGACAAAAGGCGCTCTAAACATCTGGAGAAACATAGATTTTTCTCAGGCAGATGACCTCGTGCGTCACACATCAGGAGACTGTTTTTTCAGGTTTGGCCAGGAAGACAAGCCTCTTTCGGAGTTAACAAAACCGACAAATCCTCCTTCCGGAAAATTGTTCACCGATGAACCAACCTATATTTCATTTGATAAAGACGGCCTAAAAGAACTGTCTCATCTGCTGGTATCGAACTATCATACCTGTGTAGATTTTGCCTTTGGTGTTACTCCGGAAATGGTCAAACAATTTGACTTCAAAATCATTGCTGAAGCAGGGAACGGCTCAAAAATAAAAAATACGGGAGATATGGTAACAACAGAGGTTGCATCTTCCCGTGTCCCTGCCGCCAAAGTCATCCGTGAACTGTTCGAGGATCCTCTGGCTCGTTTTGATCCAAAAAAGAACGTTGATATGCCTCGGATGAAAGTATTGAGAGGAAGCAGATATCCACGTGTTTTTAGTCAATTTTTGCCACGTCTTTTATCCCTCTTGAAGACAGGCAAAAAACTCAACCAATCCGAGAGTTCGGGTCAATGAAAGGGGAGATTACGTGATAATACAGAAAAGCCCCTTTTCTGGCAGAATGGCAGGTGTTTGGCTTTTGATTACTTCAGCCCTTTTGCATGAAAGAATTCCTTGTACTTCATATCGTCTTGCAGGATGTGATTCGTCCACCACGATTTTAAGTACATGAATATTTCTGCCGGGACGGTTGCTTTGTGTACCATAGTTCCCACGCAAAAATCAACGGTTTTTTTCTTGAATTCCTGGTGCTGTTTTTTTTTGCGAAAGATACTCCGGATAACCGTAATCGAGCATGTATTGCTCTTCTGCTTTAAAATGATCACTTGCATACTGGGTCATTTTTGTCAAGGTATCCGAGATAACTTCTGACTCAACCTTTGTGTCAATCATACCAATCAGGGTATTTACTACAGCTACAATCCGTTTGTGCTGCTCATCTAAGTCTCGAACACCGACACTAAAATCCTCACCCCACATGATTTTTTCCATATTAATCCCGGTTCTTCAAAGTTACAGAAATGTGTTTACATCATCGGTTTCTACGACGCACCATGAGTATATTCTTTCAGGGAGTACCTTTCAATTCACCTATTGCCTGCACGATTGCTTCGCACCGGCCAACATAATCGCCAAGCTTTTCTGCCACGAATTTTAGTTCTTCTTCCGTCAATGTTCTGTCCGTTGCTTGTCTTGCGACATTCTGAATATCTTCGCTATTGATGGAATACATGATTTTTTCCGGATCCATCATACCTGTTGTTTCACGTGCGTATTACCGGTAACCGTACCTTTTGTTTTATGAAAATTGACAAAATTACACCATGAAACACGGGTAAAATCCAGAATAGACCGGACAGGTGTTACCCATGAACCTTGCGCTTAAGAAGCACGTTTCTTTCCAACAAGAATCTGCTGCTCACAGACTTTACGAAAATGGTAGCCGCAAATTGCAAGGCTAATAGCCAGGGGAAATAATCTGGGACGACGAAAATACGTCCATAAAAAGAGTTTCCAGTAATGGACCCGCTCCTTGCCGATAATACCCAGGTAAAAGATAGAACGGAATAATACCAGGAGACGACTGATGTCAAGGGTAGTTTCTGTCTTCTTTGGTTTGTATTCCCGAAAGAAGGTCTTGATACGCTGATAATAATGCTCAGGAGAATAAACAGACCGGAGGATATTTTTATATCCTTCCTGCAACGCATCCATACTCATGGAGGGGACAATATTGGTTGTTCCATCGACGTTATCTCCTGATATTTGACCAAGCAACCGGTTCTCTTTCTTCAGCCGGTCATACAGTTTTGTGCCAGGCGGCGCCTGAAGCAGGCCAACCATCGCCGTCACAATTCCACTTTTCTGGATAAAATCAATTTGCCGCTGGAAGATGGATGGAGTGTCACTGTCAAAACCAACAACGAAACCTCCCTGTACCTGTAGGCCGGCTCGCTGAATACGTCTTACGTCTTCAACCAGATTGCGGTTTTTATTCTGTTTCTTACCACATTCCGCCAGGCTGCCCTCATCCGGCGTCTCGATTCCAACAAAGACCGTTTCAAATCCTGCCTCGACCATCATCTGCATCAGGGGGACATCATCCGCCAGGTTAATAGAAACTTCCGTGTGAAAAGACAATGCAACATGTTCTTGCTGCCAGCGGATCAGTTCAGGCAGCAACTCAGTCTTGATGCTTTTTTTGTTTCCGATAAGGTTGTCATCAACAAAGAAGATGGAGCCGCGCCATCCCAGGCTATAAAAACGGTCTAATTCGGCAGTAATTTGCGCGGCGGTCTTGGTGCGTGGCCGGTGGCCAAACAAGGCCGTTACATTACAAAACTCACAATGATAGGGACATCCCCGGGAATACTGGATGCTCATCGAAATGTATCGCCCCATATCTGCCAGTTCCCAGAGCGGAACCGGCGTCTTCCGTACGTCGGCAAACTCAGTACTCATATAGATACGTTTGGCTTTTCCCCGACTAAAATCCTCCAGAAAAGGAGAAAGTGTTATTTCGGCTTCATTCAATACGAAATGATCGACATCTGCAAATTGTTCATATTCGCTCGTAAAGAGTGGTCCACCGGCAATAACTTTAATGCCGGCCTCTTTGCATCTGGCGATAACTTGGCACGCAGATTTTCGTTGTACAACCATGCCGCTGATCAATGCGCAATCAGCCCACGCAAGGTCTTTGTCCGTAAGTTTCGTCACATTGAGGTCGACCAATCGTTTTGCCCACTCTGTCGGCAGCATTGCAGCAACGGTCAAGAGCCCCAGGGGTGGAAAAGGGGCTTTTTTCCGCACGAATTTCAGTGCATGCTTGAAACTCCAAAAGGTATCCGGAAATTCTGGATAAATCAACAGAACATTCATTGCATCTCCTTCTTGTCGGAATCGGTAAGAAAGCTAAAGACAGCAGAATATATCTTATCGAAAATTGTTCAAAGAAAAACCCCAATATCCTTTTACCGAATATTGGGGTTTTCAGGTTGTTATTATAACTATGCGTTAAATACCTACTCCATATTTTTATAAATCACATCCACGGTAACTGCTTATTCTTTAAATATAAGAGTGTGCTTTTTTACAGATTTATAATTTAACAACTTTTGTGGCCTTGTAGCCTTTTTGGTCCTTTATGACCTCGAACTCAACCTTGTCACCTTCGGCAAGGGTTCTAAACCCATCGGCCTGGATAGAACTCTGATGTACAAAAACATCGTCTCCGTTATCCTGGGAAATAAAGCCAAATCCCTTCTTATCATTGAACCACTTCACGGTTCCATTTGCCATTCTTACATCACCCCCTCTCACATGGAAAAGATTATAAAAACAAAAAAAGGCTACAGGGTTGTAGCCTTGTAGCCTTCATATACTATCGAAAGATAATACGACTTCATCATACAACCAACTTTTCTGATGATATCAGGCATTCTTAATGAATGCAAGAGAAAATAATAATTATTTTCCCGTATCAACCATGCCTGTTGCTTCACACACGAGAGATCTGTGGTTCGAATCTGTGGGTGCGCACGATACAAATCGAGGGCTTCAGGCAGTTAACATATCCGGTTTCCCTCCAGGGCGACCAAATCGTGACCCTAATTCTCCAAAATATTCACACCGTCCCTCAAGGATTCCTGACAATGGTGCGGAGACTTGTGCTCTATTGAAATATGAGCATGCCCCAGCAGGGTTGAAATCTTGTAAAGATCAACACACTGTTGTGCTACACGAGTTGCAAAAGTATGCCGCATATCGTGGAAATGAAAATCCTGAATTCCTGACTTATCAAAAACAGCATGAAAACATCGGATGCGACGACGGGAGTTGTCCACCGCTGGCGGGGGGGATCAAGGGGGCAGACTGGCAGAACCGAGAATTTCGGCAAGTGCATAAGCTGAATATCTCAAACCCTTTTAATACTGACCTTTTCCTGGTAATGTTCGCGACAAGAGATTGCAAGAAAGAGATCGGTTATAAGACCGCCAGGTATTTATGCCAGTAATCCGCGCCTGGTTCTTGCAATAAGGCGATAGGCTTTGAGACGGCGCATCCACCAGCCGGAGAATATTTCAATGTTCCATCGGAGCTTATAGATGGTGGTTAGTTCTTCTGTCGGGAGGTCGTATCGGTGGTTGGTGGCAATCCAGTATATCTTGTTACCGATGCGACAACCAATGACCCGCAGTTGCTTCTCCGTCTGGCGGACTCCGGGAGTGCCCCGCAATCCTCCAGGGTTATTTTTCAAAAAACCATGTTGATATAAAACAGGTTTTTTAATGTCAATTTTTACAAAGCAATGAAATAGGGCAATTACCGATATGTCCGCTTGTGCCATAGATGTCTTCTGAAGGCTGACAGAACTTTTTTCCCAAAAACTTTTACCATAAACTGTCTGATCACATGTCGCACAAAGCTGGTTGCACAGGTAATAATTTCGATAACAGATGACGAAAGTTTGTATGACCGGCGTATTCTCCAGTCATCCATACTAAAAGTCGAACCACCTTTTCCGCCTGCCCGCATGCGAACCAGGATATCGCTGAGTATCATCCACGGGATATTAGCCTTTAAACACCTCAGCACAAAATCATAGTCAGCTCCTATACGATACCTGATATCGAAGAGGCCGACGCGTTCATACACATCCCGCCGTACAAAGGTTGCCGGATGTTGGACGGTCATACCTTTGCGGAGGTGGAGCAAGCTTGATCTTAATACCACGTGAGCGCCACCCGGCACATCTTCCCATACTTTTATAGAGCCGGAAACCATTCCAACATCGGGATTGCGTGAAAACACCTCAGCAACCCGCCCGAGAGCATTTGGCATCCATATATCATCACTATTGAGAATGGCAACAATCTCGCCGGTTGCACGGCTGATGCCCTTATTCATGGCATCATAAAGGCCATGGTCCGGTTCCGACTGCCAGCCTGACAGAGCAAGTGGATATTTTCCTACAATGACTTTGGTATCGTCCCTGGAACCACCATCTTGTACGTTAATTTCAAGATCAGGCCAATTCTGGCTCATGATGCTTCTCAACGTATCGTCAAGGGTCTGCGCACTATTAAAGGTAGGGATAATTACGGTAATTTTCATAATTTCATAGCGCAGCAAAGTCGCAACCAACTCTCCGTTGAGAAAGCGGGAGATTGCTTCGGAAAAGACCCCCGCAAAGACACAGGCTATGCTTTGATGACATATGGTGCGTTGTCATTGCGGGCACATTCGCGCTGCTCAGGGTAAACTCCGCGAAGCAATCTTTCTCCTATTAACAATCTGTACCCGCAGATAAGGAATAAATAAGGTTGTGAAAAAACTTACAAAAAAAGAGGTTTTCACGCGGTAATACTATAGGGCTAGTTCCGTGCACCTGATTCATCAGCATAATCCGTCTCCTATCTGGCCGCACTTATTTAGTCGTCATGCCCAGATTCGTGCCATCCGACCTTAAAACCGGCTATAAAAACCTCCACTGGTTGCCACTGCATGACAGTCAATGCAGAGACAACCATGTCGGAAAACAAAAAAAAGGCCAAACGAGACTAGAAGCACGTAAACAATATTATAGTAAGCGCATAAAGAAAGCAGTCATTGCGAACGAAGTGCGGCAATCTAAACCGTAAAGATCGTTTCGGGCTATCATCCTCGCAAGACCCGCGCATGGATACTTATTTATCACGGCTACGATAGAATTCATGCCATAATCTTCATTACAGAATTATCTTTGTTCCCAGCAAAACCATAAATTTGGAAAGCCATTCAGGATGAGCCGGCCACGCGGGAGCGGTAACCAGGTTACCATCTATTTGTGCTTCGTTGTATGGTGTATCGATCCATTTTCCACCGGCTTGTTTTACCTCTGGCGCTAATGACGGATAGGCCGTGCATGTTTTTCCTTTAATTACACCTGCCGCTGTCAATACCTGCACGCCATGGCAAATGGCGGCAATGGGCTTCTTCTTTTCTGCAAAATGCCTAACCATTTCTAAAACACGCTCGTTGAGCCGGATATATTCAGGGGCACGTCCTCCCGGAATAACTAGGGCATCATAATCGGCTGCTTTTGCCTTATCAAAGGTTGCATTCAGCGTAAAGGTATGCCCCGGCTTTTCACTATACGTCTGGTCACCCTCAAAGTCGTGTATCGCCGTGCGCACCTTCTCGCCTTCCTTTTTATCAGGGCAAACGGCATGTACCGTATGCCCCACCATCATCAACGCCTGGAAAGGCACCATTACCTCGTAGTCTTCCACATAGTCACCCACAAGCATCAGTATCTTTTTTGCTGTCATTTGCGCTCCCCCTCTTATCCAACACAACTTGGAAAATGATATTTTTCCGGCAACACAAAGACCCCTTCAATCTCTCTGTGTGAAGGTATAGTTAAAAGTCTTGTCACAGACATAAGCTACCATTTCTACAACCGCCTATCAAGATTAAAGACCACATCCTGATAGGTTTCCTATAGGATTCCTTGGATTCCCATGAAAAACGCACAACGAGGCGGAAGACAGCATCCGTTATCTGCAGGAGAATAAAGAGCACATTCATTCGGTGGGACTTATGACCTTCATGATGAGGAAGCACATCCCTGTTGCCCTGGCGCCGGAAAGATACGGCGTCTCTGTTTATGAAAACCCGGAACGGGACATTGCTTTGGAATATTATTTTACGGTGCAGGGAGGAATGTGAATTTAGCCCGACTCTTTATGGGTAGTTTTACTTCTGAAATCGGTACGATGCCAAGCCGCATTTGCTGCTCAAACCTCTTTCTCATTTTCTACCGAATGTCCCTTTACCTTTTTGTTATCGTATCGAATATTTGGACCCCTTACACCAGGAACCCCTTTGTTTTCACCATATTTTGGCATTTCTCATGACTATCTTCAATCCACTCCTTAACTGCTATCACCTGCCTTGCCTTTTTCTCCTAAGCTTTGGAGCGTTTCCGTTCAAGCACCAAGTATACTGGTAATATTTAAAATACGAAATGCCAAATAGTATTCGAGCTTTACCTGCAAACGGATAAATTATGCGTTGCCAATGGTATGTATCCTTTGATATACTTAATCAGCGTATGATACCCGTTTGACGAACGACGTTTTATTTTTGGCGTAGCGTGATTGAGAGAAATTGTTAAAATGACAAAACGACACATATCGCACATCCCTCTCCTCCTCCTTGCATTCCTAACGGTTTTCATAATACACCGTGATGCATTTGCCGTATTCCCTGCGACGGAAAAGATTCCTTACAGCGATTTTAAGGGGCTCATCCAACAGAACAGCCTAGAAGAAGTGATTATAAGCCCCACGACGATCAAAGGAATTTTGAAACCAGAGGAAGGGCAGAAGGTACGGAAAAGCGTAACAACGGTAAAGATCGAAGACCCGGATCTGATCAAGGAACTGAGCGCTCACAAGGTAAAATTCTCTGCAACAACCGATGGCGGATGGGGACAAAGCCTGTTTCTACTCTGGTTCATCCCGATGATTATTTTTTTTATTATGATGACGCGTGTCAGGCGAGGTGCGCCAGGTGCGGGGCTCATGTCCATTGGCAAGAGCCGGGCCAACCTGTATATCGACAAAGACACCGGTTTTACCTTTAATGACGTGGCTGGCGTTGATGAGGCCAAGGAAGAATTGAAAGAGGTCATTGATTATTTGCAAAACCCTCAAAAATATCAGCGATTAGGGGGAAAGATTCCCAAAGGAGTATTGCTGGTTGGACCCACGGGCACAGGGAAGACCTTGCTTGCCAAGGCGGTCGCCGGGGAGGCAAAGGTGCCGTTTTTTTCCATAAGCGGATCGGGATTTGTTGAGATGTTTGTGGGAGTAGGCGCCGCCCGGGTAAGAGATTTATTTGCCCAGGCGCAGGAAAAGGCGCCTTGCATTATTTTCATTGATGAAATGGACGCCTTGGGGAAGGTAAGGGCAGCGGCGCCGGTATCGGGCGGCCATGAAGAACGTGAAAACACCCTGAATCAGCTTCTCGTTGAAATGGATGGATTTGACACGAGAAAAGGCGTTATCCTCATGGCGGCGACGAACAGGCCGGAAATACTGGATCCGGCATTATTGAGACCCGGAAGATTTGACCGGCATATTCTGGTCGACAGACCGGATATCAAAGGACGCGAAGAGATACTCAAAGTGCACTGCAAAAATGTAAAACTCGGAAAGGACGTTGACATTAAGATTGTTGCCGCCCGGACTCCCGGGTTTGTCGGCGCAGACCTGGCCAATGTCGTTAATGAAGCTGCATTGCTTGCTGCACGCGTGGGCAAAGATGCCGTGGGAATGGAGAGTTTTGAAGAGGCTATTAATCGGGTGATTGCCGGACTCGAAAAGAAAAAAAAGGTCATGAGCAGGAAAGAACAGGAGATTATTGCCTACCATGAGTCTGGTCACGCCCTGGTTGCGGAATCAGTGCCGGGCGCCGATAAAGTCCACAGAATTTCAATCATTCCACGCGGGATTTCTGCGCTTGGATATACCTTGCAATTGCCTACTGAGGACCGTTATTTACTGACGAGATCGGAATTGTTAGATCGACTTGCCGTGCTTCTGGGTGGCCGTGTGGCAGAAGAAATTATTTTTCATGAAATCTCTACAGGGGCGCAGAACGACCTGGAACGAGCAACAGACATCGCAATGAGCATGGTTCGCGAATATGGCATGAGCGAAAAACTTGGCCCCATGACCTTTCATAATGGCAGGAGGCCACAGTTCCTGGATTTCGGATATCGCACGAGCCGCGAATTGAGTGAAGATGTCTCAAAAGACATTGATAATGAGGTCAAGAGGATTGTATTTGACACGCATGCCAGGGTAAAAGGCATCCTCACGGAAAACAAAGACCGCCTCGACACCCTCGCAAAACTCCTGTTGGAGAAGGAGGTCGTTGAAGGGGACGAACTAAGGAAGCTTATTTCCGGAAATGCCACAACCCAGAAAAATCCTCATCTCTAAGATGATATTTCAAAGAAGAATCCATTTCCGACTTTTGATCGTATGGTAATCTCTCCTGTACAGTAAAAATAGCGCCCTGGCGACAGGGTTACCTTTCTCATGCCTATATTGTCCGCAATTTTCGAATAGGAATCCTCCTCTTTATTGAGTGCATATTTTTGCGAAGGATAAAAGACGATACTTCCTACAGAATCTTTTGAGTCCACCTGGTAGAGCGTCTTTCCTATTACAAGAGGACTATCTACCTGAAAATCGATGATTCTCAAGGCTTGGCCTTTAAACACCGTAGGTGTACCTTTTACGTAAAAACGCCTTTCCTTGCTGCTGCTTTCAAAATAATATTCCGCCTTGTTAATTTCTAAATACGTACTCTCACCCACAAAAAAAAAGTCCACCATGAGAGGGTATCTTCCATAAAGTTATATCATCTATGGAAAAATCTCTTTTTTCATCAAGAGAAATTGGTATATACGCCGGAACATAACCTTCCCTGACAAAAGTAAGCTTAATATTACCAGGATTATAATTAACAGAAAATGCTCCTGTTTGATCGGAAGTGGTTTTTGATTTTGATCCATCGGACAACGCCTCAATATTCGCCAAGGGGATAGGTTTGCCAAAACCATCAATAACCCTTCCACGAAGGGTACCACTCTCAAAGGCATACAAGGTCTTTAAAGCAAAAAAGAGCACCATTACCGAAATACAAATTTTTTTTCACCATGTTTTTTCTGGTCCTTTTTAGTAATGTTTTTTTAGAAGAGGTTTATTAAATTTTGGTGACCGCCGTTCTTATCTTTAACAAATTGCAGGTATGATTGTCAAACACTTAAAAATCCTTACGAATTTAATCGTTGTTTTTTTATTGGTAAAATGATTAATGATCAGAGCGAGCGCCGCACCCTTCTTCGGTTTAATAATACCAGGGAAAAACCAACCTTTCTGTCGCAGAAAAGTGACGATAGCAAATAATCTCACTCCGGAAAACAAAAAGTCTAATTTATTTAATTGACAAATATTGAACATATTTATATACTTCCTTTTTTAAATTTTTACTGCAATAGTCAATGTTTTTGGCTCAATTCTGGTAAGTATTAGACAAAAAATTTGAGAAGGGATGAGAATTTTATGAAGAGGAAATTGAAGTTTGTTCTTTTTGGTTTATTTAGTGCCTGTCTTTTTCAGGTAACCAACCTTCATGCAAGTGAACGGCTCGATGATGGTATCCTGTGGTCAACGAAGGCAGAAATCAATGAAAAGTATGGAAACCCGACCTACCTATATTGTGAAGAGGAACCTTTTCGGCGATATATGATCGTCAAACCGGAAGATGAAAATAGCCTTAGGGCAACGTTCTTGTATGACGTTGTGGTTCATGATTTTTATTATCTGAAAAAGAATGGTAATGATTTGGAATACCGATTTTATTACGGCGAGGATATGTCTGAAGGGAAAAAAACTTACCGAGTTAAGGAGTGCACGATAAAATTCCTTAACAACCCTATTCCTTTAGGAAAAGTTGCCGACTTGGTTCCCGAGTTCAAACATGCTTACCAATGCTCAAAGGTAGTTCAGGAGCGTTTGATTAATTATAACAATATCCGTCTTATCTTTGTTACGGAAAAGGTCAACGATCTCTCGAAGAAAATTGGGTCTTTATTTGTAGATCCGGATAAAGATATAAAAGATTGGTCATTATCATATTACGTTATATTGAGTGACGGTGAACCGGAAAATGTGTCATCCAATAGCATGGTTAAGGAAGTTATTATCGCCGTGGATGGTGAATACCGTATTGGAAAAACAGCAAACGCTTTTCGCTCGAAGTTGATAAAAAATCCTTTACCTTAAAACAAAGTGTTTCTTAGAAGTTTAAAAAGCAGTAATGATGAATGATTAACTCATTTTCTTACTGCTTTTTTTTTTAGGAAAAACCTTTTAGAGAAGAGGAGGGGTATGTGAAAATTTGTTGCATTGGATGTGGTTACGTGGGCCTTGTTGCTGCTGTATGCCTGGCTGATATGGGAAATGATGTAATTTGCATCGATGTGGATAAAGCCAAGATAGAGAATCTGCAAAACGGAATTATCCCTATCTATGAACCCGGACTGAAAGACATGCTCGATAGGAATGCGAGAGAAAAAAGAATTGTCTTTTCAACCGACATAAAAGCAGGGATTCAAAAATCTAAAGTGATTTTTATTGCCGTGGGAACGCCACCAGATGCTAACGATTGCGCAGATACCTCCGCTATTATTGCTGTTGCCAAAAGCATTGGTCAATATATGAATGGACATAAAGTTATTGTGAACAAGAGTACCGCTCCAGTAGGAACTGTAGAAAAGATTGGAGCGACCATAAAATCATCCCAGGCCAAGGCCATCAAGTATGACCTCGTTTCAAATCCGGAATTTATGCGAGAAGGTCAGGCTATTAAGGACTTCACAAATCCTGACAGGATCGTAATTGGTGTGCAGAATGATAAATCTAAAAATATTATGACGTCCATATATAGCGGTATTTCCCGAATAGACAAACCCATCATGTTTACTGATATTCGGAGTGCAGAATTAATTAAATATGCCAGCAATGCCATGCTTGCTACCCGCATTTCATTCATGAATGAGATGGCACAATTATGTGAAAAAGTAGGCGGAGATATCAAAGAAATTGCACGGGGAATTGGCCTGGACTCCAGAATTGGCCCTCGGTTTCTCCAGGCAGGAGTCGGGTATGGTGGTTCTTGTTTTCCGAAAGATGTTAAAGCACTTGCCCAAATCATGAAAGCAAATGACCTGGATGCTAAGATTTTAATTGCGGTTGACGAGGTAAACGAGCAACAGAAGAGATCTCTTATTCACAAAATTAAAAAGCTGGTACCTGTCTTGAAAGGGAAAAGCATCGCTATTTGGGGATTAGCTTTTAAGCCGAAAACAGACGATATGCGGGAAGCGCCATCGATATTAATCATTCGCCAACTGCAGAAAGAGGGGGCGAAAATCAAGGCTTTCGACCCCGAGGCTCAAGAAACTGCAAAAAAGGTCTTGAAAAACATAACCTTTTGTAGCGATCCATACACGACCGTTGCTGGATGTGATGCATTGGTCATCGTAACAGAATGGAATGAGTTCAGAGACCTTAATTTAAAGAAAATCAAACGTCTCTTACTACATCCCAATATAATCGACGGCAGGAATATATACCAGCCCCAAAAAATGGAAAGCCTGGGATTTAATTATCTCTGTATTGGCCGAAAGATGTAGTTGCCTAAGGGGAAACCAGAGCCCTTAACCACCCGCCAAGCGGGTGGTTAAGCTCAGGAATTATTTTTACATTTTATGAGCCGGCACATCTCCAGAAAATTGACCCGGCGTTCGCTGAGGATAGAAAGGTTGGCGCACTTCAACATCTCGTCTAAATCGACATGCTTCCCCAGACCTATTTTATCCCTGAACGGAGAAATGAATTTTTCGAAGCCTGAGATAACTTTGTTGTTACAACCCGTATAATTTAATATAAAAATTTCTCCATCCTTTTTGCATACCCTTTTTATTTCACTTAAAGTACGTAAGGGATCAGGCACTACCGTGATAACATGAGAGGCGATGACTTTATCAAAGGTATTGTTCGCAAAGTTCATCGATGAGGCATCCATATTGTAGAGATTTACATTGGATAAATTATAATGCTGTTTTTTTTAGTTCCGCTTTGTCCAACATTTCCCGGCTAATGTCTATTCCTACGACCTTGACATTTTTTGTATAGAGAGGTAACGATAATCCGGTCCCCACGCCAACCTCAAGTACGGTTTCATTGGCCTTCACATCCATCATGTGAAAAGCAACGTACCGCCCATGCTCAAAAATTTTTCCAAAGAAGGCATCATAAATCCACGAATAAAAAGAATATACTTTTTTAATATGCTCACTCATAATATGACCTTTACTGATAACAGTCTACCATGGCCTGACAAATATCGTCCTGTATGTTCTGCATTACTTTAAGGTTTTTAAAATTATTCATGAGAATTGAAAATGCAAGCACATCTCCCGTTGTAGTATCAATATATCCGGAAAGTGTTGATGTCCTTGCAATATATCCCGTCTTTGCATGAATTTTACTTCTATATTTTGGGGCCTCCATTCGCCGCCGTAATCCTCCGTCTATTCCTGAGGTGGGCAAAGAATTCCACAGCACCCTTCCGTACGAATGTTTACTCATATGCGCAAGAAGCGTGGTCATCATTTTAGGAGAAAGACGGTTGTCTCTTGATAAACCACACCCATCATCAATACGATATTCTCCGGGTTGAAACCCTATTTTACTCATAAAATCCTGAATAACCTCTATCCCTGCTTCTGAAGTCCCTCTGCCTTTTATCTGCGCACCCAGGGTTTTTAATATTTGTTCGGCATAAAAGTTCTGGCTCTGTTTGTTCGTTACCAGAATGGTCTGTTCCATGGTAGAGGTAGTTTGGGTAATTACGGTTAAATCTGATTCAGCAGCACCGCCTTCATCAATTAATCTGGCATTCCCACGTACTTCAACACCATTTTTCTCGAGAATTTCCTTAAAAACTGTCGCAAGATACAGGGAGGGATTGTGAACACTAACCCACGTCTTCTCGGGTGATGCATTGACCCAAAACTTGCCCTTGATCAATATTTCATTCGTTTCCGGTTTCCTGGAAATAGAGTAAAGATGCTCTTTTTTGTTGGAAGTATAAACACTGGTATTGCTGATGGTAAAATATGACGTACGCGGCTCAACTAAAAGCTTTACAACATCCCTTGGCTTTTTGCCGGGAAGGAGGGTAATATCGACACAGTTATCATTAAATGCCAAACCGCAGCTTGGAGCACAATACCACTCTGATAATTGATTTTCCGGCCAATTTGGATGCGTATAGATACGATCGAATATCGTGTCATCTGCTATAATATCACCTGTGATTACCCGAATCCCTTTACTTCTGACAGCATAAGCCCATGATTCCGGAATAGCCAGGATATTGCCCTGATAAAACCTGCCTGATATATTCGGGTCACCACTGCCCTTGATAACAATGTCCCCACAAAGCTCTCCTGATGCCGCTATGGTACCCCGTGCCCCGACAGTTGTTTTATATTCGAAATCAGGACCAAGATATTCCAATGCAGCAGCCGTAGTAAGAAGCTTCATATTCGAAGCAACGCTGAATAAATCATTGTTCCGGTAATTGAATAAGGACGAGTTTTTATTCACGGACACAATACTAACGCCACACGATACATTTTTCAGGGATGGATTTTTTAAAAAAAGTTGGAGGCGTTTGTTGAGATCGTCAGAACTGGTTATCTTCGCTTCTAAAAATGCGGCAAAAAGCGCACAAAATACCACAAGTAACGCAAAGGTATTCAAACACGTCTTTATTTTGAATCGACAACACCACATATATCTTGCAGTAACAAAAAAGAGTTATTTCTTGCTTTTTGAGTACAGTCTTGTTTTTCTTGTCACCGCGGGTGTACACCGTGGTCTCAACAAATTCTCAATCGTTTGCAAGACAAATGTTGATTCTAAAGGCTTTACAACAAAAATATTTGTACCCGCTTTCATAAAAGAAGATTCTATACGTTTTAATTTTTGATCGCCAATTACCATAACAGGGATATTGGGAATTATTTTTCTGATTTCACATAAAATTTCTACACCAGAAATCTCCTGAACCATTGTGCCAATAATTGCAAGGTCCATCTTTCTTTCTTGCAGAATGGCTAGTGCCACTGGCTTACTCAGGGCAACTTCTGTTTCGTAACCGTTCTGCTCAAATAGATCCCGTAAGGTATCTACTGTTTGACGTTCGTCTTCTATGATCAATATTCTTGCAGAAGGCATATTCTCCCTTTCAGTATAGTCTGTGGATTTCCAGAAAGACCCCCAAATGCTACCTCATTGCCCTCTGGATTTCCCTCTCAATGGTGCGCTTCTTAATATCTTCCCGTTTATCGATAGTCGTCTTTCCTCTCACAAGGGCGAGCTCTACCTTCACACGACCTTCCTTGAAATAGAGAGATAAAGGAATCATCGTATATCCCTTTTGCTTAACCTTCCCAATGATCTTATTGATTTCCCTTTTATGCAAAAGGAGCTTTCTCACTCTTTTCGGTTCGTGATTTTGTCTGTTTCCTTGCTTATATTGCCCAATATGCATTTCATGGATAAAAACCTCCCCATGATCGATGTGGGCAAAACTTTCATTGATACTTACATCCCTATTTCGTATTGATTTAACTTCTGTTCCCGTAAGGACAATACCTGTCTCAAGCTTTTCCAGGATTTCATATTGGAAATATGCCTTCCGGTTTTTTGCAATAATTTCCATGAGAGCATGATGAATAATAAGTAGTTGTCAAATAACTAAAAATCGATGAAAAATCGTAACAAATTGCCAGCATGAATGCAAGGTCAATTTCTAAAATTCCTTTGACTTAAACATCTATTTTTTTTTAAAATTCATTGCTAGCCGAAGTGGCGGAATTGGCAGACGCGCTAGATTCAGGGTCTAGTCCCGGCAACGGGGTCAGGGTTCAACTCCCTGCTTCGGCAATATTTATAACGCAATCCAAAAATCAAAACCGAATTGTGACAGATAGGTAGCAATGCCGCTATTGTTTTCTGCGTGCTGATTTTTGACAGACCTTGAGAAATTACACCCTGTTCTTTCCCCGTATCCTACCTCCCTTCTTCAGTTCTTCTTGCAGATCCTCCACCACAGCATTCCTGTCTGTCCCATTGGATTTGATCGTTCCCTTGAAAGCATTTGAAACATTGAAATCTTTATAAAATCTCTGTTGCATTTGGCGCTCAAGCGGTGTACCTTGTCAAAGCTATACAACGTTACAAGAACGGTGTAAGAAATAATAGATAACATACCAACCATTTTTCAGTAAGGGACGCTTATGAGAAATAAACAACGCAGGTTCATTGCAGACACGCTGATAAAATTTGTGCCTCGCTTCTTTCGGCTCATGGTAGTGGCGCTTCCTCTCGTCCTGGCGTTTTACTGCTTTACCTGCGAGTCATCCCCACGCCGTTCAGAAGACAGAATATACTGCCAGGCTACGGGTTCCCTGCCTTTTCTTTCCCAACCAGAAGCTTACAATCCACAACCCCCTGCTAATGCACCTATCATCGTAACCGGCCAGGCTTCAAAAATCACAAACAATTCAGCAATAATCCAGGGAATGGTAAATGCCCATGGATTATCAACGGCCGTATGGCTTCAATACCGGATTGTCAATGGCACCTCGAGAAGCACGGTTGCAACGCAAACCGTGATTGGAACAAGCGACACAGAAATAAGTATCAGAATCATTGAACTGCTTCCGGGTGCAACCTATCATTATCGCCTGGTGGGAAAGAACGACGCCGGAACGTCGTATGGAAAAGAGCTGTCATTCACAACCGTCGACATCAATTCGTCAATCGCAGCAGAAACAACACCACCCACGGGCTCGATCAGGATTAACGCCGGAGACCATTGCACAAACTCCTTAACGGTTACCGTCAACCTTTCTGCCACTGATAATACAGGGATAACGGGTTATTATCTCTCGGCAAACGCTACACCACCTTCTCAATATTCCACCGGCTGGACATCAATACCGGCAACCACAGAGTATCTGGATGAAGTCTCCTACACCTTAGATAACGGCGACGGCGACAACGCCGTGTATGTCTGGTATAAGGATGCGTCCGGAAACATATCGGATACCACGAGCGACACCATCATTGTGGACACAACACCGCCACGAATCACGATTCAGATTCCAACCTCCGATCAGACCTATACGACTACCAACGAAACCATGAGCATCGGCGGGAATGCGTCAGATGATATCAATGAAGTAAGCAGCATCATATGGACGAATAGCAGGGGAAAGGACGACACGAAAAGAAATATGGTCGACTGGATTATTCCCAATATTGATCTCGCGAGAGGGGACAATGTAATAACCGTAAAGGCCTCCGACCGTGTGGGCAACACGGGGATAGCAAAGATAACGATAACGTATATCACCGGAGACAACGTACCCTGGGTGACAACAGGACCTGCAGCAAGCGTAACCACAGACCTGGCTACCTTGAGCGGAACAGTGCATGCCATGGGATTAACAACAGCGTGGTTCCAGTACGGCACGAGCAGTGGACACTATAGCAACACGTCTTCCGTGCAGGATATCGAAGATGTTGAGCGCGACAAGCCGATAGGCAACCGGATAAGCGGATTGCAGGCAGGAACGACCTATTATTACCGGCTGGTCGCTCGAAATAGTGCCGGCGCTGCTTCCGGAGCAGAAATGACCTTTGTAACACAACCCCTGAAAGGCAGGATTTATGGCAAAGTCGTCCTCTTGCAGAAGGGAGAAGCGATAGAATCTGTGAAAATACGTCTTAAAGGAACAAAAACAAAGAAAAAAAGCTTTCCATGTGATATCTTCTGATGATCAAGGACTTTTCGCGTGTGATAATTTAGATGCAGATACCTACAACATGACTGTAACAAAAACAGGTTTCAAGACAGTTACCCAGAGAATTGAGCTAAAAGAAGGCGAGGGAAAAAAGCTGGAAATCAGCTTGCAAGACAGTGCAGAAGGTAAAGAAGATGCAAACATTCCTAAAACCGATCAACAGAAAGCAAACTAACGGTTTAGGGAATTTCACAGTTGAGATTCTTCGGTCGTTTCATTCCCTCAGAATGGCAGAATAATGCGAAGTTGTCATTCTGAACGGAGCGAAGGATCTAATTCAATGTTAAGGAATTTCAATCACCCCCCATAATCCCCCCGTAAACTGGGGGAAACAGGGAGGTAAGTCGCCGACGGCCTGATTCACACGCTATTTCAGACATTTCTGCTTCCATTCATCATGCCGCTTTTTCATTTGCCTGATATGCCCCGGTATATGCTGCTCGTAAATTTCCAGCCAATCATCCAGGGCAAAGGTTTCATTCTCCTGAGAACTAACCGACTTTACCCAAATCGGCTCAGGTAGCGCCTTGATAAGCTTGTACGACAACAGACGAAGTCTCCTGAACAATTCCAATGCCTCTTCAGTGCTTTGGTCCAGATAATGAAACGCCGCAGACCATTTGTCCTGATCATAGGCTGAAATGGGTTTGCCAGGTTCAGCAATCAATTTCCTGCACTTGACATAGGCATTCGCCTCACTGTCAGCAATATGAATGATAATTTCATGGATACTCCAGCGGTCGGGCGAAGGTTTGAACAACCACATCTCCTTCGGAAACTGTTTTAAAGCCTCAGTAAGCTGGACGAATCCCTTGCCATACAATTCAATTTTCTGCATCCGTTCTTCTCTTGTCATCATCATCACCCCTATAGTATTCCCGTGTCAAAACTTCTTTCCCCAATCCCCGTTTTTACGAGGACGAGTTCCATGAGGACATATTTTTGTAAGTTTTTTTTCACAACTCTATTTACCCCTTATCAGGAGGCACAGTTTGTTTACGATGGAAAGATTGCTTCGCTTCACTCGCAATGGTAATATGAAAAAGCAGCGTCCTTCCAAAGAGGTTAAAAAAACCTTGAACAGGTAATAACCTCTTGTGATATTAACTATCATAAAGGTTTTGGACCATCAGTGAAGATGGTAAGTCTTTAAACCTTGGGAAGGAGGCTGTATGCTAAAGTATATAGGATTAGATGCACATTCGTCAACATGTACCTTCCATGTGACGGATGCAAGAGGGAGGGAAGTAGACAACGCTACGATAGAGAGCAATGGGCGGCTTTTGGTGAAGTATGTGAGGGGGATAGAGGGAGTTAAGAAACTGACCTTTGAAGAGTGTGAATTAAGCAACTGGCTCTATAAGATATTGAGACCAGAGGTAGATGAGTTGATCGTATGCAATCCAGTAGCAAACGGTGACTACAAGAAGAAAAAGACGGACAAGCTGGATGCCAGGAAGCTGTCGAATCTTTTACGGGGAGGTTTTCTCGTACCCGTATATCATGATGGTTCAAAGCGGGAGAGGCTCAGGAGTTTGATGTTCGGGTATCAGGATCTCATTGAAGAGGGTGTAAGGCTGAAGAACCGGTACAAATCCTTATTTCGAAAAAGTGGGAGGAAAGTCAAAGGCGAAGCGTTATATAACGATGAGAGTTTTCTTGAAGGATTAGAGCGGGCAGACTTTAAATTTATTGGCACACAGCTCTATCAGCTTTTAGAGAAGATGGAAGAAAGCAGGCAGGAATACGTAAAAGAAATTGTTCGGTGCAGTAAGGGATTTAAAGAGAAAAAATATCTCACGAGTATTCCCGGGATTGGGAGTATCCAGGCAGCGAAGATCGTATCACAGGTAATAGACCCGGGGAGGTTTCGCAGTAAGTACAAATATTACAGTTACTGTGGGTTGGTGAGGCATAAGAGGATAAGTGACGGGAGGGGATATGGGAGTGAAAAGATTTGGGGGAATCGGATATTGAAATGCGTATACAAGATGGCAGGGCATTCGGTCTTAAAGGGTGAGAGCGGTTTAAGGAACTATTACGATGCCTTACGGTTGAAAGGTATCAGTCATGACAATGCCTATAATGCCGTATGCCGTAAGATAGCGGCGATATCGTTAAGTGTGTGGAGGAAGAGTGAGAAATATGATGACAAACTGATCACCGGCAATCTCATCAAGTAAAACAGGGTAAGAAGGCATGAAAGGCTGGTTCTTAGCTGTTTTCTTGAGAGAGGGATGAGATCCACGTGTCATTGACCCAAAGAGGTCCAACGCAATGGTTGATCCGCCCTCGTTTAAATCGAAAATTACCATGCTCAGCAAAGAGCACCGATAGATGACTGAAAACCGATTGCCAAAGGTATTTCAGGGAAGGTAAGAGACAGAGAACACTACAAACCCGTTTGTCATTCATGCACTCGATACTTTACTCGCTTGATTAGCCCCAGCTAAGCGGAAGGACGCATGGCAAGAAAACATTTCCCTTGTTTTTTTGTCAACAGGGACACTATTTTTTCTTGACATGCTTTTTCATAGATGACAACGCATAATATGTTATCAAAGCATAGCCCGTGTCATTGCGAGGGGTCTTTTCCGAAGTAATCTCCCGCTTTCACAACGGGGATATTTGGTTGCGGCTTTGCTACGCTTTGGTATAATAAGTGACATTTACGTACCGGACAATTATCTGATGAACATGCACTTATGGGGAGGAAGAGGCACATGAAGGTAATTTTGTCGTTTGTTGGAGTGGCAATGCTCTTTGGTGTTTTTTGCGGCGGAGTTCCGGCTCAAAAACTCGATAAGGGGGTAGGCCCGTACGGTGAATTCTGGAAACCAATCCCCACCCAGAGGTACTGGGCGCCGGACTATTTTTATTCACCGCCGGAAGAGCCCAAAGGGGTTTATCAGGCGGATGAGTGCACGCTCTGCCATAAGGCTTTAAATCCTGGATTGGTCAAGGCGTGGGCAGAAAGCAGCCATGCGAATCTGGATAAGCTGCAGGACTACCAGAAAGAGAAGCTCGCCGAAATAGAAAAAACCCTGGGACGGAAGCTTACGAAGGTCGGCTGTATCGATTGCCACGGCAAGGTTGGTGCGGAGAAGCTGGATCATGAAAAAGAGCTCATTATGCCCAGTTCCGTTCTGTGCGGCGAATGTCATAAACAGGAATACCAGGAGTTTGAATCAGAGAAGCAATACGGTATTCCTGACTGGAAACCAGGCAGAGAAAGCCATGCAAAGGCTTATGATGCCAACCTGGACGTGGATGTCTGGGCAGCGGTAGATAAGAATATTGTTCAGGGCTGTGATATGTGCCACAGCATCCAGCACAAGTGCGATAGCTGCCATACCCGCCACGCCTTCAAGGCCTCTGAGGCCAGGAGGCCGGAGGCATGCCAAACGTGTCATAACGGGCCTGATCATCCGGACATCGAATATTACCGGGACTCCAAACACGGCTCTATCTATTTTATTGAAGGACCTACCTGGGATTGGAGCAAACAACTCAAGGACGCAAATTATACCTCCCCCACCTGCCAATCTTGCCATATGTATTACAAAGGGCAGTATTCCCATAATATGGTCAGAAAGGCTATTATGGGCGAGGGGGACGTCTTGTTTTATGACAATGTTTTTAAAGGGATTAAACCAACCGATTACATCAAAAATAGCAAGGAGTTAATGGCACGGCGGGAGGCATGGATTGAAGTTTGTGTACAATGTCATTCTCCACGGTTCTCCCGTGATTATCTTGCCTCTATGGATAATGCCTCGGATTCCGTTTTCCAATACGTGAGCGATGCCTACGCCACAATTAAATCCCTTTACGAAGAGGGCATACTCTATCCTATGCCTGAAAACAGGCCAAAAGCCCCTGCCCCTGTTACGGAAAAACATCCCGACCTCCTGGGCGGTTTTTACGGAGAATTTTGGGCAAAGAACGGAAACCCAAGCAGGATTGAAAAGGACTTCCTGTATATGTGGGAAAATGACGCCTTTCTGGTCCGAAAGGGCTTGGCACACATGAACCCCAACGGCTTTACCTATCTCTCGTGGTCAAATTTGCTCAAGAAATACGTGGATATACAGAGTGAGGCAAATACCTTGCGGCGGTTAGCTGCCCTGGAAAAGAAGGCCAAATTGCGTCCCAGGGTAAAGGCAAAAAGAAAATAGGCACAGGGCGACGGGATATGAAAAGCGCCTTTACTTCTCAGTGATGATGATATGGAAAATTTAACCCAATGGCATCTGAGTTTCGCTGGCATCGAAAACGTCTGGTTGCGTGCGCTGGTCATGTTTATGGCGATTACGGCACTGTACTTTTCCTGGTGCGGCATCAAAGCTATTCCTTCGCGTAAGAAACAAATGTTGCTTTTGGCGCTCCGTTTTCTTGCCATGGCGCTTTTTGTTATGCTTTTGCTTCAGCCGCAACTGGAGCAGAAGGAGATCCTGAAGTTAAAGAACAAGGTCGTGTGCCTTTTAGATAATTCGGAGAGCATGACGCTCAAAGGAGGAGATACCGGGATTACCCGATTCCAGCTCGTCAAGAATTTTTTCCATGACAATGCCTCGTTTCTTGAAAAACTGGAGAATAATTTTGATGTTGATTACGTGTCCTTTTCTGATGTGATAAAAGAGATTTCGCATGATGATGTCGAAAAGGGTCTTGCACTCGATGGTACGAACACTGATATCGTCCAAACCTTGAAGCTCCTGAAAAAGCGCTATGAAAATACATCGGTCAAGGGATATTTCGTTTTTTCTGACGGCGCTGACACCGTAGAACTTCCTTCAAGTCTGAATAAAATGGAAATCATCGCAAATCTTACCAAAGACCTGTCAGTTCCATTTTTTACTTTTTCTCCGGCCGGCAATATGGAGGCCAGGGATATTGCCATCAGCAAGGTTTCTTATGACAGTTTTACTTTTGTGCGAAGCCCATGGAAGGCGGATGTGGTTATCAAGGTTCACGGGTATAAAAACCTCAAGCTCCCGGTGACCCTGAAACAGGGCAACGACATTATTTCTTCGAAGGTCTTTGATACGGGAAGTGAAAGCGAACTTCATGTCGACCTGTCATTCACTCCCAACACGACAGGCACCTTTCTCTATACGGTCTCCTTCCCTGTCCAGCCGCATGAGGCGATTACCGAAAACAATCAGACCAGTTTTCTCGTGAAGGTGGTGCGCGATAAAATACGGATTATGCATGTCTGCGGACGCCCATCGTGGGATGAGCGTTTTCTGAGGGGGGTATTAAAAAGTGATCCCAACATTGACCTCATATCATTCTTCATTCTGCGGACACCAACGGATGTTTCCGAGGCAAGGAATGATGAACTCAGTCTCATCCCTTTTCCTGTAGACGAGTTATTTACGCAGGCACTCAATAGTTTTGATCTGGTTATCTTTCAGAACTTTGACTACCGGCCATATGATGCAGCATTCTTCCGGTTTTCACACTACCTGTCGAACCTGCGGAGGTTTGTAACGGAACAAGGCGGTGGTTTTATGATGATTGGCGGCGACATCTCGTTTTCACAAGGCGGGTATGACGGCACCCCTATTGAAGAAATCCTTCCCGTAAGCCTCAACACCGGGAAAGATACCATCGACACAACCCGACTAAAGGCGCTGCTGACCCCTGATGGCCTGAAACATCCGATAACCGCACTTGATATCAATCCTGACAGAAATACCGCTCTCTGGAAAGACCTTCCGGAACTGGATGGATGTAATGTGACCACGGAACTAAAGCCGGACTCCATCTCCCTGGCTGTCTACCCGACAAAGGGAAACCCGCCGTTGGTTTCCGTCAGGGATATCGGTCAGGGCAGAAGTATGGCTATAACAACCGATTCTTTGTGGCGATGGAATTTCCTGTCCGTAGGGAAAGGCGGCAGCAACAGGCATTATATAAAATTTTGGCAGAATTCCATAAAGTGGCTCATCAAAGACCCCACCTTAAACCCCATTCATGTTATGGTAAACAAGGAAACGTTTTTGCCAGACGAAGAAGTGCCCATCAGGATCGATGCCGTGGGCGGAAATTACCAACCCCTGGACGGTGTGCAATTAGATATAAACATCACCAACGAATTTTCCGGGAAAAGTATCTTCTCAGGAAAAGGCGTTACGGGCGCTGATGGTCAATACCGGTTTGTCGTCAAACACGATACGGAAGGTTACTATATTGTCAAAGTGACCGGGAAGAAAGAACAGGACGAGGTTGGGCAGGATTATGCCGTTTTTAATATTGCAGTAAAAAATAAGGAGTTTCAAGATACTTCTATCAGAAGGGATATCCTTGCCAAAATAGCCGCGGTTTCCGGCGGCACATATTTTGAACTTCCCGTAAAAAATGTCGGTGATAAATTATCGATTGAAAACCCGGCAATTGTAAAACTCGTCGGCAAACGACAAATCTCTTTGTGGGATAATGGTTACCTCTTTGTGGCAATACTGGCAATCGTTTCTGTTGAATGGTGGGTAAGAAAACGGGGCGGATTAAGTTAATACAGGAAAACGTTGTTGAAGCAAAAAACGCTTGCAAAAAAAGACTTATTGTGGTATATTTCAACCCTTTCACCTTTTGATTCGATATCATATCAGACGCTATTACCGTTTACGGAAGAGGTTTTGTTTGATAATAGCGATTGACGGCCCCGCTGGTTCCGGAAAAAGTACCATTGCCAGGATGCTGGCAAAACGACTGGGATTTAAATATCTCGACACCGGAGCTATGTATCGGGCGCTCACGTGGAAAGCACTACAGAGTGGAATAGACCTAAGAGACGCAATTGCCTTATGCCATCTTATGGATCAAACCGCTATCGAACTCCGGAGCACGAGCAACGGGTTACAAATATTTATTGATGGGGTTAACGTAACGGAAGAAATCCGGTTGCCCTCTGTTACAAACAACGTTCATTTTATCTCGAATACACCCAGTGTCCGGCAACGCATGGTGAAACTCCAGCGAACGCTTGCGTCTGAAGGAGATATCATAGCAGAGGGAAGGGATATGGGTACGGTTGTTTTCCCGCATGCAGAAAAGAAATTTTTCCTGGATGCCGAGATTGAAGAGCGCGCCAGAAGACGGCATGGCGAGATGAATTTGCCGGATAACGAAATTTCCTATACCGATGTCGTAAAAGATATTGAAATACGCGACAAACGGGACACGACCAGGGATAATTCTCCCCTCAGGAAAAGTGAGGACGCAATTTATCTGAATACTACAAAAATGCCGATTGAAGAAGTGATCAGCCGGATACTCAAAGAAGTTGAGCCTGTTGTAAAAAAAACAGGATTGTCAAAGCTCATAGAAATGTACTTTATTTTATAAACCTTTTATTTTTTCATTTTTATTTCGGAGAAATCTTCAAATTATGGATCGAGATATTTTAAAAGAGTATAACGTAAATTTAGCCGATATTGAGCGAGAGGTCGAAGCAATCGTTGGGAGCGAGGATACCAAAAAAAAGATAGAATCCACCTATTACGATTCTATTCAGAATTTTGAGGTAGGTTCGGTTCTCAAGGGACGCATCCTCAGTGCTCTTGGCGATAACATTGTCATAGACTGCGGATATAAATCCGAAGGTATGATACCCAAATTTGAATTTGACGATCCCTCTGAAATAAGGGTAGGTGAAGATGTAGAGGTTTTATTGGAAGCAGTAGAAGACGACTCGGGGCTTATTAAATTATCCAAACGGAAAGCAGACCGTATTCGTGGCTGGGAAAGGGTTATTGCAAAATATAAAGAGGGCGATATTATCACTGGTCGGGTTACGAGGAAAATTAAAGGCGGTCTTCTCGTAGATATGGGAGTGCCGATATTTTTACCTGCCTCACAGATTGATGTAAAACCACCGGGAGATATTTCTCAATACATTGGACAGGATGTTACCTGTCGAATACTGAAAATTGATGAATCAAGACAAAACATTGTCGTCTCGAGAAGAAAGCTTATCGAGGAAGACCGTGACAAAAAGAAACAAGGCTTATTGTCGGAAATTGTTGTTGGACAGATCAGAAAAGGATTGGTAAAGAATATCGCTGACTTTGGAGCATTTATTGATTTGGGTGGTCTGGACGGACTTCTCCACATTACCGATATGAGTTGGGGAAGGATAAGTCATCCATCGGAACTGCTTGCTATGGACGATGAAATTGAGGTAGTGATCCTTGGCATCGATAAAGAAAAGGAAAAGGTTGCTCTTGGGTTAAAACAAAAATCTCAAAATCCATGGTTACTCATTGAGGATAAATACCCGATAGGCTCCAGGGTAAAGGGTCAGGTCGTAAATATCATGTCGTATGGTGCATTTGTAAAACTGGAAACCGGCATCGAAGGTCTCGTGCATATATCAGAGATGTCCTGGACACGTCGCATTAATCATCCATCTGAAATGGTGGCAATTGGAGATATGGTTGAGGTTATCGTCCTCAAAATTGATAAAGAGAAAGAGGAAATCTCCCTCAGTATGAAACAGACGGAGGTGAATCCCTGGACGGTTATTGAAGAAAAATATCCTGCAGGAACAAAGATCAAGGGGCGCGTTCGTAATCTGACCAATTATGGCGCATTCATTGAGATCGAAGAAGGAGTGGATGGGTTGCTTCATATATCCGACATGTCTTGGGCAAAGAAAGTAGGCCATCCGTCGGAAATCGTTAAAAAAGGCGATAAGATTGAAGCTGTGGTACTTTCTGTCGATCGGGAAAAAAAGAGGGTTGCGCTGGGCCTGAAACAGCTCTCCGATGATCCATGGGTAAAAGAGATTCCTGAGAAATATAAGGTAGGCGACATTATCACCGGCAAGGTTACCAAGCTAACGAATTTTGGTGCGTTTCTTGAGCTGGGGAAAGGGATCGAAGGATTGTTGCATATCTCGGAATTATCCAGCGAAAAGGTTAACAACCCTGCTGATATTGTCAATATTGGCGATGACCTGGAAGTAAGGGTCATTCGTATTGAACCGGAGGCAAGAAAGATAGGACTCAGTCTGAAAAAAAATGTCTGATGCAACAGGAAAAGGCGCCGCGACAACGGCTTCAAACGATGATTCTCAAAAGCAGTCTGATCGTGAAGCTGTAGCTCCTGAGGAACAGGATTCGGACACTGCAAAGGTATCGTGACATCATCAGAGAAAAAGAAGGAGGTATCCCACGGAGTCTGCTTTACAAACGTACCTGAAAGAAGTTAATCAAATTCCGTTATTGTCTCCGGAAGAAGAAAAAGAAATAACAAGAAAGGTCGTTGATGGAGATGAAAAGGCTCGGGAAAGACTGATACGTTCTAACCTGCGACTGGTTATAAGTATAGCGAAAGAGTATATCAGCCGTGGGCTTTCCTTCCTTGATCTGATTGAGGAAGGGAATTTGGGACTGATTCGGGCAGTTCAGGGATTTGATCCTTCAACAGGGTATAAATTCAGTACGTATGCAACGTGGTGGATTAAGCAGGCAGTCAGAAGAGCTTTAACTGATAAGGCAAAAATGATCCGCATACCATCGTATATGTTTGAAAAAATATCCCGGCTCAAAACTACCTCAAATCAGTTGTTTGACAAACTTGAAAGAGAACCGACCAATAACGAGATAGCGGAAGAGATGGATATTACTGCAAAAAAAGTTGAATCAATCGAGCATGCCACACGCTCAACCATTACCCTCGACAGAGAAGATTTTACCGGCTCAGATCTCATCTGGGCACTGAGTAATGTTGTCCCCGATGCAAGAACACCCACGCCTGAAGAGGAACTTGAGGAAAGATATGAGCGGGAAGAACTGAAAAAGTTCCTTGGGATTATTGACAAAAGAGAAGCCACGGTAATAAAGTTACGATACGGGCTGGAGGATGGTGAGCCAAAGACCCTAGAAGAAATCGGGACGTTATTGCATTTAAGCCGTGAACGTGTCAGGCAAATCGAGAAAGAAACGATTCAAAAACTTCATTATATTCTGACAAAAGAGAAATGATTTATGAATGAGTTAAAAAATTTAGTGCGCGATGTGCCTGATTTCCCCAAAAAAGGAATTATCTTTAAAGACATTACCACTCTCTTGCAAAATCCAAAGGGATTAAGGACCGCCGTTGAAATAATTTCTGACCATTACAAAGACAAGAAGGTTGACATTGTTGTTGGCACTGAAGCCAGGGGGTTTATTTTGGCGCCTACCGTTGCTTTCAATCTGGGCGCCGGATTCACTCCAGTCAGAAAACCAGGTAAACTTCCTTACGAAAAGATTAGTATGAGCTATACCCTTGAATACGGTACAGACGCACTCGAAATACATAAGGATGGAATCAGCAAAGGACAACACGTCCTTATGGTAGATGACCTGTTAGCTACCGGTGGGACCATGTCAGCCTGCTGCAAAATGGTTGAATCTCTCGGTGGAATTATCGTAGGCTGTGCTTTTTTGATTGAGTTAACATTTCTTAATGGCAAAAAAAACCTCAGTCCTTATAACATATTTTCTGTTATAAAATACTGAGTATGAGCCTCCGACAATTCGGGTCTTTTTTCAAAAACCGGAAAATATAGAAAATACCGGTGCACTTATTTCAGAATTATTTCTATCGATTGTCCATCCTTCCATATTTGATTGAACACGTTTACATTCTTTAACGCGTCCATTACCTGCTTCTCAATCCACATTATCACGTCACTGTATCCACAACTGAAACACCTAACCATCCAGGGCACTTTAAGTGTTTTCACTGTAACAGAAACAGCTTCTCCATTACAGTTTGGACATTTGGCAGAGGAGATCACTGCTTTATATTTTTCCCCGATTTCTTTATTTGAAAAATGTTCTGACATCGCTGCACTCCTTATGAAGGGTTTTGCATATCAAATTCGTACACTATTCAACAAGCTATAGCACAGAAAAGTTTCATGCAAGCTACTTTTCGTGCTTTTCCTTATGAAGTTATGCCTCACACTATTTTCGTACACAAGGAAAACTGAACAATAGCGTCCACATCAGGAAATGGTGTTCACATGCTCATTTAGTGTAGCCGGTTTTTGCTTTTGTTTCAAGCAATTTGTTTTCCTCAAGTTGTTGGCAGGAATAAGAAAATTTTGAAATATATTGAATCAGTATTTTTCTTAGGGTACGATCTTTCATCATTTCATCACAGATAGTTGCCACAATAAAATTGACCTCCCCTTGTTCCTTTCTTTGCAAGGAGGAAACCCTTTTCTTGTGGAAAGGGAGTTTCCCTTGTGGTCACGGAACAGGACGTAGAGTAATTTCCCATGGTCTGAAGTGCAAAAAGACTCGTAGTTATTTCTCAACCTACTTTCAAAATTAACTACTCAATTTCTGCTTAAATTGTTACAATTTTACTAATCTGGGTATGATCGTATGAATAAAAAAGCAGCGCTGATCACTTTGCTTTTTCTCTTTGTTGTGGGGTGTGCCAACGAACACGGGATTAAGGTGCCAATCAGACCTGACTTGGATAAAAGTTTGAGAGTTACGCAACCGATCCCAACACACATAGGTCTTTTTATCGAACCTTCGCTTCGTCAATGGACTCAAGAGGAATGGCAAACGAATATGATCGTTGGCAAACATCATTATATATTTTCCATAGGAGAGCCGCTGGCTAAAAGCATCGAGGAAATAACACAGAAGGTATTTAGCAAGGTAACGATTTTGAATGAGTTGCCACGCCATGAAACGATTGAAAAAGATAAATTAGATGCCGTGTTAACCGTACAATTAATGGAATCAAGGTTAGAATTGATTGTTGAAGATTCCGTTTGGAGGGCTATTGGAAAGCATGACCTGTCAATTCAAGCTGCTTTTTTAGATAAACACTTCATGAAAATATTTGACGAGAAATTGACCGTGGAGGGAAAACATTTGGATGTAATTGATTTTGAGACGGAAGGGGGCTGGTGGAGAACCTCTGGGCCAAAGTATGGCCCTGCGGTGGAAGATTCAATTGAAAAAATCACCTTTCAGCTTGCCCAAAAGTTGCTTGCAGCCGGTAAGCAAGCAGGCAATCAATAATTTTTTAAAAACATGAGAATTATTTTGACAGTCTTGGAAACTTTTATTACATTGTGGATATGAAAACTCAAATCTCTCTTGCAAACAATTATTTATACGAACTCTTAAAGAAGAAATATCACACCTCAGAGGCTGTGCGGACGCACATTGACGGTATAAAGGAGCAGATCAAAGAAAAGGTGGCCAGGGAACCTTTAAAATCTTTCAACGTTAAGTTTAAGGGTGAGGTTATCGATACTTCTTTTGAAAAGACCTTAAGAATCATTTCCAAGCGTTTGTTTCTCAACGGCGAAATCAATACCATCCTCACCTTGAAAGAACAAGGGATTGTGGAAACAACTATGACCGCTACGCGGACAGAAATTGAAGCCCTTGTTCAATGTCTAACGAAAACCCATCTGGTATTACACTATAAAAAAAGTGTTGAGAAGGACGCGAGTAATCTTTTAATCATTGATGAAACGGAACAGGGCCAGATAGAAACTTGTGCACCGGATTACATTCACCGCAACTTTATTGTCAGCGCAGAATCATCTGAAAAGTACACCGGACGGTTAGGTGATTACTTAATTCTCAATGGACTGCCACTAACTTCTGAAAAAATAGGGAAGGAACTTCGATTCAATAAAATTGAAACGAAAAATAAAGTCTTTACGACAACAGGCCTAAAAGAAATCTATGTAAATCTCTGTTTTATTTCTCTGATCCTTAAGTTAGATTTAGAGCAACATTACCTGAAGCTGAGGATATTTAATCTTCAGGAGAATGACATAAAAATTGTTGAAGAAAAAATTGATGATTTTGGTTTCTTCGCTGATATTTTTAATCATATTGCCTCGTCGGATAACCCGTTGTTATTTAATAAAGAGTTATTTTTGGATTTAATGAGGCTTGAACACATCATCGAAAATAACAACTGGAAGGCTATTCCGGCATATGCAGGTTACATCTATTCTGCATCTAACAGGCTGAACGGTCAATTTAAGCTTCTGGAGGAATACAACCTATTCTTAACGTATGCTAATTGCATTGAAAAGTTTATTGCGCGTTTAATGAAAAAATTAACGAAAAACAAACCGGATGTTCGCAGTGAGCTGGAAAATTTAACAGCGAACTATCATGAGCTGAAGAAATTGCAAATCATTTCAAAGCTTCCGATGTTGCAAAACGATTATCAGGAACTGCTGAATTCTTTTACCAAACTTCTGGCATACCTCGATTTTTTCATGATTCGGGACACGAACACGGACGTATCTGATGATCGGGAAGCGATTCATCGTACAGAAAAATCATCAAAGAATTTTGGTTCCATTCTGAAAAAGTGCATTGAATCTGTCTTTTCCGTAGCAATCAATATTTCCACAAAACCAGTTTTTCGTCAGAATCAAGTCCCAAAACCAGAACACGAAGACATGCAAGAACTTATTAGTAAATTTAGTGTAAATCTGGAGAAGTTGTCAAAATTGAAGACTCTTTCGGGCGAGAATGCTTTTTTAAAAGCAAGAATGTGTGTGCCACAGTTTACCAATTTATCTCATGTCCTTGACAAGTTGAAAGAGTTAATAAAGAAGATGGAGAGGCAAAGCGATATTCAGGATCCTCTGAAGGCTATTTTTGCCACCTCCAACAAATTTGAATTGTTCCAAAACGATTTAAGCAGCATGGGAATATTGGAAAATATACAAGATCAGGAAGCTGCACGCGGGATATTAACAGAGTTGCAAAGACTTCTCTTTGATAAACCATTAAAGGAAGATGCTTACGGAAAGATCATTAAT
This sequence comes from Candidatus Brocadia carolinensis, assembly GCA_002009475.1. GTDB lineage: Bacteria > Planctomycetota > Brocadiia > Brocadiales > Brocadiaceae > Brocadia > Brocadia carolinensis. Next base: position 28,525 of record AYTS01000035.1, on the reverse strand, counting down.
ACGGTTAAATCCCTCGAAGATTTTATTTCCAGCAAATGCGCAACTGTGAAGGGGCAAACCAGCAACCATGAGGCTTTTACGCTACAATTACACCAAAAGCCTGTTTTCAAAAACTTTGTTGATATTAAGACCGGGCTGAAACATATCAGAGAAACAGAAATTTTGACAAACAAAATTGATACCTTCAAGAACGACTTTGAGTTTTTTTTCTTACAGTGCAAAGGAACTGGGAGGATTTTTAACGCAGATCGAAAACTTCCATGAAGAATTAAAAAACACCTGCTATTATAAAAATTCATCTGAATTTGAAACTATAGAGCTCAGTCTTGACCGCTTAATTACTGAAGTGCGGGACATTGATCATAAAATCTCATCGTACCTCAGGGGTAACAATAAAAAGGTATCCAGGGAACCTGATGTTCACATTAACTATCTAAAAAGCTCTCAATTGATGAGAAAGAATTTGGAAAAGGCAATTCTTCTCTTGCAAAATCAGATTACTCAGATTGAAGCATTTATGCATGATATTGAAAGTAATTTGCATAGACATTCGTTTGTCCACTCAGGCGTGGCTACAAGCGTTCTTTTTGATCAGATAACATACCTGTTAAGTAACATTGATGTAAAATTGATTGATATGACCCGATCCATGGAAGACATGTTCAGCGAAAGCGTTGGTACCATATTTCATTATCAGGTAGGAGAAAGTTTTAAGGAACCACAAAAAGAGGAAGTCGAAGATCTTTTAAAAGAAATTGAAAAAAGAGCAATTGTCAGAGAGTATAAAAAAATGACAATCTTACTTTCTGAGAGGAAAAAAAAACGGTGAGCTCTTTCAGGAAAAAAAACTAATGCGTGCAAGTATTACAAATATTGATTATGAAAAGCTACCATGCGTTGACCTTCATGCGCCAAAAGCATTAAGTCTCAGAACCAGAGCTAGAGCGGTAGCTTCAAAAGATAGCATTGTGCAGGATCTGGAGGATGCAAAAGCAATCCTTGAACTTGTTGGTTTGTCTTTCAATCTTTCTTCGGAAAATATTGTTCACGCCTGTGAGAAGTATATGGTTGAAACACAACCCTACAATAAAACCATACCTTCTTTACAAAATTCTGATGTTAGCATGAGACAGAAAGGTAGCCGAAGACCGCATTATACACATCTTTTTGTATTCGACGACACACTGGTCTTCCAGGCGTCTTGCTGTCTGCCTTTAAAAGCTATTGCCGCCAGTCTGGATGGGAATTCTATTTCCGGTCGGGTTTTGTTTGCCAGTCACTCGGAAGAAGGTGGCGGAAAATTAGTTTATGAATTCCAGGGCAAGGGTACAGAAATGATTATAGACATACAGCGGGGGGAAAGCATGCGGGCGCAGCGACAAATATTCCGGATACCGTAATCTAAACGAAAAAACCCGTGATGCAAAATAAACGTATAGTAACAAAAAATCCTTGGGGAAACTGACATCCCCAAGGATTTTTTTTTATTACGAAGGACTGTTACCAACCCTTAAATCCATTCTTCTGATAAGATATTTCCTTCAAGCCCAACAACGACCTGTTTTATCGGGATCTTGCGTGTGGCTTTTTCTGCGCCTTCTTTCGCAATTTGTGCCAATCCAAAACAACAGGGAACTTGCATGATCATAACGGTTAAGGTGTTAATCTTTGCGTCATCAATCAATGCCTTAATCTTTTCCGTATAAATTTCCTGATCAGAATCTAACTTTGGACAGGCAATCGCAATGCTCTTTCCTTTCAGATAATCTTTATGAAAATCACCGAGAGAAAAAGCCGTACAGTCTGCTGCCAGCAAGATATCCTTGCCCTGAAAATATGGAGCTTGTGGGGAAACCAAATGCATCTGTATCGGCCACTGTCTTAATTGAGAAGGGCGTTTTCCTGTTTCGCTACCCTCTTGAGCCGTATTTTCACTAAAATCTATGGTTCTTGATCCTGGACATCCACTCATTTTGTAACCTCCTGTAAAAATTTTTCTTCTAAATCAACAATAAACTTCTCGTACTTTTTTGGCAATTCTTCACCTACCGAAGCATCCGCTTCGTTACACCTGCGAAACATTTCACCAACCTGAGCTGTTGATAGCTGGCGATCGATCCATGGGTAAAGAATTTCATCCTCTTTTTTAATATGCTGGGTGAGCAGTTCCTGATAAGCAAGCATGTTTTGTTTAATTTGCGCTTTATTCCCTTTTTCAGCTCCCTCAACAACCTGCCTGATATAACCTCTCCCTGTGTCATGGTCTTTATACATGACCTGGATAATCTCGGCCTTTTCGTCGGCATATTTAAACAAAATATCCTCTTCTTTCATGTGATGATATTTGTCTGCATACGTACGAATAAAATCAACGCACCTCAGTACCAAATCCTTATCCACCTTCATACTAGTTTCAATATAATCAGCAATGGTTGGGATTAAGGCCAGGAGCCGTTTGATCAAAACATGCTCGTCGACAAGCTTTTTGACCGGTGGTGAATACGTGATTTTTTTCGGCGCCGATTTTTTTGTTGGATCTATCACCGGTTTTGCAACATTTCTATCAGGATAAATAGCCTTTTCTATCCGATACATCAAGGTAGCTTCTTTTTCCGGGTCAAGATTGTGGATTCCCACAACATCCTTTAAAAGGCAGCTACCCACGGAACACGGGACACAACCAATACCATATTCATCAAGAATACGGCCTACTTCAGGGCAAGATTCGATAATCTGTTTTATTTCTTTATTTAGTACATTCTCCAAAAACACCCTCCTTATACGATAGTTTTGTGGTAATCATTAATAAAATTATTCTTACCTTAGACTGCTTTTGACAGCGACTTTACTCTCCCCTTATTGTAAGGCGACCAGATTGGTCGCTCTACATGAGTCAAAAAGATTGAATCTTCTTGACGTTCAAATTTTATTATAGCTAATGTGTGTATTTCATGTCAAGCTATAATCCACCGCGTATCCTCTCATCATATAGGGAAATGGTTTTTATTGCTTTTGTTTCTGATTCCCCTTCAATAATCAAAAATTTATTCATAAAAGTTGGTTGCCTCAGTCTCTACAACCGGACGTTTCAGGCAGTCCTCGATCATTTCGACCTTGAAACGAACGTCGCCGGGACTTAAAGCTTTCACAACGACCTTCCAGGTTGCTGTTGCCTTTGGTGCAAGGCTTACTAAAGACTCAAAAGTCACGTTCTTACCAATACTTGTCCCCTTTGTTGGACCATCAGATGAGATATATTGCATCGTGTCTTCAAGGACGCAGTTGATCCTGATATTGGTACTGTAATCAGAACCCTGATTTGTCACAGTAATCTCGTATGTCTCATTACCACCAACCTCTATGGGATCCGTTATGTCAACTACTTCCAGTAAAATAGCAGCTACCCCGATCACATCGGTAATAGCGGTTGCTGATGCCGGGCTGGCGCATTCAGCCTTAACGGTCGCGGTATTTGTTACTTTACCAAGTCCCCTTCCCTGTAAAGTCACACTGACCTTTCTTGAATCACGAGGCAGTAAGGTTCCAAAATTCCAGGTAACCGTACTCCCGGATAACGTACCACCCTGGCTTGCATTCACCAGCGTTGCATTTCCAGGTATGGTATCTTCAAGAATCGCTGATGCTGCCGGACCGTCACCCGTATTGCTTACGCCGATCGTATACGTAATATCGCGGCCGGTATAAATCCTTTCAGGTGCTTTTTTGGTAATGGTGAGCACTGGTTGTTTTACAAGGGTTGTAGTCGAGTTGGATTCTGCCTGCAAACCGCCTTCCGCTTCCACAGTTGCAATATTATTAAATTTACCAGTTCTGTTTGCCTTTGCGGTAAAGGCAATCTCCCGCGATTCTCCTGCCCTTAACATGTCAATTCCCTGAACTACATCGCTCTTGCCATCCATCGTCTTTAATCCTTCCGGAAGAGACTCTCTCACCTGTATGTTCCTGGCAACACCCGTACCGGTATTGCTTACCACAAGGGCTATTGGTATCGTATCACATAATAAAACCTCGGCTGGTGCACGTTTGGTAATAGTCAGCTTTGGCTCCACTACGTTTGCGATAAGGCAAAGGGGCGGCAAGTTATAGGTAACATCAGTGCAAAATGGCATCTCGCCTGTTTCCAATGCTATGCCATTAACCCGAATTTCCTTCATCGCATGGGGATCCAGGTCTCCGACAACCCATTTTACCGTACCCTCACCGGAACCTTTCTGAAACTTGGGCAGGGAGTTTCTAATCTTATACTTATGGGAAAAAGTTTCGGTAATCTCGACATCCTGAAGCTTTTCATCGGTAATGTTGGTAACTTTAATAATATAATCAAAGGGCTTGCCTACCTGGATTTCCTGTGGTGCATTTTTTTTCGATAAAGATAACACCGTACTTCTTATTAATAGTAGAAAAGGTTCTGCTGCTTTCACGTTTATCGTATGCTACGTTTGTCTCACTCGTGTGCAAACGTTCATGCCGTGGCCCAGGGTCTTCTTCAATATGTCCATGCGCATGTGGCGGTTTTTCGTTCGAAAAGTCGTTTTGCTGATAACTACAGCCGTACATGCCAAATATTACACCTATGCATAAAAGCACCAAAGGATTTCGTCTCTTCTGCCAGTTCATGCGACAACCCCTTTCAAAAAAACATTGGAGGTATTGAAAGCATACTCTGCAAATACCCAGGAAACAAAGAAAGCCGGTACGTTCATGAACGCACCGGCCTTCTTTTGAATTACCAAACCAAGTCAACCATGAAGTAGATGGAACTCCTTATCTCTTCATGATTATCTCGTTACCATCTTGATCACGAGAAGATTAGTCGTAGAAGTTTGTAGCCTCGGTCTCTTCAACTGGTCTCTTCAGGCAATCCTCTGTCATAATAACCTTGAAGCGTACGTCTCCCTCGCTCAATGCCTTTACTACGACCTTCCAGGTAGCATTTGCTTTTGAAGCAAGCGTTGGTAATGGTTCAAAGGTTACCGTCTTGCCATCAGCAGAAACACTTCCCGTTGTCGGTCCTGAAGATGATACATACTGCATTTCATCCTCGAGCACGCAGGTTACTTTGATATTGGTGCCGGTGTCTGAACCCTGATTGGTTACAATGATCTTATAATCTTCGTTGCCACCGACCTCGATCGGATCATTCTCATCGATTACCTCGAGCAGTATTGCAGGAATACCTAATACTTCGGTTGTCGTCTCCGCTGAAACAGCTTCAGCGCAGGTAGCCCTTGCTACTACCATGTTTTTTACGGTACCTAAACCGGTGGGATTCAGAGTCAAAGTAAGTTTCTGCGAATCTTGCGGTTGTATGGTTCCAACATTCCATGTAACCGTGCTACCCAACAATGTGGCACCCTGGCTGGCGTTTACTACCGACGCATTATTCGGTACGGTATCTTCAACTACGGTTGATGTCGCCGGACCATCACCCTGATTGGTTACCACAATATCATATGAAATGTGGCGTCCTAAAAACACCTTATCGTTACTAGCCACTTTGGTGATGGCAAGTACTGGTTGCCTTACAACCGTTGTGGTTGTATTGGATTCTGCGCTCAAATTTCCATCGGCAACCGCCGTGGCAGTGTTTTTAAACTCTCCGGTTTTTACAGCTTTTGCCGTCAGGGCAACATCCCTCGACTCTCCTGGATGTAATGAGCCAACATCTAAAGTCACGTCGGTTTGGCCGTCCTGCGTCTGCAATCCATCCGGTAAGACCTCCTTAACCTTAATATTATTTGCCACGCCCGTACCGGTATTTGTAACCGTAAAGGTTATAGGAATTACGTCACAGAGAGAAACCTCCGCCGGTGCACTCTTTGCGATAGTCAGCTTCGGCTCTGTGATGATTGGGTCAATACATGCCCCTGGTAAGTTATACGCTACTTTGGCGCAGAACGGCATGTGTCCGCTTTGCGTTGGAATACCGCATACCTTAATTTCTCTCGTTTCCTGTGGCGCCATCTCACCTAAAAACCATTTTGCCACACTAGCGGTGCTTCCTGGTCCCATTTCAGGTGTTGAATTTTTTACTGAAAAATTACCTGGCAGGGTTTCCGTAACTTCAACGTCTTCCACTTTTTTATTGGTAAGGTTCGTAACTTTTATAACATAGCAATACTCCTCACCAACACTCCCGCTACATGGCCCCATTTTTTGCAGATAGATAACACTGCAACAATCCTTCTCATTTGTTGGATCAGCCAAATCTGCAGTGCACATATCTGACTTTGGTGGTTCTGGTGCTGGTTCATGTACGTGCGAACGCATGTGTCTTTCTGGTGGTTCCTTTTCAACATGTCCGTGATAGTAAGGCGGTTTATCATGTTCCACCCCAGCTTCATACTTGAACATCCCACAACCGTAAAGCGTAAACGCCAAAAAAAACTGAAATACCTAACACTTTATACATACTATTTCTCAACCTCATCTATTCCTCCTTTCTAAAAAACACATACCCTTTTAAAGAGTCATCTCCCTTCCCAACACTACAACGACTCTGTTGCTGCCGATGCAGCTGTTCTCTACCTTTTATGCATAACTATAAAATTTTGAGGGACACGCAAAGCTATTTTCGTTCTTAGTGAAAAAAGCCTTACTGCTAAGATACAGAGTTCTTCGGCAGTAAGGCTATCTTTTATTCACAATCTCACTATTTATACAAAGATCCTTTCATTTGCGCCCCCTGATCACTCAGAGTTTACCTTTATCGTACTATATTAATATATTTATTACGGACAGTTGTCAAGAAAAATTTGCTATTTTTTCCGCCTCCCAGAGACTGTTCCGAAACTGGTTGGCATAGAAAACACCTCCTACCTTTTCAGGAAATAGTAAAGTTGACCATAGGTATTTAAGCTCCCCGCCTCCAGCATAGCCTGATCTCCGATTCCGAAATAGACATCAGCTCTGGCCGGCGATTGGATAGCACTGCCGGTATCCTGGTCTAAAACGAAGAAGGATTTCTTCGACCCACTCTCCCCCTTCTCCCAAAACTTCCAGGTCTTCTTTGCCTTCCTTGGTTCAATAACAGCAAAAGCAAGTCCGCCCGCCGGAAAGACTTTCTTGTCAGTAGCAATACTCCTCATCGCGGTGACGGGTACCCCAATGGAACCATAAGGAGTAGAGTAATTTACCCTTTTGAAAAAGATAAACCTATCGTTTTTCCTGAGATAATAATCCAGCTCGTTGGGATGTTGATTAAAGTAGCTGATAAGGGTAGACAGCGTTAATTCCTCTTCAGGAATCTTTCCATCCATGACCAGCATGCGTCCGATACTGTTGTATTTGTGTCCCGAATCTGCTCCGTATCCCACATATACCATCTCTCCCGATGGCAATCTGAGTTGTCCTGACCCCTGAACATGGATAAGATAAGCGTCCAGCTTGGATTTGAGATAGGCAATTTCGAGTCCTTTCAAGAGGTTACGTTCCTCGATCTCACGCCGTGTATAATAAGGTTTTCTAAAGTCTGGCGGTATTTTATAGATGGGATAACGGAATTCTCCGGTTGGCGTGAGACTTCCATCGTAGATGGGCGTTCCATAGCCGGTAAAATGCACCTGGCCTTCATAATCGTTTCCTATGGCCTGAAACACCCGGAAGTTTTTTGCGATAAAATCGTTAATCTCCTCCGTGCCTCTGCAACGCTGAAAACCTTCCCGAAAGAATTTTAAGGAATTTTCCAGATTTTCATGGGAAAAATCTGTCATATGAAAACCATACGGATTAGCCTTGACTCTCTTAAAATAGTCAAGACTGTTATCAATCGATTGCAAAAGGGAGTCCCGGCTGTAGTCGTCTTGAAATTGAGGAAATTGCGTGGGATCGGTAATTTCTACAAGGGTATCTCCGGCTTCCTTCGGCACAAGGTGAGGTCTTTTCTTAAACATAGCACAGCCTGATCCCATGATAATGACAATCATTGCCATAAGAAGAAAAAACGGATAGACGGTCCTTTTTAATCTCATCTGAATCATATCCCCCTTTTTCGCGAAAATTGCCTAAAAGCCGAAATCCCAAATGAACATCAGAGCGGTATTGTATATTTCTTATGCCGGAGAATCAAAGGAAAAATGAGCAAGTATGTGTTGTTTATCAGGCTCCTTTCAATAAAAAACAATTCGGTTGACAATTACCCATTATTTAAAGTAGAATCGGCATGTTTTTAGTACCTTAGTTCTTTTTCAATAAGATCGATTACAGGTAATTCTCCCGCAAAAATGCGGGCGATAAAAGGGAATCCATGTTTCGCAGACACACGAGACAAGGAGCGGACCCACCGCTGTAACCGGGAACGAACATCACAATGCCACTGCCTATCCTAATAAGGCGGGAAGGGGTGACCAGTAGAATGATCCGGAAGCCAGAAGACCTGCCTGTAGTTGCTTCACGTTGTCTTCGATGGTAAAGAAGGTGAAGGATACTCATAAGCACAGATTTCGCAGATGATTCTGAGAAAGAAGAAGATTTGTTGTGCCAATTAAATCCCGGCAACTAATGCCGTGGTTTTCAGAGAAACACAAAACGAATTGGCCTCTCGTTCTTCCTGATTTCTCAGTGCCTTTTTCAGCAATTCGGCTAAATATTTTATCTGCGGCACAGAGAATTCTGTAGTCAAAAAGTTTTCCCAAAACCCATGTCATTCCTATCGGAGACATGGGTTTTTTTTATTTTGATAAAGGAGATACGTTGTCCAGAATAGTAACCATACTTTCTTTGGCATTGGTGTTGTTTTTTGCAGCGGCAAACAGAGCATATGCAATGCATATAACTGAGGGGATTTTACCCCCTCAGTGGGTTGCTGTGTGGTTTGCTGTATCGGCCCCCTTTGTGGGAATTGGAATATATCATTTAAAACGAAAGAAGAGAGCTGTACCAAGCTATCTGCCTTTGGTAGGCATGCTGGGAGCGGCGGTATTTGTATTTTCCTGTTTTCCCATTCCCGTAATTGCCCTGAATGGAATGGCTACTTCCCATCCTTGCGGCACGGGCATGAGCGCTGTGTTGCTGGGACCTTTTGTCAGCGTGCTGGTAGCAGGCATTGCCTTACTCATCCAGGCATTATTCCTTGCCCATGGCGGATTGACTACGCTCGGTGGAAATATATTCTCTATGGGCATCCTGGGGTCATTTTCAGGTTATTTTGCCTTTAAAATAGCTCAGCGATGTAAATTGCCACTGTTTTGGTGCGGATTCCTTGCCGGTACGATTTCTGATTTATTTACCTATTTAGGCACGTCCATTGAGCTGGGACTTCTCGTAATTAACAAAGGCGGGTCTTTCTTGAAAGCTACTGCGGAAATCTTTGGGGTTTTTATGATGACCTCACAGGGCGTCCTCTGCATTGTTGAAGGTGCGGTAGTGGGATTCGTGATGGTCTTTATTTACAAACGACGTCCGGGCATTTTATTCAACCTTGGAGTAATCAGAGATGACACGAAATCCATCGAGACGTAAGTTAGCTATCATCCCTTTTATTACCCTTGTCATATCGGTATTTTTTCCCGCATCGTTATTATCATTTGCAGAAGATACTACGCACAAAACTAACGCACCAGTAATACAAACACAGGAAGAAGGGGCATGGACGGGTATTGATGTAAGCATTGTAGGTAAATATGCATCACAATACGGACATCCACCGCGTGACCCTTATATTAACACCGATCAGGGGGACCTGCTTCTCTTTGTATTTACTCTTGCTGGGGTTATTGGTGGATTTGTCATTGGATTTAATGTGCGAAGACTTTTCTACGAAAAATAGATAATCAGGATTCATTTTAAAAAGGAAAACGGCACAAAAGTAACTGCAAGATTAAAAAACCCTATGGATTTCTTACACCGCACATTTTCAGATGTATATGCCCGCCAAAATAATTGGCTAACAAGGATTGACGTAAGAGTAAAGATGCTTTATGTCATTTCACTCCTTTCCATAAATCTATGGGCAAAGAACGTATCTGTTCCATTGTTCTTTTTCTCTGTATCTTCGATCCTCCTCTTTTCCATAAGAATCCCTTTCATGGCAATCCTCCGAAGCATGTCTCTGCCCCTGATATTTGCAATTCTCATCTTACTCATGAAGAGTATGCACGAGGGTGAACGGGTGTGGTTTTCAGCTTCAATTCTGAGATACAAACTCGTCTTCAGAGAAGAAGGGTTCTTCTGCGGACTTCATACCGGCAGCAAGGTACTGGGGGGTATTTCATTAGTAATTACCTTTTCTTTTACAACGACCATAAGCCGGCTCTGTGCCGGTCTTACCTGGTTTCGCGTACCAAACACCCTTGTCGAACTGATGGCATTTATGTACCGGTATATTTTCCTGTTCGTAGATGAAGTAGCCACCATGTGGATTGCCCAGAAATCGCGTCTGGGCCATACCTCGTGGAGAAAAATGATACCATCATTAGGCTTATTGTGCGGAACCCTTATTATACGTGCGTTTGACAGGGCGGAGCGGACTTATGAAGCAATGTATGTCAGAGGTTATGAAGGCGGTTGCATCTTAACGGTTGCCTTGTCACCATGGAGGAGAAAGGAATATATCTTTTTCCTGGGAATGGTTCTTATCACACCCATCCTTATTTACATGGGAGGTCTAGGTCTCTGGTGATCCTGCAGGTCAGAAATATTCAATACCGGTATCATGACGGAACGTATGCATTAAGGGGCGTTTCTCTCAATATCAAGAGAGGCGAATTTTTAGCCCTCCTTGGCCCTAATGGGTCAGGAAAGACAACCCTGCTAAAGCACCTCAATGGTTTACTAAAGCCGACGGACGGAGAAATCACGCTGGAGCAAAAGCCTTTTGCCCACTATCCACCGAAAACCATATTTCAAAAAGTGGGTTTCGTATTCCAGGACCCAAATGATCAGTTGTTTGCGCCGACAGTTTGGGAAGATGTAGCCTTCGGGCCCATGAATCTTGGTTTGTTAAGGAATGAGATTGCCTGCCGGGTGGATGAAGCGTTGTCCCTGGTCAATATGGGGCATTATGCCAACAAGACCATAGATGCCTTGAGTTTTGGGCAAAAGAAGCGAGTTTGCATTGCAGGAGTCCTTGCAATGAAACCCGAAATACTTGTTCTGGATGAACCCACCTGCGGCCTTGATCCGGCCGGTGTTACCGCCATCATGAATCTGCTGAAAGAGTTGAACGGCAGGCACCGTATTACCGTCATTATGGCAACCAACACGGTAGAATTAGTTCCCGTGTATATGGATCGTCTGGCAATTATGTATCACGGCAATATCCTGAAGACAGGTACGCCGGAAGAGGTCTTTTCAAATATCGAAGAAATACAGCATGCCTGTCTGGAACTTCCGCAGGTTGCCCAATTAATGCAAATCTTAAGAGACGAAGATAATCTTCCTATGGACAGCCTACCTCTTACGGTGGGAGAAGCAAGAAGATTTTTGATACACAGACTCAATGGAGCATTTACAAAGGAAAATATTTACTAAAAGATCATGTTTGCAGGTCATGGCGGGAACATAAAACATATTCTTAAGCAGGGAAGTAACGGCATCCTCGACTTTAGCGCAAGCATCAATCCCCTGGGTACCCGGAAAAAGTCAGGAAAGTTATAGGGGATAATTTTGATGACATTCTGCATTATCCCGACATTGATTGCACCGGACTAAGAAAAGCTATTTCACAGAAGATTGGACATGCTGAGGATGAAATCATTGTAGGAAACGGCTCCACAGAGTTGTTTTACTTAATCCCTCGCGCACTAAGACCGAAGAAAGGGATTGTTTTCCAGCCCACCTTCAGTGAATTTGCTGAGGCATTGAAATCCAGTCACGCGGAAGTGCTTAATAATATCCTGAAAGAGGAAAACAATTTTTGCTTCACCTATTCAGCAAACTATTTTCACGACAAAAAAGCAGAGATGGTCTTCTTCTGCAATCCAAATAACCCGACGGGGCAACTGGTTGAAAAGTCCGTTGTCCTCCATATGGCACGACAACATCCCCATATCATGTTCGTCGTGGATGAGGCATTTATCGATTTTGTTGATGAACCAGGGAAATACAGTGTTATCGGCGAGACAGGCACCACGGGCAATTTGATTGTGGTCCGGTCGCTTACAAAATTTTACGGCTTCCCTGGTTTAAGAATAGGATACCTTGTGGCCCCGCCAGATGTAGCAAAAAAATTGATGGAATATAAGGAACCATGGTCGGTAAATACCTTTGCTCAACATGCCGCCATGGTTGCACTGGAAGACGGAGAGTTCATTTCCCGAAGCAGAGCATTTATGTTACAAGAGCGATTGTATCTATTCACTGAATTGTCCAATATCCCGGGGCTTTTGCCTTACCAACCAACGGCTAATTATATCTTTATCAAAATAAAGAGAGACGGGATGACTTCTCCTTTGTTACGCGAACAATTGCTGGAACATGGCGTTGCCATACGTGATTGTTCCAACTTTACAGGTCTTAATAATAAGTTTTTCCGAGTAGCGGTGAGAACACGGGAAGAAAATATAATGCTTGTTAGCACATTACAAAAAATTATGTAGCTATTCAATTCCCTGTCATTCCCGCGAAAGCCGGTATTTATACTTTCCGCTTATTTCCTGGATTCCCACTTTCGTGGGAATGACATTCTGCTGATAGGGTGTTAATTTGTTTGCGCTGTTTACCATATCGTAAACGCTTAAGGAAAGTTGTAATTGCGAGGGCGTTAGCCCGAAGCAATCTTTTTCGTGGGATAACTTCGCTTCGCTCGCAATGACAGCGCACAAATGTCATCAAAGGCATAGCCTGTGTCATTGCGAGGGTTTTTTCCGGAGCAATCTCCCGCTTTCTCAACGGAGAATTGGGTGCGGCTTTGCTGCGCTATGAAATCTGTGGTTACTGCTAATTCATGAAAAACAGATCCATTATGGTACAGGGAACAGGTTCGCATGTGGGCAAGAGCATCCTGGTCTGCGCCCTCTGCCGTATCCTGAAACAGGACGGTTACCGGGTCGCCCCGTTTAAAGCCCAGAATATGGCACTGAATTCCTTTGTGACAAAAGACGGGAGGGAAATGGGACGGGCACAGGTCGCTCAGGCCGAGGCGGCGGGAATCGAACCCATGGTCGAGATGAACCCCATACTTCTGAAACCCACCGGCGACACTGGCTCACAGGTCGTTATCATGGGTAAACCGATCGGGAATATGACTGCCAGGGAGTATTACCAGAAAAAGGGCGACTTCGTTTCCATCATAAAAGAAGCTTACCATACCCTAAAAAATCACTTCGACATTATTGTTATTGAGGGGGCAGGCAGTCCTGCCGAGATAAACCTCAAGGACGGTGATATCGTCAATATGGGTATGGCGGAGCTGGCATCAGCTCCGGTGTTGTTGGTCACTGATATAGACCGGGGTGGCGCCTTTGCATGGATTGTCGGGACATTAGAATTGTTAACAGCATCTGAGAGAGATCGGGTAAAGGGCATTGTGTTTAATAAATTCCGGGGAGACAAAGGCATTTTAAAGCCCGGATTAGACATGCTGGAGGGCCGTATCAACAAACCGGTAGTGGGGGTAATTCCCTATATTCATAACCTCAGCATCGACGATGAAGATTCTGTTTCTCTTGAGTATTCGGACGGCAATGATTGGGGTCAGGAGTCAGGGGTCAGGGATCGGAATACAGGAGACAAGCACTTGCCTCCCGACTCCCAACTCCCGGTTTCTTTCGTCGATATTGTAGTAATCAAATTACCCCGTATATCAAATTTTACCGATTTCAATATTTTTGTTCATGAAAAAGACGTGAGGGTAAGATTTGTGGACAAGGCCAAAGACATTGGCAAACCAGACTTGCTTATTATCCCCGGCACAAAAAATACTATTGGGGATTTCCTGTTTTTGGAAGAAAGAGCTATTGCCGAAGAGGTTAAAAATCTGTCATTGCGCGGAACCATGATTATCGGTATTTGCGGCGGATACCAGATGCTGGGACGAGAGATCAACGACCCCCTTCATGTGGAATCATCAAAAGGCGGCATCCAGGGATTAGGTTTGCTGAACACCGTAACTACCTTTGCCCGGGAAAAACAGACCTATCAGGTAAAGGCACAGATGCTTGAACATGAAAATTTATTTCCGGTAACTGGTGAGTTATCGGGCTATGAGATTCACATGGGAGATACGATATTTAGCGAACATCATTCTATGAAACCCTTCGCAAGGATTACTGAACGAGCAGGAAAGGCAGTAGATATCATGGACGGTTGTGTTTCTGCCGATGGCCATGTGCTGGGCACCTATATACACGGCATCTTCGATAACGACGAGTTCCGATCAAGGCTGATTGAGTATCTGAGGCGTAAAAAAGGACTAAACCCATCGAATGGTCGTCATGCATATTTTAAGGCGTTAAAAGAGTGCAAATATGATGAATTAGCCAATGTTGTTCGCGAAAATATAAATATGAATCTTGTATATTCGATAATGCAATAAATTTAAATGCCCATGCACAGTAAAAAAGCAGAGAGGAATCTCCGTGTCTTTGAAAAATACCTTACGGTATGGGTAATTATCTGCATCCTTGCGGGGATAGGCTTAGGCAACGGCGCTCCGGGCGTTGCACGGTATCTTGACGGACTTGCAATTTACGTAAATGAAGCGCCGGTTGTTTCCATCCCTATTGCCGTGTGTCTTTTCTTTATGATGTATCCTATCATGGTGAAAATTGATTTTGCCGAAGTCATGAAGGCGGGCAAGTCGGTGAAACCGGTAGGACTAACACTTTTTGCAAACTGGGCAATTAAACCGTTTACCATGTATGGCATTGCCTTGTTTTTTCTGGGAGTTCTCTTTAAGGATTTTATTGGTGCACACGCATACGATTTTGTAAAACTGCCGCTGGGCGCTGATTGGGATGTTGGGTCGAGACATGGCGCGGGAATAGTCGTACTGCATCACAGTGGTAAGATGCTCCTTGTTCCCCTGTGGCGGAGTTATCTTGCAGGTTGTATCCTTCTGGGAATTGCGCCCTGCACAGCTATGGTGCTTGTCTGGGGTTATCTTGCACAAGGTAATGACGGACACACCCTGGTGATGGTTGCGATAAACTCACTCTCAATGCTTATACTCTACGGGCTGCTCGGTGGGTTTTTGCTGGGTATTGGGCGGATTCCTGTGCCCTGGGAGGCGCTCGTTCTCTCGATTACCATGTATGTTGCACTGCCCCTTGTTGCAGGATATCTTTCGAGACAATGGCTCATCAACCTGAAAGGCAAGGTATGGTTCGAAGAAAGATTCTTACGTTTTCTGACACCGGTTTCAATTGTTGCTTTGCTGGTTACCCTCATACTCCTCTTTTCCTTCAAAGGAGAAATTATTCTGACAAAGCCCGTTACGATACTCTGGATAGCAATACCGCTATTCATCCAGACGAATCTTATTTTCTGGATAACTTACGGTTTTGCTATGGTAATAAAATTTTCTTATGAAGATGCAGCTCCTTCCGCCATGATCGGTGCAAGTAATCACTTTGAAGTAGCAATTGCCACTTCCACAATGCTCTTTGGGCTTGCGTCAGGTTCCTCACTTGCCACCGTAGTTGGGGTGTTGATTGAAGTGCCCACCATGTTGTTTCTGGTTTACCTTTGTAAAAAGACGAGAAACTGGTTTCCTTCGGACGGTCTTCAAACAAAGGAGCACGTTATGTAGGTTTTAAGATAGCGAATAAAAATTAAATTACTTGTTACAGGTGTCCCAATGGGTACATTGGGACGAAAAGGGAATCCCATTTCCAACGAATTTCTGACGGTAATTCATACGTTATTCCGTGTGTCAGAAACAGGAAGAAAAAGGGAACGGTACCGCCGCTGTATCCGGTGACGAACGTTGCAAGAGCCACTGAAAAGCCGTTTCAACGGTTTAACTGCTGAGAAAACAGCTTTCCGGGAAGGTGCAACCAGTAGGATGATCCGCGAGTCAGAAAACCTGCCTGTAATGTGTGCTGGAATACTTCTTCGGAGTAAAGGAGGTGAAGCGTTGGTAATGCTGCTGCAAAAGCCCGTTTCTTCTTTATGCGAAGAAACGGGCTTTTTTATTTAATCACAGAGAAATTTTACCCGTAAAAAAGGTGGCGCGGATAAACGGTGGTTCTCCGTGCCTAGCTGAAAGTTCGGAGATTTATCATGGTTCGAATATCCAGAGAATCCCGTAAAAACGTGAGCTGTCCTGCAACTGCAACCGGCGAAGAACGCCGCACGATACCACGGTCTTATCGGTAGTAGTTTTACCGCAGAGCTTGCAGAGGAAAAGATCGGAAGGTAAGAAAGGAGCACGACAACTTCTCTACCGTCTGATTTTCTCTGTGCTCTCTGCGTTCTCTGCGGTGAACGAAACACAGGATGGGAAGGCACAGGATGCAGGAAGACCCGGAAACTTGGAGACCTGTCTGAATACTGCCTTATCAATTCTTATTTCCGAGGGGGAAGAAAGGATTCACATGAAACATCTATGTATTTTGCTGGCAATTACTTTGTTGCCTAACTTTTATTGTAAGACTGCATCGACGGGAGAAATATCAGAATCCGTCCCCATGGAGCCTCTTTTAGAAGAGAAAGAAGCTGAGAATAACAAGGAATTTCTCAATGAATCAGCAACACAGGGCATGACTGGAGAACACGGTAAAGCCGGTTCTTCGACGCCAGATGCTGCAGGGGCAGATTTCTTTCGTCAGTCAGAAGAAGGTGCTGATACTGGCAATTCACCAGAGACCGCCCAAGACTCCACAACCGACATGCTTCTTTTGCCGGAAGTATTGGTTTATGGAAACACGGATAGTTTGCTTGGTATCGCAAGCACGGCATCTCAAGGTACCATAGGAACGGACGAGCTGGAATGGCGCACGTTATCACGCCCCGGTGAGGTGCTGGAGACTGTTCCCGGCGTTATCGTTGCCCAGCACAGTGGCGCCGGTAAGGCGAATCAGTTTTTTCTGCGCGGCTTTAACCTTGACCACGGAACGGACTTTGCCACATCGGTCAACGGCGTACCAGTAAATATGCCCTCTCATGGACATGGCCAGGGCTATACAGACTTAAATTTCATGATCCCTGAACTGATTGAGCACGTAGATTTCAGAAAAGGACCTTATTATGCAGACAACGGTGATTTTTCCTCTGCAGGCGCAGCAACATTCAATATGTCAGTTTTCTTCCACACAGTATAGCGCAGGCGGAAATCGGCAGTTTCGGGTATGTACGTAGCCTGTATGCCTCATCACAGCATATCGCAAGCGGAGACCTCCTGTACGCAGTTGAATTATTCCATAATGACGGGCCTTGGACCAAACCGGACGATTACAAAAAAATAAATGGCACACTGAGTTATAGTCAGGGCACACCGGAGTGGGGCTATAACATAACATCCATGTCATATGTGGGGGACTGGAACGCGACCGACCAAATTGCCGAGCGTGCACTGGATGCAATCCCCGGCTTTGACCGTTTTGATTCTCTGGATACAAGTGATGGTGGTGATTCACAACGTCACAGCCTTTCTGCTGAGTGGCATCGTGCTGATGCAGATTCTGCCACGAAGGTAATGCTCTATGGAGTCTACTATGACCTGAATCTATTTTCTAATTTCACGTATTTTCTCGACAGCCCCCAGGGCGATCAGTTTGAACAGGAAGACAAGCGGGGAATCGGCGGATTAAAGGCTGGCCATACCTGGTACAGCGATATCTTCAGCCATGATATGGAAAACACGGTAGGTCTGCAAATACGCAGCGATTCAATTAAAAATGGCTTGTTCCAAACCGTCGATCGTCATCGCACTGACAAGGTTGACTATAACGGCGAAACGATTACCGGTACAACACGTGAGGATGATATCTGGGAGGCGAGCCTCTCCCCCTATGTTGAGAATAAGGTTCAATGGGCGGACAAATTCCGCACGGTTTTCGGATTGCGAATGGATTATTACTACTTCGATGTGGATAGTGATTTGTCTGCTAACTCCGGCACACGTGATGATGTGATCTTCAGCCCTAAAGGATCTCTTATCTTTGGTCCCTGGGTTAAAACGGAGTATTACCTGAGTGCCGGCATGGGTTTCCACAGTAATGATGGCCGCGGTGTGACACAACACGTGGACCCAAAGACAGGCGATTCTATGGAGCCAGCAGATCCATTGGTTCGTACAAAGGGTGCGGAAATCGGTGTACGCACGACTATTTTTAAGGGATTGCAAAGCACGGTAGCGTTGTGGTTACTGGATATGGATTCTGAGCTGGTTTTTTCCGGAGATGCTGGCAGCACGGAAGCCAGCGCTCCGACCAGGCGTTATGGTGTCGAGTGGACAAATTACTATACACCCACAGAGTGGCTCTCCCTGGATGCCGATTTCGCGTTCTCACATGCTGAATTTCGCGAAACTGTTGAGGGTGAAGGAGTGGAGGGCAGACACGTTCCTGGTGCAATTGATAGCGTTATATCCGCGGGAATTGCATACCATCAGCCAGGCGAGCGCGGCCTTTTCAGTGAACTGCGCTTGCGTTATTTCGGCCCTCGCCCTCTCACGGAAGACAATAGCATCCGTTCCGGGTCTACCAGTCTGCTGAGCGCGAAGGTAGGCTATAACTTCAACAAAAATTGGATGTTCAGCGTCGAGGGTTTCAACCTCCTCGACAACACAGATCACGAGATTGATTATTATTATCCATCACGCTTAAAAGAGGAGGCCGCTCCTCGTAATGACATTCACTTTAAATCGGTTGAACCCATTGCGGTGCGTGCCGCACTGACTTTCCGGTTTTAATTTAAAAAGGAGGAAAACATGTTTCATCTATTTTTGCGGGGAGGGCCTGTTATGTGGCCAATCCTCGTTGCATCTTTGGCGGCTCTCACCGTAATTATTGAGCGAATGGCATTTCTTATCCGTGAAAAAAGATCACGGTACCTGGAAACGGTAGAAAAGATATTCTCCGAAGTTGAGCAAGGAAAAATTGAAGGGGCGATTCAGGCGGGAGAAGGATGCAATGATTTTGTTGCCTCTACCCTTATTTACGGGCTTCGTCACCGTCACCAGGCCTTCTCAAACGCCCTCTTACAGGCTGCAAATAAGGAACTTAAGCGTTTTAACCGGGGACTTCCGGTGCTTGACACCATTATCACCCTTGCACCGCTCCTGGGTCTTTTTGGCACGGTGATCGGCATGATACAGGCTTTTGGTCTTTTGGGCGGCAGAGAGCTTGACGCACCTACCGTTATCACCGGTGGCATTGCCGAGGCCTTAATTGCCACGGCATACGGGCTGATCACTGCCATTGTCGCTCTTATTCCTTTTAATTATCTCAATGCACGCCTTGAAGAAGCCCGGCATGAAATTGAGGATGCCACCACGCATCTCGAACTTTTGCTATTAAAGCAGGACAAAAATGTATGAAGATACCACTACCAACAACCAGACGGAAGGCAAGAATAGAAATCATTCCGCTTATTGATGTTATATTTTTTCTTTTGGCGACCTTTGTCATGGTCTCTCTTTCCATGGTCAAGAATCAGGGCATCAGTGTGAATTTGCCTTCCGCAGCTACGGCCACTCCCCAGGAGCGGGAAAGAGCTGTAACCATTACCATCGCCAGGTCAGGAGATGTATATTTGAATCAGGAAAAAATAGCTCCAGACCTTTTGCCCCAACGCTTGAAACAACTACAGACAGAAAATCCGGACATGAGGGTTTTCATTAACGGTGATAAGGAAGCCTATTTTGGTAATGCCGTTCAGATACTTGACGAGGTAAGGTCTTCAGGAATCACGAAAGTTGCAATTCAGACAAAACAGGGAGAATCTTTACAAAAATGACTACCGATAGATTCTGCTACCACAAAATCAAATCCTGCAACCACGGCATGATGAAAGGATTTATACTCGCACTATTCATTCATGGTATCATGTTTTATATCGGCGGGAAGTATTTTGTTAAGCCTGTTCAGCATAGCGTTCCATCAGACTATGCGAGCGTTGACGTGGATTTGGTAGCCGCCGTGCCACCGTCAGGCACGGCGGCGGTTCAATCTCTTACCTCTGCACCAGAGGAACAGCAGGAGTTAGTTAAGCCTGCCCCGCCGGAAAAACTGGCAACACTGCCCCAATCAAGCGTAAATACCGATCAGTCCATTACCCCTGCGACGGAAAGACAACAGGAATCTGTTAAGCCTGTACCACGGGAAGAACCGGTAACACCCGTGCAGCCAAAGGTAGATACAGCGAAATCCACTCCTCCAACAAGAGAAAAGCAACAACAAACTGTTAAGCCTGTGCAGCGTCCTTCTCAAGGAACGACCGGAACGAAAAACACACCCGGTTATTCCCGGAATCAACCACCGGAATATCCTCAGCTCGCAAAACAGATGCATCAGGAAGGGCTCGTGATACTCCGGGTAGAGATCGATCAAAAAGGCATACCGGTTCAGGTTGAAATTGCACAGAGCAGTGGCTACCCACTCCTTGATCAGGCGGCTTTAAAGGCAGTCAGGCGTTGGAAATTTCAACCCGGACGGATAGGGGACTCACCGGTTAAATCCGTGGTGGCAGTCCCTGTTCGATTTCGCATGGAAGAAAAGGTAAGCAGGCAATAATTTTTCTTTCGTCTATCTCCAACCGCCACCAAGCGCCTTATAAATATTTACACTGGCATTAAATTGTTGCTGTTTGGTGCTTACTAATTCTAGTTTAGATTGGAGGGCATTTTGTTGTGTTATCAATACCTCCAGGTAGTTTGCCCTGCCAGTTCTGAATAGCTCCGATGATATCTCTATTGACTGAGTTAACGCGGTCACTTTTTTTGGTTGTAAGGTTATATGCCCGTTCCAAATTCTTAATATTATTCATTTCATTGTATACTTCTATATAACCATTGATAATTGTTTTTTGATAATTGCATAATGCCTCAAGCTGTTTCGCCTGTGCAGTTTTAAATTGCGCCTGAATTGCACTCCGGTTAATGAGCGGAACGGTTAAACTGCCAATTGCCGTGTAAGCAATGGATTCAGGCGATCTAAATAAATACGAGGTATTAAAAGCCTGAAAACCCATAGCTCCCGTAATGTTAAAAGAAGGGTAAAATGCCTTCTTTGCCGATACTACATCCGCCTTAGTAGCCATCAATTCAAACTCAGCGTGCTTGATATCAGGCCTGTTTTTTAACAAATCTGATGGAATACCAACCTTTACCTGTGCAGGAATTTCTTTAGGGAGGATTGATTTTTTACGGGTAATCGGTTGTGGAAATCTACCCAATAAATAATTTATTCTGTTTTCGCTTACCGTAATCCTCTGAAGGACTTCGACTTCCAATGCCCTTGAATTCAGCAACTGAGCGTCAAATTGCTGTACCACCAACTCATTGGCCGCCGCAGCTTGTTTTTGAATGGTAACCATGGAAAGCGCATCTTCCTGTAGTTTGATAGTTTCTCTGATAATCTCCAATTCGGTGTCTAAGCTTAATAATTCGTAATAGGTGATTGCTATCTCTGAAATTAAATTGGTAAGCACGATGTTTTTCCCTTCAATGCTCCCAAGATAACGGGCAAATGCAGCCTTCTTCTTGCTGCGGAGTTTACCCCAAATATCCATTTCCCAGGTTGTTTGCAAACCGATATAATAATCGGGAAGATCATCAGGCACCATGCGCCCTGGGGTAATCTCCGTTGCCCTGTTTCCGGCTCCATCCATGGTGTAACGTCCGAATCTTCTTTGGGAAACAGAACCACCACCAGAAATTTCCGGCAACAAAGCCCCTTTACGTAACTTTAAATCTGCCCGTGCAATTTCGATTTTTTGGAAGGTCATCAGTACATCCAGGTTATTTTTCAAGGCAATATCAATCAAATCAATTAATGCGCTATCAGAGAAAAACTGTCGCCAGTCAATCATTGCGGAATTTGTTGAATCTTTCGTGTTTGCAAATGACTCAGGCATTGGTTTTATGGCACTGCTTTCAATATTTTTTGTTGTCTGACAACCTGCCATAAATAAGCAAACAGCCACAAGCCCACAAGTTATTTTATCTATCGATTCCTTCATTGTTTTACATGGTCTCTGTATACGCTAAAACTTCTTTGACACCTTTTCTTACAAATTTTTCTGCAAGGGTTGCGAATACTACATACAGCCCGGGGATAATAATTACTCCAAAGATCGTTCCGAACAGCATGCCTCCTGCTGCTGCTGCACCAATGGTTCTATTACCCACAGCGCCCGCTCCGGTTGCAAGCATTAAGGGAATCAATCCGGCAATAAAGGCAAATGATGTCATGAGGATTGGCCGCAACCTCACGGTGGCCCCTTCAATGGCGGCCTGCATGGGTGTCCGTCCTTCCCGGTGTTTTAATGAGGCAAATTCAACAATCAGGATGGCATTTTTACCAAGCAAACCGATAAGCATAATCATGGCTACCTGTGCATATACATTGTTTTCCAAACCCATAAGCAGCAGGAGAAAAAATGCCCCGAATATTCCGGTAGGCAAAGAGAGAATAACGGGCATGGGCAGGAGGAAACTTTCATACTGTGCAGACAATAATAAATAGACAAATACCAAACAAATCATAAAAATGTAGATCGCCTCATTGCCTGATAGTATTTCATCACGGGTTATGCCTGCCCAATCTATGCCGTATCCCTTCGGTAATTTTTCTTTGGCTACTTCCTGAATGGCTGCAATAGCGCTTCCGCTGCTGTAACCGCTGGCTGCCTCTCCGTTCAGCTCTGCAGACTGGTACATATTGTAACGGGTAATCTGATCCATGCCATAGATGCGCTCCATAGTCATGAAGGCGGACAGAGGCACCATTTTGTTTTCATTATTTTTCACATATAACTTTAGGACATCCTCTGGCTTGGCCCGGTATTCAGGCAATGCCTGCACCATCACTTTGTACATTTGACCAAAGCGGATGAAATTTGTGGCATACTCACTTCCTAATAAGGTTTGCAGTGTGCTCATTGCATCATTCACGGTCACCCCTTTTTGAGCGGCTTTATCATTATCAATATGAACCATGTATTGCGGATAGCTTGCATCGAAAATGGTGAAAGCCCTGGCTATTTCAGTCCGATCCTTTAAATCTTTGATAAACTGATTGACGACCGTTTCCATTTTTTTGACATCCCCACTGCCGGTCTTATCCAGTAATCTTAATTCAAAGCCGCTGGCATTTCCATAGCCAGGTACGGCTGGTGGAGGGAAAAACTCAATTTCCGCATCTTTAATGTGTTTGGTTTTTTCGGCAACAAGTCTGATAACATCAGTAACGGATTCCTTCCGGTCGTCCCAATCTTTTAAATTGATGAGGCAGGTACCGTACGTAGCGCCTGTTCCATCAGATAAGATGTTTGCTCCCGCCAGGGAAGAAACCGACTCTATGGCATCAATCTCCTCGCATGTTTTTTGTACTTCATTTACCACCTCTTTGGTTCTTTCTAATGTTGAGCCAGGGGGAGTAGTGATACTGGCATAAAATGTTCCCTGATCTTCATTAGGAATAAAACCTGAAGGCAGAAGTTTTCCAAAAATACCTGTTCCCGCACAAAATAACAATAATATCGAAAATGTAATAACCTTGCGGTTGATAATAATACCTAGCAACTTTTGGTACCTTGTCGAAAGATTTCCGTACCAGGTATTAAAGCCATGGAAAAAATAATGAAACACGTTTTTCTTTTTGATCTGGCTGTGGGTGTTCTTTAAAAACAAAGCGCAAAGCGCCGGAGTAAGCGTTAACGCAACAATACCTGAAAGAACAATAGCGATGGCTATGGTGATAGAGAACTGTTTATAAAAAAACGCCGATAGGGCCGGACATAAAAGAAGTTGGAATAAAAACCGCAGACATTACCAGGGTAATCGCAATAATAGCCCCGCTTATCTCCCGCATCGCTCTTTCGGTAGCCTTCTTTGCCCCGATATGAGCATGTTCCATTTTTGCATGCACCGCCTCCACCACTACGATGGCATTATCCACGACAATCCCTATGGCAAG
Source organism: Candidatus Brocadia carolinensis (assembly GCA_002009475.1). Lineage (GTDB taxonomy): Bacteria > Planctomycetota > Brocadiia > Brocadiales > Brocadiaceae > Brocadia > Brocadia carolinensis. The sequence continues at coordinate 4,484 of AYTS01000035.1, read as the reverse complement.
AACTAATGCAAAAAGAGTAATAAGGTTTAAAGAAAAACCTAATAACTGCATGAAAAAGAGCGTGCCAATCAGTGAAACAGGTACGGCCAAAGCAGGAATGAGTGTTGAGCGCCAATCTTGCAGAAAAATAAACACCACCAATGATACCAGCAAAAATGCCTCAATCAGCGTTTTTAACACCTTGTGAACAGAGGCGTCTAAAAAAACGCGACACATCATAACTAACCGCATAATCCATACCCTCAACAAATGAAGAGTCCTTAATCTCAGCTATTCGCTTTTTTACCTTACTGATTACTTCACTGGCATTAGAGCCTGGCAACTGTTTCAGTATAATGGAAGCAGCGGGTCTGCCATTCAGTTTGGACTCCACATCAAAATAAATGGTACCAAACTCCACATCGGCGATATCTTTTATACGAAGTATTCCGCCATCAGCATTCGATTTTACCGGAATATTGGCATACTGCTCTTCAGTATTATACCTACCCGTATATTTTATTACGTATTGCAATGCCTGTGCTGATTTATCCGAGCTTTCCCCTACAGTACCAGGCGCAGCTTCTACATTTTGCTCCCGTAACGCATTCAGTACATCACCGGTAGAAACATTATAGGCAAGCATCTTGTCGGGTTTTAACCAGATACGCATAGCATATTCCTTGGCCCCCAATATATCTACATAACTAACCCCATCAATTCTTTTTAATTCCGGCAGAATATTAATATCCGCAAAATTATACAGGAATTTTTCTTCTAAAGCTGTATCCGTACTGAAAATGTCTAAATACATCAGCATGGCTCTCTCTTCCTTGGCAATTTTGACTCCGTTTTTTATTACCTCTGCAGGAAGTTCGTCTACAACGGTACCCACCCTGTTTTGAACGTTTACCGCGGCAATGTCAGGATCAGTGCCTACTTCAAAAATGACTTGCACGATACCCATGCCATCATTTCCCGAGATAGAAGACATATACTTCATTCCCGGAACACCATTGATAGCACGTTCTAAAGGCACAATGACGGCCTTTGTAACGGTTTCTGCGTTGGCGCCGGTAAACTCAATGGTAACGTTTACCACGGGTGGAGCTATGCTGGGGAATTGCTCCATGGGCAATTTGGTCAATGCCAATGCCCCGAGCAGGGTGATGATTAAAGACAGCACTATAGATAAAATGGGCCTATGGATAAATTTCGAACTCATCGTTTATTTTCTATTTTAATTTTGAGCCATAAGCATGGTTTGAGCTTTTGGTTGTTCCGCCATGATTTGTTTCATAGAAATAACTTCAGGAATTATTTTTTCTCCCTCTTTTACCAGTTGAATGCCTTCATAAATAATAGTATCCTCAGAAGATAACCCTGATTCAATTACATAGTAATGGGGAATGCGACGCTTGGGAACAACACCTCGCATTTTTACCGTGTTATCAGAATCTACCGTATATACATATGTCTTGTCCTGAATTTCAAAGGTTGCTTTTTGCGGGATTATCAAAGCATTTTTTTCTTCTTTTATTAGCCTGACTTCACCACTGGAGCCCTGTCTTAAAAGATGATCGGGATTTGGAAAACATGCCCTGAAAGCTATATTCCCGGTATTTTTGTCAATTTTTCCGGCAATGGTATCGATACACCCTTTATACTTGTGGATTTGATTGTTGGCTAAAACGAGCGACACTTCATTCTTCGTTCCTGAGTCTATAAGGGTAGCAAGTTCCATATATTCTTTTTCAGGCACATTGAAATAAGCAAATACCTTTTTGTTGTCTGAAAGGGTAGTAAGCAGGGTTCCCTCATCAACAAAACTTCCGGCCTTATTGGGAAATCTGTCGATGATTCCATTAAATGGCGCCTTTATTACGGTATAAGACAGGTTTAGTTCAGCGCTTGCCACGTACGATTTTGTTTCATTAACTTTTGCACGAAGCGCATCCAGTTTAGAACGGGCCATATGAAGCTCCGTTTTTGACACGATATTTTTTTCTACCAGTATTTTTACATTCTGCAAATCCAGTTCAGCAGTCTTTGTTTCCGCAATAGCGCTTTTCAGCATTGCTTTCGCTTTCAACAAATCCACTTCATATTCCTGACGGCTTATGCTGAAAAGTACTTGTCCTGCCTTTACGATTTCACCTTCATCGACATGAATTTTTTTCTATATATCCTTTCACTCTGGCTCGTAGCTCGACATGCTGTAAAGAATGTATATTTGCCACGTAATCATGCGTATATGCAGTATCCATCACGATAGGATTTGTAACGGGATATTTTTCCTGGCTAATGCTATTTTTCTTGTCCGACGAACATGCACTTATGAATAAAGCAACCCAAACACTCAAATACATAAATTTTTTATTCATAGAGATCCTTAATAATAAAAAGGTAATTAGGAGATTGTTTCTCTTTACATCGCAGGTTAAACAATAAATAACAGGAAAATGTTTCCAAAAAACATGCAGGGAATTGTTTTTTTGCTTAACAGAGAGACCATGGAAAGTAAGGAGGTATGAGATTATTCGGAGTTTTAAGAAATATCTTCCTGGTTGCGAAAAGAAGATGATCCTTCAAGGTAGCGGGAAGTTCGTTGGTTGGGAGAGTATGAAAGCAGCTCTCAGAAGGAGGAAAAGCCAATACCGCGATAAAAAGTATGACAAGAGAACGGATAGTGAGAACTTGATATGCGAGGCCAAGCGAGAAGGGTTGTCAGACATAGTATCAAACAAATTTGCAACCAACTATGCGTATTTTTAGATTGTAATGCTCTCCTATAATATTTTACTATCATATAGGATGCTTTCGGGACATAGCCGGTTGGAACAAGAGCAACAAGCTGATGAAAAAGCACTGGATCCAACTGGTGCTGCACAAGAAGTGGTAGACAATACCAGGCGAATTGCCCATTTAAAGGTTTTGTTCATAGCGGTGAAGATTGCCAACCAATCGAATACCCATGTGGTAAAATATCCCCAGCATGACCTTAGAGCATCACGGCATTTTCGGTTCATGGTAACAGGCCACCCCTGATGCGAAAGAACCTGGACATTATTATCAATTACATCAGAAACCAGGAAGAGCATCACAAAACAAAACCCTTCAGGGAAGAATACCTTGGATTTTGAAACGCTATGCAATTGATTACAAAACGGAATATTTTTTCGAAGATGTTTAATATCGCTCCTCTGGATCTAATTGTTTTGTAAAAATTCATGGCTAAAAACATCACGCACCGCGGGTGCTATTTGTTATGAACAAAGAAAGAACATGTCACCCCTACGGGGTTTTAAATATGGGTGATGAATCTTATGGCTATAAACATAGCGCAGCAAAGCCGCACCCAATTCTCCGTTGTAAAAACGGGAGATTGCTTCGGAAAAACCCTCGCAATGACACAGGCTATGCCTTTGATGACATTTGTGCGCTGTCATTGCGAGCGACAGCGAAGCAATCTTTCTCTCTTAAACAATCTGTACCCCTTGATAAGGGATAAATAGGGTTGTGAAAAAACTCACAAAAAAAGAAGTTTTTGCACGGCAATACTATATCGCGTCTCTGGCGCTGCCAGGTGTATACAGCAACGTTATAGCTGCAAAGCAGCGGCATGTTTATAGAGAAACGCACCGTTAACCAAATAAAGCTTCAGAGGAGCGACATGTTTATAGAATGGAGAAATACCTATGCCACAACCTATTAAAAATGTAAACCGAACTGCCTTGGTCTTAAAACCAAGACAACCATTTCATGATTGGCTGTTACGTGTTGAACCAGAAGAAGATTTTCTCGGGGAGTTGAAAGAGGGTGATGTTTACCTATTGCCCGGCTACGAAGATGTCAGCCAGATGCAAAACTGGTTAAAGAGAAACTATGACGCTATTTTCACCGATCAACTAAACAACTGGTACACAGACGAGACCTTATGGCCACAAAACAGAACCATGAAAATGTTTAAGGATTGGTTTGAATATTCCTTGTTTACCATGGTTTTGGACACCCAGAGGGGCGGGATTGAAAAAATATGAACAGCGACACATCATCAATAGGCAGCAAAATATGGAATTTTTGCCACACCTTGCGTGACGACGGCATAAGCTATGACGATTACATAGCGCAGCAATGCCGCACCTTATTCTCCGCTGTGAAAGTGGGAGATTGCTTCGCTTCGCTCGCAATGACAACGCACAACATGTCATCAAAGCATAGCCTGTGTCATTGCGAGGGTCTTTTCCGAAGCAATCTCCCGCTTTTTCAATGGAGATGTTGGTTGCTGTTTGTTGCGCTATAGTATTACCGTGTAAAAACTTCTTTTTTTGTAAGTTTTTTTGCAACCCTATTCTACCCATCACCGACTGCCATCGATCGATGTACAGCTACGTACGTCTGAGCATCGATCGATGTACAGCTACGTACGTCTGAGCATCGATCGATGTACAGCTACGTACGTCTGAGCATCGATCGATGTACAGCTACGTACGTCTGAGCATCGA
>AYTS01000034.1 GCA_002009475.1 Candidatus Brocadia carolinensis | reverse complement strand
CCGTTCCGTAGACAGGGGGGGGCGATTGAAATTCCTATACCTCGAGTTAAAGCCATTTTGTTAAAGTACCATTTTCAATAAGGTAATGCCTCGATGGAAAAACTTCTTTTTTTGTAAGTTTTTTCATAACCCTATTTTACCCCTTATCAGGAGGTACGGATAGTTTATGAGAGAAAGATTGCTTCGCGGAGTTTCCCCTGAGCAACGCGAATGTGCTCACAATGACAACGTACATATGTCATCGAAGGCATAGTCTGTGTCATTGCGAGGGTCTTTTCCGAAGCAATCTCCCGCTTTCACAACGGGGACTTGGTTGCGGCTTTGCTGCGCAATGGTATTTAAAAATTCATGACAGGTTTGCACGCTATAAGAGTTAGTTACGTGGATGCTTTGTTTGAAAATTGGGCTTCTCAGGAGAGTTTTCAATGGGTTTTTTTTCGTTTTTGTACGGCAATTATTGGTCTGATTATATTCACGATCTTTTTCGCCTGCTCCGGAACTCTCAACCATCCAGGTACGTCCACCGCCAGGGCTGCAGATATGCCTGATTCTCATAAAGGGATAGCTTCGCCCAACCCCCGATTTACGGACAATCGTAACGGCACCGTAACGGACGATCTTACTGGATTGATATGGCTGCAGAATGCCAATGTTGCTGGAGCGAAAACCTGGGCAGATGCTCTGGCTGATGTGGAGAACCTGAACAGAGACGGAACGATGAATGGAACTTTTGCTGGTGATAAAAGCAACGGTGGCAGCCACCAACAGGACTGGCGTCTGCCAAACAGGAATGAGTTATCAAGCCTGACTGATTCAAGCAACAACAATCCTGCCCTTCCAGCAGGTTACTCTGGCTTCTTTAGCAGCGTACAGTCGGATAGCTACTGGTCTGGTGATACCCTCAAGGGAGGAATAGCCTATGCGTGGATTGTGAACATGAGCGACAACGGCATCATGGACACTGCCAACAAGACCGAAACTTGCTATGTATGGCCTGTGCGTGCAGGAAAATAGACTCTTTGTTACTTTGCTTTGAACACATCGAATACCTTGTGTGTCACCTGTGAGAAGGTTTTTGCCAATCGGAAAAGTTTTTTGTATGATTAAGCGAAATCGGTGTTCTCCGGTTAAGGGATCGCGAATGAGAGTCATTCCTGTTCTTTAAGATCATCAAGATCTGTCTGCTGACAGGTGGAATTTGATTCATTTTCGGGCATTCCTTTGTTAACATTTGAATAGCAATTTTTTCTTACGGCGTTTCGATTTAATTTTACTATGAGATATTTCTTTGCGGCCATAACCTGCCTTATTTTATCAAATCTGTATTGTGCTGGTGCCTTTGCTGATGTTTCGTATGCCGACCTGTTTCTGACGGGAAAGGGTTACAAACCGTGCGAGGACGATTGGACAATAAGGCAGACCGAACCTTGTCCTCCCGATGGAAACAGCACACCTGATAATCAGCGGTATAAAGAATGGTGTGTCAGGACATTCAATGAAGGTGAACGAATCTATGAAGCATATAAGAAAATAGCTTTTGATATTGATTACCGGGCCGAACCACCAAAGACAGATTACTGGCAGACACCAACAGAAACAAAACAAAAGAAAAAGGGCGATTGTGAAGATTCCGTTTTTCTGTTCTTTTCCGAGCTGTCTGAGTTAGATATCGACGGAGCTATGGTATGGGGTTGGGTGGTAAACAAGGACGCCTCCGTGTCCTTTGCCCACGTCTGGTATCAATTGTTTGATAAGCGCGGCAGGACTTTTATCGTTGAAGGTTTTTCAAAGGAGTGGAATGGCATCATACCTGTTGAAATGCTCCCTGGTATGGAAGAACGTATCCAAACCCTGGTAATACGGCATAACCAGGTGAATCATTTTGCGGATGAAGCAATTCCGGGGTTTACAGAATCTTTTGAAGGAGAAGACCTTTCGTGGGGTCTTTACCTTCGCAACAATATCGCCATCAGGGAAATCTGCCAGAAACTCCACGACATGTTTGCACGCTACAAGGGTTAGCCGTGACATTATCATAGCGGTGGTCTTTGCGACGTGGATTGAATGAATTGTCAGGCGGCCTTTTCAATCTCTTTAGCCTCAAATTCCTAATATTTATGCACCGTTATTTCTGAGACAAAAATAGTAACAACTTTATTTATCCGATCCAAAACTGACGGATATAAGAAGTTTCTGGTTCTCCCCAAATTATAGCTATTTGCATTTTTCCCTCACTTAATGACTCCTTGTTACACAATCTTTAATATTGGCAAGACATAACGTAAAGAGCTAGCCGGCCGCCTGTTTTTTGGCTGTCCGCGTTGAGCGCTTTGTTAAGCAGGAGTTCGGAACCAGCTTGATTTCCAGACGGCAGCCGACTGCCTGAGCATACTTCTTGAGAGTAGTCAGGGATGGAACATGCTTGCCTGCAGATTCCAGGCGTGAAACCGCACTCTTCGTCGTTCCCATCAACTCTGCAACCGCTTCCTGAGTGAGGCCAAACCTGGAGCGTGCATCAAGCATTTCGCGGATAAGCGTGTACTCTTCTTTCAAGCCCTCGTATGCCTTCCTGAATTTCTTACGCTTCAAGGCTTTTTTGAGGAAAGCCTCATGGTCGTGGGGTACCGGTTTATATTTTACATCAGCCATTCTGTGCCTCCTTCATCCTTCTCCGGGCAATACGCAATTCCTGTTTCGGAGTTGCCTGAGTTTTTTTCACAAAAGCGTGAAGTATTACGACGCGATGACCACTGACAAAACAGTAAAATGCACGTCCAATGCCTTCGCGACCACGTGGCCTTAACTCGAAAAGACTGCCACCCATGGCGCGTGAGTGCGGCATTCGTAGATTTGGCCCGAACTCCATCAGTAGTTCTACCAACCGCGCATAATCTGCCAGTATGCCATCCGGCCAACTTTCTATCTCAGCTATGACGCGGGAGTGGAAGTACTCGATGGTATAGCTCACAATAATGATGGTAGCAAATTTGGTAACCTTTGTCAAACATTCTTCAATGCAAAACGGAATATTAAAGAATGCTGTGATTTAAAGTTATCGGTTAATCCTTTGTAATATTCAATCATCCCTATTTCACAAGTATATTATTTTTCATTGAAATAGGATTGTAGTTTTTTCAGATTTTATAATTAGGAGTGGAAGATTGTCTATGCAGGGATGTCTCTTACAGGAAACCGTGTTATTTTATTAATAACGCAAGTATGCATGAGAAGGTTTTGGGATTAGTGTATATTTCCGGCATAAACACCAGTTTCACCGGCTGCAGGACATTGAGAAAGTTTGATCGAAGGACAGACAATGGATTTACCACTTCATGAAAATTATGTCACTGCCCCGCAATCCGGCGGAAACTATGTTGTATGCCTTCATCAAAATAGTCAGTATCGACTTTTTTTTACTGGATACAGCGATATAGTCGATACACCAACATCATTTTCTATCATCAGATTTGTGAGTTGTTCTCCATCAATCAATACGATTTTACTTCCAATTTGCGAAACATAACCACGAGCATCATCGGTAAATCTAGAAGTTGTAATGAATATACCCTTGTTTGCTTTCTGCGCTTGCAGCGCTCCTGCAAACTGCATAACATCTGGTCTCCCAACAGGAGTATTGTCCCATCTCTTCGCTTGTACATAGACGACATCAAGTCCAAGTTTATCTTCCTTTATAATCCCATCAATACCGCCGTCTCCACTTCTCCCTATTGCTTTCCCCGCGTCGGCGCGTGATCCTCCATACCCCATTTTTACAAACAACTCGACAACGATGCGTTCGAAGAAGGATGGTGAAGATTTTTTTAGCCTGGAAAGAAGCTCATCCGCTAGCTCGTCTCGCAAATTTTCGTAGGCGGTTTCAAGTGCTTCGGACGGAGTAGCTGTCGAAATGTCGGGTGCACCCACCGAGGAACTTACCTTTTCGCCACTTCGTGTTCCTTTGAGTTGTTGGAACTTAAGAAATTCAGGATACTGTTTAAGAACTTTTACATTGATAGTCTTGGGCTGTTTTTTGAGTAGTTCTTGTCCACGTTCGGTAATTTGATAGTAGCCTCTCCGTGTAGCTTCGAGCATGCCTGCTTTCTTCATGTAGGTAGATGCCCAGCCAACTCGATTAAAAAAGGTAGATTGAATGCCACTCGGAAGCATCTCTTTTAAGTCTTCCTCCGTCAGACCCAATTCCTTAGCCAGAACTTCGACGGCCTCGCCTGTTGAGATCTCGTTTTTCTTTTCTCCCGCAAATCGGAGAAGTGGCAACATCAAGCTCTGGTAATCTGGAACAGCCATGTTTTAATTTCCTGTTGCATCTAACGATAGCACTCACAGGTGTGGCGGTAGTTTTACCGCATTCTGTGGAGTGATTTGTTATGTGTTATTTTGTGATGGTTTCTACTATGAAGATGTTCTTTTTTTTTTCCATTCATTTACTATTGTCGCAACATCGACGACTTTTTCCTTCGAAAATTTTTTAGCACTTCCATCATGTCAGGCTCGATGTAAATAGGTAGATACATTTCTGCATCTTGACGATAAAACGTGCCTCTCTCACCTTTTGAAAAATCGTATTCTTTTTTCATTTATTTTCCACTTTATACTGCCTTGGCTCTTTTCTGGTTGCATTTCGTGCAAAATAATTCTAATTCTGCAACGGTCGAATTATTCCAGGTTATCTGATAACAAGTAGGGTCGAAGCATTTGCAGGTTTGGGTGTGAATGCATTTATGACAAATTATAGCAAATGCTTCGCCCCTACTACTTTTATACATTCACAAGTTATAAATTTCGCCATATTTGTTCTTTAAGTATGCAGTGAAAGAATGGGTTTGTAAGGATTCCACGGTGATTTTATTTGCTAATTCGCTCATGGTAAATTTCCGGCCATGGGTGTACAGATGCGTGCTGAGCCAGTCGAGCAAAATATGAAACTCGCCTTTCTCAAAATAGGTATCAAGTCCAGAAATATCTTTTCTGATTTGATCGAATAATTGCGCTGCGAAAAAATTGCCGAGTGAATACGTAGGAAAGTAACCAAAGCTGCCATGTGCCCAATGAACGTCCTGAAGCACACCTTGCGCATCGTCCGGTGGTGTTATGCCGAGATATTCCTCCATTTTGCTGTTCCATATTTCGGGCAGGTCGTTCACCGCTATGCGTCCTTCGAGCAGTGCATTTTCCAATTCAAAACGGAGCATGATGTGCAGGTTGTAGGTGACCTCGTCAGCCTCCACGCGAATAAGCGAGGGTTTTACGCGGTTTACGGCGCGGTACATCTTTTCGGCGTCGGTATTTTTGAGCTGCTCAGGAAAAACGGCTTTCACGTGCGGCATGAAGAATTTCCAAAAAGGGCGGCTGCGGCCAACGAGATTTTCCCACATCCGCGATTGTGATTCGTGCGTGCCCAGAGATGCGCCATCCGCAAGAGGGGTACGTTCGAGTTCACGGCGTATGCCCTGATTGTACAGCGCATGGCCTGCCTCATGCATGGTCGCAAAGAAACCAGCCAGGAAATAATTGTCCATAAAGCGTGTGGTAATCCGCACATCATTTACAGAAAAAGAGGTCGTGAAAGGATGCGGTGAGCGGTCCTGACGCCCGCGCCCGAAATCGTAGCCGATCAATCGGGCCACTTCAATGCCGATATCCCACTGTTTCTGCACATCAAAGGTTTGCTGTAAGAAGGAATTGTCCACCACATTCAATCGTGAAGAAATGGCGTGAACAAGTGGCACTATCTCTTTCCTGACATTCGCAAAGATGGCCTCTATCTGGGCAGTTTTCATGCCTGGTTCATAATCATCGAGGAGCGGGTCATAGATGCGATCGGTATAACCCAGGCACTGGGCATAGTGTTTTTTCAAGTCAAGATTCCGCTGGAGATAAGGCGCAAAGTCTGAGAATGTGGATTCAGCCCTGGCCTTTCGCCAGGCATCAAAGGCCTGTGCGGTAGCATGAGCGATTTCAGATACAAGTGAGGGTGGCACCTTACGCGCCTTGTCGTAGTCGCGTTTGGTTACCCGAATGAGACTTGCATCGTCTGAATCGTAAGGTAAACTCCCGGCATATCCATGAAGCTCGTCCAGGAGATGCCCGAGGGCATCATCAATAAATTTTTCATGGGCAATATGGCTTAAGGTAGCAAGTTGTTGGGCGCGCGCTGCTGCACCACCCGGCGGCATATAGGTCTGCTGATCCCACGCGAGTACCGCCGCAGCTTGATTGATATCGCTTATTTCAGCCAGTCGTTTCTTTAACTCATTGAGTTTTACTGAAGCAGTACTCATGATATGTTTGATCCGTGCGTCTTCAATGCTGATATTAAATTTGTCCCTATAAATTACCTTGAAGTTCTTTCCCCGGAAATGTTACTGTTGGCAAGTTCTTGTGCTTTTTTTTAACCACCCATATCGGGAAACGCATCACCGCGCATGGTGTAAGGTGTTTCCTATTTTTTGACATGTGCAATTAATGCATCCAGCAACGATTGAACAAATTGCGGATAGTCAAAGATACGTATCTTCTTCTCAAAGAGATAGGAAATATGATAATATAATAACCATGTTAGAGATTATTTTTAAGAATTATTGTCTTCTGTTTCCCGCAATAGGGCGGGGAAATTTGATGGAAAGGTACTTTTCTATCATATCACGATAATGCTCGTGATCCAACAAAATTAGATACTCCTGTACAAAAACCCTTGAGGAGAAAATGATGTTTTGGTCTATCGTGGGAACAATTGCGGCAATCTGCACAACCGTGGGGTTTATACCCCAAATAATACGTGGCATAAAAACGAAGGAATTACGTGACGTTTCTCCCATCATGCTGACGCTTCTCCTGGTGGGATGCAGTTTATGGTTGGTGTACGGAATTCACTTGAAAAATCCTATCATTGCACTGGCAAACGGTTTTACCCTTTCGTTTGTTATTACGATTTTACTCCTACGTTCTCTTTATAAAAAGAGAACGCAAAAACTCCGTGATCCATAGATAACCAACACGCAAAATTTTTAGGATGGAAATCAGTTTGGATTTTTCATAGAATAATTAAAAAACAGTAGATCATATTTTGGGCGCTTGGCTCAGCGGCTAGAGCACTTGCTTCACACGCAAGGGATCAGTGGTTCGAATCCACTAGCGCCCACCATACAAATCAAGGGTTTCAGGCAGTTGACATATCCGGTTTCCCTCTACGGTGACCAAATCGTGACCTGAATTCTCCAAAATGTTCACGCCGTCCCTCAAGGACTCCGGGCAATGGTGAGCATGCCGTGTGCTCATGGAAATATGCGCATGTCCTAGCAGTTTTGAGATTTTGTAAATATCAACACTCCATTGAAGTGAAAGCAGCTCATCTTGACGAAGGCCGGTATGCAGGTCAAAGATGATAATTTCTTTTAACCATTGCGGAGAATTAATAAGAATTCTTTCTTCCTCGTCACCAGTTAACCAGCGATCTCTTCCTTTATTTTCTTTTTCCCGTGCTACTTTCAGGACAGGATTTTCTTTCAACCATTCCCATTCTTTAATGCAAAGATTAAAGGCCTTCGAAAGCATAGATAAGCTTCTGTTGATGCTTGGGGCTCCCCCGCCGGCTTTCTTTCGTGCTTGTTTGTACTCGTTAATCTTTTTGGAGGTAATTTCAGACAAAACCATATCACCAAAGAAACCCGAAAGATGTTTTAGAGATGCCGTGTAAAGCACCCTCATATTTTCAGAGACTTTTGGCGCATGTTCTTCCATAAACCGATCCATCATTTCACGAAATGTCCGCCTTTCCCCCTCGCATTTATCGAAGTATTTACCTTCAATCAACTCCGTTCTTAGTTTTGCCTCAACTGCTTTTGCAAGCTCTAAATTTGACGTTTCGGTGCTTCTCCGTATTCGCTTGCCTTGAATGGTAATAGAAACCCACCATTTTCCATCACGTTTAAACATTTTCCCCTCCTTTCCCGTGACTGGAAGGTGTCTCTATGACTGTATGAAAAATTATATACGCTTTAACATGCATTTTCCATTACCTTATTAATAATTTTTCCCAGTGTCTGCTTTCACGTTTTAAGGATGCTAAGAACCTGTCTATGTCTTCCAGATCAAAAAGAACGCGTCTGCCGTATTTGATAGATGGTATTCTTCCCTGACTTGCCCAATCGTACAATGTCTTTACAGGCAAAGAGGTATATTCAGATACTTCTTTAATATTTGCGTATCGTTTTTTCATTGCTGAGTGTTTTCGTTCAAATGAGTTATATGGCCTACTATCTTGCTTAATACCTTATTGTATTTCACCTTTTTGAGATTTATCTTTGTGTTTAAATACTCTCTATCTTTACCGCGTGTTTCCCTTTTTATATGGTTCTGTGCTTCTTCCCAGCACTTTATTAGGGCTTCTTTATCAACAACATCTAATCCCTCCCTTGCTGCAAAGGAAGTCATATAGCCGATTATGCCATTTTGATATAATATCTTATCACTGGGAATCCGTGCCTTATTTACCTCTCTTGTTACCCCTGTGTAATTGCCTTCTAAGAAACTGATCTGCTGGAGCATTTCCCATAGTGGGGCTGTTTTCCATCGTGTCCGATTTTGTGTGTTGTCATCAATAGCGAGCCTTAACCAATCACAGGTACAGTATCTCCAAACATCATTAACTTTACTCAAAAGGTCTGAAAACGTTTTTACGGACATCTGGCCTAAAAACTCCCTTCTTAACTGAAATTCTGGTTCGAAAATAAGGTGCAATAAAAAAAGTGTAAGTGTAAATAAGTCAATACTATATAGCTAGAAAGCCCATTTTCATCGTTTCAGGGTGTTGCTAGCGCAACATGATGACTAACCCAATACAGGTTTACTTGCGCCTGCATATTTGTGATACCTGCGTACTTGCCGTTTCTGGGGCAGTACGCCTAAGGAATGGCGCAAGCACATTGTTGTACCAGGATATGGATATACACATACTTTTTAAAATAGTGTCATACATCCGCTTTTCTTCCGGTACGTACGCGTGCGTGCTTCGTTGTGCTCTCGCTCACGCTTCGCTCCACTCAGCACGCGTACCATCAGCTTTTCATCCATAACATCCTCACCAGATTCCTTTATTACTTTCAAAACCGATTACCTTTATTTCTCAATATCTTTCATGTGCTGTAGCCAGCTTAAATGCTCAGCTATTTCTCGTCTTTGCACTGTCTGTTGTAAAAAAGCCCCTCATTACCCCAATTGCTTCCCTTCCCTCTTCGCTTCGTACAAGACACTACGCAAAGAGAGAAGGTTTTAAACCAATTTCTTCGGTTAAACTTTTATTTCCTGCCTGGTCACAGCCTTCTTTAGATTTCTACACTACAGAAAACAAAAGAAGGCTGTGATTCGGGTTGCTCCATTCAATACAAATAATTATGCTTAAAATAGGAGGTTTCTCTTGCTTTACCCGAAAAACAACAATAAAAAAAGCCAATACCTATGGTCGACCTTATCAACCATACATATTGGCTTCTTTGTCTTCGAGAGACTTCTTTGCCTTTTAGATATTATTGCCCTTTAACAAACAGTAAGCATATTTTTACAATGAGGGCATTTTATCTGCAACATTTTGTTGGTTTTAAGTAATTTTAATAGCCTTGTTTTGTAAATAGTGTAGTCAGAATAAATTTTGCTGATTTGTATCTTACAGTTAGAACATCTTCCGTTTGCAAGAATCTTATGAATAATATCCCCCATGAATCTACCCCCTTTTAATAGTCAATTTTTCACTTATTCCATAATTTCCCTCTTGGTAATAATCCGTACACGTTCAACCTTTTTTCCTTTTTTTAGCACATAACTCTTTTTCGCCCTGTTTTATCATTTTAATTGTCTCGTCCTCTCCTACGTAACCCATAGCCTCGCCTATGGCCTCTTTTAAAAGGTCTGCTGCCATAGCGGCTTTTGCGATGTCATATTTCCTTGAAAGGGCTATCAGAAAGGCATAAGAATCCCTTTCAAGCCTCAAACTGAGTGGAATAAACAAATCGTCATAGTGTTCGTTTGCTTCTTTAGCGGCTTCTAAGCTATTTAACATATCTTTTACACTCATAAGGTATTCCGCCATTATAGTATTTATTAATAGTACGTGAATGTATAATATATAAATACGTATTAGTATGTCAAGTCTTTTTTTTAAATATCCCTATACTACTAAATATGTATATGTTTCTTAAATTTTGCTACACTTATACTTTGACATGCTTCGTTGCGCTCACGTTTCGTACTTCTTTATTCAGCACGTGATTTCTTATTTGAAAATAATATTGAAATAATTTCATTGACAACTTATACTTCCTGCCGAATCTGTATTTTAATAACATTGCCAATTTACTTATGTTTTTTAAATAACTTTAAAAATGACTGTACTTTTAGAAGTTAAAGACCTTGTAATTAAATTTAAATCACAAGGGAATATAGTCTATGCTGTTAATAACCTTTCATTTAAATTATTCGAGGGTGAAATACTTGGAATTATTGGTGAATCTGGTTGTGGTAAAACAGTTACATGCAGAGCTATTTTACGATTAAACAATAGTTACGAAGAAAAGGGCAGTATAACTTTTAATGGACAAGATATCTTTAAATTAAGTAAAAAAGAGCTTAACCAGATTCGAGGAAGTAAAATTGCTATGATATTCCAGAATCCGTCTTCAGCCTTAAACCCTGTTATAACGATAGGAAAGCAAATTACAGAAATTATTAAACTACACCAAAAATTATCCAGTGAAGAAGCTCAAGAAAAGGGAATATTATTACTAAAAAGTTTAGGAATTCCTAACCCTGATTCAAAAATACATGAATACCCATATCAGCAAAGTATGGGAATTAATCAGCGGATAATGATCGCAATGGCATTATCATGCAATCCGAAATTATTAATTGCTGATGAACCGACTTCTGCGCTCGATGTAACAATACAAAAGCAAATATTGGAAATTTTCAAAGGTCTAAAAAACAAAATAAGTATACTTTTTGTTTCTCATGATCTAGGAGTAATAAAAGAAGTTGCTGACAGGGTTTTAGTTATGTATCGCGGTATGTTGATGGAAGAGGGAAAGGTCGAAAACATCTACAGTAATCCATTACATCCTTATACCAGGGCACTGATGGCATCCGTTCCCTTATTAAACAAGGAGAAAATATTGATTAAAGGTGATCCTCCATCGTCTTTTACTGAACCTGAAGGATGTCCTTTTGCATCCAGGTGTCCTGTTGTTATTGGGGACATTTGTTTTAATAAAACACCTGAAATTTTCAAAGAAAATAATGATGTTAGATGTCATCTCTATAATAAACAGAGAAAATAAAATGAAGCGCTCTCTTTGTCTAATCATAATTTTATCAGCATTTGTCTTACTAAATGGATGTGGCAAAAAACAAAAAGATTCTGGATCGATTGTTTTACATGATATATTGCAGCTACAACAGGCCCAAATTAATTCTTTTGATCCCGTAGATGCCTACCATGCAGGTCATATTCAAATAGTAAAACAAATTTTTAATACGTTAACTGATGTAGACTTGAAAGGCAAGATTATACCTTCTTTGGCAGAATCCTGGGAAACAATCGATGGTATAAATTGGGTTCTTAAACTGAGAAAGGATGTTTTGTTTGCTGAAGATGTTTGCTTTAAAGATAGCAACGAACGCGCGTTTAAAGCGGAAGACGTCAAATTCACATTCGAGCGATTGCTCAGTAAAGACTCAAAATCACTTGGGATATCTTATTTCAATAATTTACTTGGAATTGATGAATTTAGAAATGGGGAATCAAACGGAATCGAAGGAATCGTAATAAAAGATGATTATACGATTCATTTTAAATTAAAGGAAAAGGACTATAATTTCCCAAATTTATTATCTTTACCATATACAAGTATCGTGAAGAGACAGGCAATAGCTTTTTATGGTAAGGAATTCAAACTACATCCTGTCGGTACAGGGTCTTTTAAACTAGAACGTTTTGAATCAAATGAACAAATTGTTTTCGTAAGAAATGAATCTTATTGGGAAAAACAAAATAACATGCAACTGCCATTCATCGATGAAGTTGTTCTTAATTTAACCACCGATGATAACCTTGCATTCTTGATGTTTAAAAATCATAAATCTGATTTTCTTGAGTTAAACTTACCTATCCAGCGACAACTTGAAAATACTAAGATGCCTTTTGAATATACAAAAGAAATTTTAAAACAAACACAATTAAACTTTTATCTGTTTAATCTTGAAAAAATTACAGATAAAAATATCAGGCAGGGAATAAACTATGCTATTAGTCGGGAAAAATTGCAAAGCATAATTAACGAGCAGGGAGTTGTCACACAATCTTTATTTCCTTCTATATTTGGGGATTTGGCAAATTCCAATCCTATATTGACTTATTCGCCGGAGAAAGCCAGAAATTTACTAAATTCAAAGATAACAATTAAACTTGTTTGTTTTGAAGATATCATTTCAAGAACACTTGCTGATTTTATAGCAAAGGAATTACAAATTTATTCTATTGATGTTAAAATCGAAGCCGTTGCCTTCCCTGTCCTTGTTGAAAGGCTTACAAAGGGAAACTACGATATGATACAAATATATTGGGGACTACTTTATGCAGACGTGTGTCATTTTCTCAATCCCTTTAGAACGACTTCTTTTCCGCCCGCCGGTAATAATTTCAACAAATATTCCAATCCTGATTTTGATACTCTGATTCAGGAAGCTCCAAAAATGCCTTTGGACAAACAGCATGAACAATATTTAAAGGCACAAGAGATAATACTTAATGATATGCCTTTTTTCCTGGCTTATTACAAAAATGGAATACGAGTATCGGATGCTAAATTTGAGATGCCGCTTCATCCATTAGGATATAGATTTTATAAATATGCTAGAAAGAGTCCACAAAGAAAGTAACTGATGACAATTAAAAGGATAATATATCGGCTTGTTTTTTTAGGATTAACCATCTTAATTATTCCCCTATTGCCTGTAGCAATTATATTTTTGGGTATTAGCAATCCAGAGTATGTCATTTATGGGACATTAAATCTGGATGTTTCTCATAGAGCGTCTGCCTGGGAAATTTATACTACTTTCCTTCGGCATATTATTTTGTTTGATTTCGGAATGTCTACTGCGTCAGGTCAATTAGCCATCAAAGAAATAGGTAGTGCTTTGGGAGAATCTGCAAAATCAATCATACCCGCTTTGTGCTTTAGTTACGGCGTAGGAACCTTTATTGGTCTTTTCATTATTAAATCGCAGCGTGCAGAAAACCTGTGGAGGAAATCTGCATTTGTCTTTTACGTACCCATGATTGTATTCTCTTATGTTTTTCTGTATTTATTAGATCGTATGGGAATAGATTTTTTATCTAGCATTAAATATCTTTTTACGAGTCTTATCTTATCTATTTATCCAATCTATATTGTTTCAAAATCTTTTAGTAAAACGATATTCGAAACCACCGAGAGTGATTTTTTTTCTTTTCATCAATCATGTGGATTCAATAAGAAACAGATATGGAAAATGTTTTGTAAAAAATTTGTTTTTATTGACTATTTATCATTCTTTGAAAACCTTGTTATTTACATGTTCGGATTCATTTTCTTTGTCGAAACTCCCTTTGGGATACATGGCATTGGCTACAAATTTGTGTTTGCCATTCAGCGTTTTGATTATCCAGTAATCATTGGATTTTGCATTTTTAGTATAATTTTATTAAGCATCATCGGTATTTTAACCGAAATGATCAGATTCAGACTTGATCCAAGAACTATTAACGAATGAAGTAGTAAGGCAATTGTGAGAATTCAAAAACGCGGCATAATTTATTTCGTAGTGTTTTTTTTGATTTTGGGATATGTATACAAATCCTTTATCGTAAATATTGAAGAAACAAAATATTTGTCTGCCCCTTCTTTTAGAAATTGGTTTGGTACTGATTTAACAGGTGCCGATATTTTCTTAAGATCAATGAATGCATTAGGTATCGAAATCATAACAATTTCGGTCGTTCTACCCACTATCTACTGTTTGGGTCTTTTTTTAGGTATGTTACTTTCTTACTTCAGCAATGAAAAGATTCGAGAATTCTTTTTAAATCTTATCCATTATTGGGTTACCTTACCTGTCTTGCTGATTGCCTTATTTCTGTTGATTCTTATAGGCGCTGGCCAAATAAATGCGATTGCAATTATGATATTTATTCTTATTCCCACTCAGGCACTATATGTTTATAATCAGTTAGAAATCGCTAAGAAGAATGATTTTGTAATTGCTAAAATGAGTTACGGTCTTTCAAAGTCTTATATTTATATTTATCACCTATTCCCAAATGTCAAGAATGGAGTTACCAGCTATACGTTAGCAAGGATGCCTGAAATTCTTATGATGAATCTGGCTTTGAATTTCTTAGGACTTGGGGTACAGCCGCCTAATTCAAGCTTAGGTAGAATGCTTTTCGATGGATTGTCGTTTATGTTTTCTGCGTGGTGGATGTGGGTATTTCTTGTTGGAGAAATAATATTTTTATTTCTGTTTATCAAAAAAATACAAATAGGTACTAGAGGATTCTATCGTGAGTTTTAGTGCCTATACCGAGAAAATTTTGGAAGAGATGAAACAATCACGTATTAAAAAAAAATTTAATACCATTTGTTGGTGCTGGATTTTCATCTAATATTGAGGGCTTTCCTACATGGAAGAATTTTATTGAAATCCTTAGATGTTACATAAGAAGAGACGTTGGCATAAAAATTGATTTAAAAACTGTATTTAATAATAATTGGATGGAAGCAACGGAATATTTTTATTGGATAATGGGTAAAGAAAAAAGCCCACAAAAACCTATTGATGAAGGAAAGAAAATATTCCGAAGAATACTAACCGCTGAATTTGATAATCTTGATAAAACTTTAATAAATAGCGAGGATAAGTGGAAGCAACATATTTTATTAATAGATAAATTTAAGAAAATTTACACTACAAACTGGGATACGAATATAGAAAATGTTGCCCTTCAAAAAGGTCCTGGTTATAAAACATATATTAGTGACATAACCGCAAAGGGGTTTCATGAAACTCGAGATATACGTAATCCTTGTTCAGATAGCAAAAGTGAATTAATAAAAATATACAAATACCATGGTTGCTACAAAGAAGAAGAATATGTAAATTCTATTGTAGCCAGTGAGAGTGATTATTATGATAGACTCCAACAGTTAGAAAAAAAACGCTATGGACAAAGCTTTTATTTTTGATTTAATTAGTAACCATTTTGTTTTCATAGGATACGACTTAAACGACCTTAACATTACGTTTTTCTTAAATCAAGTTAAACAGATAGTTAAACAATTAAATACAGATATTTGCCCTAAAGTATTTATTATAAAACTTACAAGTCGTTCAAAGATAGATGAATATAAAATACTTTTTTACAGCGAACACAAAAATATGATCTTGGTTCCATTATTAACTGAAGAAGAACAAAACTATTTAGACAATATAAAAAATGGAGTCACTGAAAAGGAAAAAGAAGATATAATAAATTCAAAATACAAACAAAAAATAATAGAATTTTTGGAAAATATTTAAAAAGGAGGTAGTTATGGCATTAGGATTCTCAGGCAGTAATAATGGGATAACTACTAATTGTAAAAAATTTGCCATATCAGATTTTGAAGATAATAACTTTTATCACAATAACTCAATACCTATGGAGGTTTCTTACTTCATTAACGATATCTGCAATTTAAAATGCATGCATTGTTATGTTGGATATAGTAATTTGAACAATCATTTATCTATCCAGGCATGGGAAGATGTTTTTGATGAATTAATTGTATCAGGAGCCAGAACCTTTGGTAATGTAGGAAAAGAACCCTTGTTGAGTTGGCATAAAACAAAAGAATTATTACATTATTTCAAAACAAAAAGAACCGAAATCCCTTCATTACGATTTGGGTTTGTAACCAATGGTATTCTATTAAATGAACACAATATTATTGAGCTTGAATTTATTAAGCCGGATTATATCGATATTAGTCTCGATGGCAATAGAAAGACTCATGATTGGATAAGAGGTACTGGCAGTTATGATAAGTTAATGAACAATTTATCCGTACTATCAAAATATGAGCTATCGAAGAAAATCTTTATAAGCCTTACTTTGAATAAAATAAATGCCTCTTCTATTGCAGAGGTAATTGAAACTATTTATAACCTGGGAATAAAGAACATATTAATCTCACCTTATGTAACATTGAATATACACGATAATTTGTTTATCTCTAATGATGAAATTATATTTGAGATACAAAAACTAACAAAAGGGGAGATTGTTAACTTCACAAACTACAAAGGACTGAATATTTACTTTAAAAATGATTTCACAACTACTCGAGACTTAATGGAGAAAATGGCAGATAGAAACATCATCAATAAACATGAACTGCTGATTGACAACTATGGTGTTATTTTCGAAAAATACTCAATCAATGATAACAACATATATTTTAATTATCTGCCCTGGGATACATTATATATTCAGGCAATCAGGATTAGCCACGATGGTTATGTTAGCAATTGCTACGATATGTTTTTTAAAAATTACCCCGAAAGGGCTGTTGGAAATGTGAGAGAAAAATCCATCAGAGAAATATTGAAAAATGTAAATGTATTTAAAGAAGAATATGCCAGTAGTAACTTTCTCTAATACGTCTTTTAATTCTATTTTGCCTAAGTAACCGCTATCAATATCATGGGAAGTGTCCCTCGTTTCCATACCTCCTTTCCCAACAGTTTAACATTCTTATAATTTATTTCTAAAAGTAAAAGATTGAAATTTAAAGTTCCCGACAAAATTCGCTTATTCCTCTCCAGCAAGTATCTGGACTGGGCAGAAACTTTACCAAAGTTCAATAGCGGTTTTATACACAACCTCCAGATCATTCGGAAACATCAGCGGCGTGAGTCGGAGAAAGAATACGAGAAAAGCAGACCTCCCAAAGGGGTCGAATTTCTGTTTTTATATTTTCGTCTAATTGAGATATTTCACATTGAAGAGTTCGATAATTTTCAAAAGGGTCTTATTAGGCTGCTGCCGGGTTTACAAGACGATTTTTATAACAGAAATTTTCCAACTGAATTCAGACATTTTACCGAATCCATTTCGGGCGGTGGATACAAAAAGCTTGGATTAATACGCCGAAAAGGAAAAAGAATAGCATTTTTTCATGAGGCAGTTTGTGAAATTAGAGATCTTCCACCGGAAGTTGACTATATTAGTATCTCTATACACAAAGTTTTACCTTCTGTAGTCGAAATAACGCTGGATGTCCATCTTACACACGAAGCTACTAAACATTTATTAGAATTGCAGGAAAAACACTATCTTTCAAGAATCAGTTTTAGAAGTCTTTTCCCCTGGAAAATGAAAGGATATACTGAAGAGTATGTTGGTTCAATAATAACTCAGCAAATTCTTGAATGGATTAATAATCTACGTATTAATATTGAGTTATGTATAAGACCATACATAAAAGGATATTTTATGCAGCAAATTACTGGGAAAAAGCCGTGTCTGCCCGCCATTGAAGTTTATGGAATGAAGGGATTACCCGAAGGCGAAGAAGCTTTTGATACCTTAAGAAATGAATCACGAGGTTGGTTGAGTTCTTTGGGTTTAGAATTTTATCGCGATATTTATGGTGATGGTAAGTCTCTATTTGTTTGGTCTCATACTAATACAACTAAAACTAATAATTGTACGGCACATCGTCTCATTGTTTTATGGGAATCGTATCTTAAAACACTTGAAACTAAGCATTATGATGGAGAGATATCTGCTATTATACACAATACAAAATATGTCCTTGATGCTATTCTTCCTTGTATTGCTGTTATCGAATTCTTAAGAACTGCTCAGAGAAATATTGAGAAGCTTAGAATGGCTGTTTTTGATAGTATGAAGCTTAGACCTTTCTCACGTTACAAATTGAATAAATACATCAAACTCAATAATGTTGTTAAACAAGAATCTATGATTTTGGAAAGAACATCAATGGAGTTTAATGAACGAATTAAGCATATCCATTATAAAATGAAATCTATTGAAGATATGAAAATAATCAAAAAGAATCCTAATGTAAATGAAGTTGAAAACCTTAAAGATGTTTCTATTGAATTTGTCAAATTTGACATAGATCGTTTAAAGAAATCTCTTTCTCTCGTTGCAAATTCATTCTCAGAATTCCTGTCAACCAGAAACATGGAAGTCATGTATCGTTTGCAATTGAATATATTTTGGTTAACGATAGTTGTTACTATTGCTACGATTGTGGGATTGTTGGCAAATTGGGCGAGTATTAAGGTATTCTTAAAAATGTTCTTGCAGTATTTGAGTATTTTATAGAATATAGTAGCATATATTCTCTTACAATTTTTACAACGTTATTCATGAAATACTGTTCCTAATAGTATTTGTTGTTTGTTACAATCCACTAACAATGCTAGTGGTATCGATTTTTTCGTGAGGTTTAACTATGAAAACTAAAACTATATATGAAAAAGAAATTTTAAAAGACATACAAGATTTGCCTGAGCCAATGCAAGAGAAACTCGCCAAAATTATTCATCTTCTCAAAAAAGAGTTTGTTCAACCTGAACTCAAAGAAAAATCTGCAACAGAAGAATTCCTTTCTGTATGTGGAACATGGGAAGACGACAGAAGCGTTGAGGAACAATTAAAGGTTATCTATTCGAGTAGAAAATCATCTACAAAAATGGAGCATGTATTTTGAAATATCTTCTCGATACAAATACTTGTGTTTACTTGCTCAATGGCAATGAGGTTCTCAAAAGGAAGGTTAAAGAAATTGGGGTTTATTCTTTATCGATATCTAATTGCGTACTGGCTGAATTATACTTTGGGGCTTACAATTCAAAGAGGGTTGAGGAAAATTTAGGGAGGATAGATTTGTTTAAAAAGAATCTTTCTGTTTTACCTGATAGTGAGGAATCCGCGAGACTCTTTGGAAAGATTAAAGCGGATTTAAGAACCAAAGGCACAATTATCGACGACTTTGACATTTTAATTGCCAGTATAGCTACTGCTAATAACCATATTTTAGTAACGAATAACACAGACCATTTTGAAAGGATAGAAGGTTTAACGATACAGGATTGGTTAAAGAAGAAACCTTATTGACATTTCAATAGTTTTTTACTTTAATTGACCGTGACCAAAACGTGACCGACTTCACGAAAACAGACAGGACTCCACAGGAATCAGCAGGAAATGAGATTGCATCATAAGTTATTTTGCCGAAAAATATTGCAGTCATAAAAGACACGCTTCCAGGCACTTATAAAAAATCATAAAAAATGCAAATTTTTGCTTCACACGCAAGGGATCAGTGGTTCGAATCCACTAGCGCCCACCATACAAATCAAGGGTTTCAGGCAGTTGATATATAAGGATTCCGGGCAATGGTGACTATGCCGCGTGCTCATGGAAATGATCCATTAAATTCCTTATACTTCCAGCAAATACTTAAATGGTTGCTATCATAACATCGTGAACTGATTTTTAATGATCGGGAAATAACCCAAATCACTTTTTATCATTGAACCATTTTACTGTTCCTGTCAATTTTATTGCAGGACAACCAAAAATCAGCCTGATAAAGCAACCTTGTAGCGTATCCTGAGACCTTTTGATATCACAAATTACCCTCGAGAAATGCAGCGGGAAACCGGTTCTGCTTTATTATTCCGCTCAATTACGGACAAAATACTTCCGGAATGTAATTTGTTCATCGAGATGGGAAAATGATCATGGTTCGCTTTTTAGCGCAATTACGAGGCAGTCCATAATACAGCAGCAAAAGGCCGACAAAATACCACATAGCACAGTAAAGCCACAACCAAATATCCCCTCTATCGGCAGGACAAGCGTCCCCGCTTGTCGTTATGATGTCAACAGAGGAAGGTCGACTTACCTCGTAGATTTAGGTGTGTGCTAAAAAACTTACCAAAAAAAGTTTTTACACCGTAATACTATATGTCCTAAAGCAGGACTTGGAAAACTTCTTGAAGCTGGTTACGATACGTTATTACGTCGTCTATTTCTGGCAGCAAAGGATTATTTTTTTTTGAAGGGAGTTGCGGTATTTGCTCAAGGCTATAAGAGGGAAATAGGTACAATACATGTGGTATTTCAGATAAAAGACCTTTGGGAAGCCGGTTGCCGTAAATTCAGTTTCATCCCAGGCTCCGTCTTCTTTTTGTTTCGTCAGGAGGAACTTTATACCTCTTTCTACCGCGTCGGATTTAGTCTCACCGCCGGCAAGCAAGCCCAACAGTGCCCACGCCGTTTGTGAAGGCGTACTTTTACCAATTGCCTTGAGGAATGGATCATCATATGACTGAATGGTTTCGCCCCACCCCCCATCAGAATTCTGGACGCTTTTCAGCCACTCAATGGCCTTTCTGATATAGGGCAAGGTCATGTCCTCGCCAACCGCAGAAAGCCCGGAAAGTACCGACCAGGTACCATAAATATAGTTTGCTCCCCAACGACCGAACCATGAACCGTCTTGTTCCTGCTCCTTCTGGAGAAATTCTACTGCTTTTCGGACATGCTGTGAGGATTTGCCAAACCCGATACGGCCAAGAAATTCCATACATCGGGCGGTAACGTCACTCGTGCTGGGATCCAATAAGGCATTAAAATCTGCGAAAGGGATATGATTTAGAATGGCCTTGTTGTTATTGCGATCGAAGGCACCCCATCCGCCATCATCGCATTGCATAGCCAGAATCCATCGTATCCCGCGTAAAAAAGACGCTTCTTTGCCGGCCTTTTCCGGCAGTGATACCCGTTGCAGCGCCATCAGCACAGCGGCGCTGTCATCGGTATCGGGATAAAACTCATTTGCATATTGAAAGTACCAGCCGCTCGGCTCGTCTACCTTGCACTTTAAAGCCCAATCGCCGAAATTCCTGACTTCTTTGCTGAGAAGCCATTGTCCTGCCTTTTGTATTGTAGGATCGGCGCCGGCTATCCCGGATTCATGAAGCGCAATAATTGCCCATGCGGTATCCCATACCGGCGATACGCACGGCTGCAAATAAAGCTTATCGCCTTCGTAGACAATCAGATCTTCTATCTCCTGAAGCTGCTTCGCGAATGCAGGGTGGTCGTCCGGGTAGCCAAGACACTTCATGGCAAAGATCGAATTAATAATTCCAGGCCAAATAGCGCCAAGTCCACCGGATTTCTCCAGATGCTCCAGCATCCATTGTTCCGCCTTGCGAAGGGCCATTCGTCTGATACATTGAATGGGTTGTTGTTCGTAGCGTCTGAAAATACTATCAGCGTCAATGAAGAAATTATGCCAGCTCAAACCTGTTTGGTCCCGTTTAATACGATAAACAACCTTTTCGCGGGGTATCACGTAGAGTTCCTTCAGCAGGTCATCCCCAACGGGAATATGGGGTTTTTTTGCTATGGCAATAGAGAGAGGCACTACAATACATCGCGACCAGTAAGACATCTCATAAATACTAAAGTAAAATCCGGGCGGAAACAGGATCATTTCAGCCGGAACGGCGGGCACGGCCTGCCAGTCAACCTGTCCAAACATGGCAAGGTAAATCTTGGTGAAACAGTTGGACTTCATAATGCCGCCCTTATCGAGAATGCACTTCCTGGCCCTCTGCATAAAAGGCTCGTCTGCAGTATGTCCCGCCAGTTTTAGAGCAAAATATGCCTTTACCGAAGCACTGATTTCGCTTGGCCCTCCGTGGTAAATATTCCAGCCACCATCAGAGAGTTGATGCTCCCTCAGGAGATTCGCGGCCATTTTTTGTTTCTTTTGATCTATTTTTCCCAGGAAATGCATGACCATGATATAGTCTGACGTTATGGTGGTATCCGCTTCTAAAATTCCTACCCAATGTCCGTCAGACTGGTCTTGATTTCTAAAAAGGTAGCGCTGTGACCTGAGTATCCCCATATCCAACGGATTTTTTACTACCGATGAAGTATGGATATTTGTCCTCATGGGAAGACTTTCAAATCGTAAATTATCTTTGGATAAGTCAGGAACAGGGTGCTTTCCATTGCCGTTCCCGTTTCCATTGAACTTGTAAAGACCTGTTTCCAGTCGTTCAAAAAGGCTTAACAAAAACTTTCTCATACCTCAACAACCCTCACGGTATTGGTAATATTCCCATGTTAAGTAGACAGTTATCATATTGTTACGCAAAAAAACAGATAGTAAAATAGCACAATTAAGAGGTAATTTCAAGGAAAACTTGCCTTGCGCCTGAGTTATCCTCTCATGCTCTATTCTGTGGAGTAGGGCTATTTGTGACTTTACTGATGTTATTTTCAGGAAGTTAACGCGTTCTTGATATTTTCCTATAAGGCTTGCATAAGCAAGATTTTCTGTTAAACTACATTTTGTCTCAACGATAATTCAGTTGAGAGGATAAAGAATTTTATTTCAAGGATTTACCATGAAAGAGTCTTCTCGCGCGGAATTGGAACATGGATAATGTAATTTCAGTAATCTTGGGTGGCGGACGCGGAACAAGGCTCTATCCATTAACGAAAGAAAGATCGAAACCAGCCGTACCCCTTGCTGGAAAATACCGATTGATTGACATCCCGATTAGTAACTGTCTCAATTCAGAGCTCAATAAAATATACGTCCTCACGCAATTTAACTCAGCATCTCTTCATCGGCATATAACACGGGCATATAAATTTGATAACTTCTCCAAGGGTTTTATTGAAATTCTGGCAGCTACCCAAACCATGGAAAGCACGCATTGGTACCAGGGCACTGCAGATGCTGTTCGGCAAAATCTTCGGTTTTTTAACCAACCCAATACTGATTTTGTCTTAATCCTCTCCGGCGACCAACTGTATAGAATGAATTATGAACATCTTATCCAGGAACATATTAAGAACGGCGCGGAAGTAACGATCTCAGCCATTCCTGTAGAAAGAAAAGAGTCGCCCAATTTGGGAATCTTAAAGATCGATGAGCAAGGTCGTATTGTCGGTTTCTTTGAAAAACCAAAAGACGAGAGGCTTGTCGATACTCTATCGCTTAATCCAGGCGCTTTCGACCGTCGGGGTGTTAGAGCCAATGGACGCACCTTGCTTGCATCTATGGGAATTTATATATTTAACCTTGACGTATTGAACAGCATCCTGAAGGAAACCAATCAATCAGATTTTGGCAAAGATATTATACCGGAAATAATAAAAACACAACGGGTATTTACCTATTTTTTTGACGGTTACTGGGAGGATATCGGTACCATCAAATCATTTTATGAGGCAAACCTGAACCTGGCCGCCCATACTCCAAGTTTTAATTTGTACAGCGAAAAATCGCCAATCTATACGAATCCTCTTTTCTTGCCTGGCTCAATCATCAATGATTGCAAGATTACACAATCCATTATCGCAGACGGTTGCAGGATCAATAACGCGGAAATCCATAATTCTGTAATCGGCATCCGAAGTATTCTCGGGAAAAACACCCTGGTTCAAAACTCCATCATCATGGGCGCTGATTATTACGAAACAGAATCTAATATTCGGGCAAACCGGTTGAAAAAAAATACCCGACACCGGCATTGGCGACAATTCCCGCATCACGGGCGCTATCATTGATAAGAATGTGCATATTGGGGAACGGGTAACCATAGAAAACGCAAAGAAGATAGAACATCTTGACGCGGATAATTACATGATTCGTGATTCGATTGTAATTATACCCAAAGGGAGTATTTTGCCATCATACACCACAATATAATCAGCAGATTGTATGGTTGTCTCAGTACGGATCTGAGGTTTTTGCCAATACACAAAATTTCTCAAACAGTAGTAATTCTCGCTTGCAAATCTTTCCCAGGATAGTATAATTTCACCAATAAATCGTTTTATGCATTACGGATGGCTTTATCAAGAAAAATGAGACATTTAAAAATGAAATTTAACTTTACACTAAATAATAACGTTTGGTTTAGGCATCTACAGGGGATGTCTGCCACGATTCTACAATGGTTTGCGCTTGATCTCGAACCTCCGTCGTGTGGGTGGGTCAGGTGTAATACCACATTAGGAGAGAAAACATTTTACAACTCATTGAAACGAGTCTCTCGCAAGTAACAGAACCACGTAGTATCAGTATCGAAGAAAAATGCAAGCTGTATGGGTTGAAGCGGTTAAAGATTGAAGACAAAGGGCTTTTTGACACTTATGTAAAGAAAGAGGAGGTAAATTTATGTGATTATTCTTTTGCAAACAATTTTATATGGAAAGGCTCAATAGAATTATTATGGAAGCTGATTCATAATAATTTTTGCCTCTTTGGAGTCACGTCCAAAGGTATGTGCATGATGCTCCCTCCGTTAGGGAAGAACAACATTCAAGATACTCTTCACGAATGTTTTTCCCTGATGCGCGAAATGAATGACTCCCGCGGTTTTGAATCCTACATTAACTACGTTTACGAAGACTTCCTAACGCTTTTTGACAAAAGTTCCTTCCGCATTGTTGAAAGTTATCCTGACTACATCTACAACACCTCAGACCTCATAAAACTTGCCGGCAGAAAATACGAAAAGAAGAGAAACGAGATAAACTATTTTAAAAAGCATTACACGGCTTCTTTTGAAAAATTCTACCCCCGGCATATTGCGGATGCACTTCTCATGATTGACCAATGGAAAAAAGAAAAGATTCAGGAGTCGAATCTTTCGAGCCATAATGAGAACCATTATCAGTACAGCCTTATTCATGAAGCCGAGGCTGCTAAATGCGCAATCATCTTTTCGGAAGAACTAGGGTTACAGGGAGCAATCATTACCGTTGACGGGCACATTGAGGGTATTACACTGGGCGAACCAATTGCGACTCATACGGCATCTGTCCTTATAGAAAAAACCAACAATACCTTTTGCGGTATGCCTCAATTTATCTATCAACAATTTTGTTCCAGTGACTTTTCCAGCTTAGCTTACATCAATGCCGGTGAGGATTGGGGTATAGAAGGTCTGAGAAGGGCAAAGATGTCATACCATCCCTGCGTGCTGGCTAAGAAATTTCTCATTTACGAAAAGTCTTGATTACCATGCATTCTTTCACGTAAAATCTAGGCAAAATCAACACAGAGCCCCTATAGCTCAATTGAATAGAGCGTTGGCCTCCGGAGCCAAAGGTTGCAGGTTTGAATCCTGCTGGGGGCGTTGATTTTATAAGGGTTTTATGTCGGTGCGTGCTTGATGTGATTGCTCCGTTGGATTTCCTGCCCGGTCATTCAAAAAATGTATGAAACGCTCCGGCATAATCGTCAGAGCGACACACGGGTGTTTTTCCCCTCTCAGACAACCGGTTGAGGGGGGATGCCGTACTTTCCTACCAGAATCATGCCTTGTTTGTATTTTGAATCGACGGCAGTTTGTAGGTTAAAATGATTTTGAAGTCTTTCGGTAACCTGCTTGAGTTGCTCAAGTCTCCCCTGCAACAATTCTATTTCTATTTCTCTGAGATGCTTTTGCCCCTTGTGTCCCCGGAAAGCTACCTCATCGAGAGATAGTTCCGCCTCAAATCCATCAGTGCTATTCACCCTTGCGGTATAACGGTGTGTTTCTACAGCCAGAACCTTTCTCAAGGGTTGTTCCTTGAGAGGTAGTTCATAAAGAATGGTTGGCGGAATGATAATCCGTTTTTCTTCATTCCAGACCTTTGTTTCATCATCGGAAAGTTTCCATTCAAATTCCCGACGTTCGAAGATAGCCCCCTGTTGTTTCCCGGATACTTTGTAGGCTCCAACGTAGGTCTCGTTTCTCTGTCGGATACGCAAAGCAGCGCCGAAGTGAAGAAGTGTATACTGGGGGGTATCGAAATAGACATCCCTCTGGAAGCACGGTTCTTCTTTATGCGCATGAAAACCCAGAGTGTCTATTCTGGCAAGAAGCGCCGCCAAATCAAGCCCGTCAGGGCAGACAAACTTCGCCTCAAATTCAGTCTTTTCGTTAAAATTGGTATTCATAATCACGAAAAAATTCTATAATTTCCTCAATATCCGCCCATGCAGAGCGCCATTATGCTTGCCTGCTGCAACAGTAATCTTTCCGTTTACCAACACATATTCTATGCCTTCAGAATATTGGTGTGGTTCTGCAAAAGTGCTTTTATCAGTAATCCGTCCGGGGTTTAAAATGGTTATGTCTGCAAAATATCCTTCCTTTATCAGCCCCCTCCTGTCCAGTCCAACTTTTTGTGCAGGCAGTCCCGTCATTTTTTGTATAGCCTTCTCTTCGGACAGAAGTGGACTTTCCCGGCAAAACTTTCTTAAAACACGGGAAAAGGTTCCATAGCTTCGCGGATGCGGCTTGCCATCATGCAGGACACCCTGATTGGCACGCATAGCACTGTCAGAACCAACAAACACAAAATCCCAACCCAAGATATTTTCCAGGTTTTCTTTGCACATGCTGAATAAGAAAATATCTACCCTCGTATCTTCTTCTACAAGCAAATCAAAAATGGCTTCCAGGGGAGGTTTGTTGAGAAGCACAGCAATTTCAGAAATTCTTTTCCCTTCCATCCACTTGTTTTGGCCATGATTGACAGACGAAATCACGATTCCATCCCAGGCGGCATCATCATATACCTGCGATACTTCCTCTGCAATGAGTCTGCGGGTATTCTCATCTTTCAGCCGCTTTATTTGCTTGTTGACGCCACCTTCATATACCCAATGGGGCAATATGACATCCAGATCGGTAGCCGCCGCAATGTATGGATATCGATCGCAGGTGAGGTCAACTCCTTCATTCCGGGCACGATCAATAACCATTTTTATATTTTTGATTTTATGCCAGTTTTTACTCCCTGATGTCTTCAGGTGCGATACTTGCAATCTGACTCCGGAGCGTTTTGATATCTCGATAGCCTCGGCAAGGGCTTCTTCAAGGGTATCTCCTTCATTCCGGATATGGGTCGCATAAAAACCTCCGTGTTCTTTGACTACCTTACACAGTTCTGTAATTTCATGAAGGTGTGCATAACAACCTGGCGGGTAAATGAGGCCACTGGACATACCAAACGCCCCAGCGTCCATGGCTTCTTCCAGATCTCCACGCATTTGGATTAACTCAAATGCGCTTGGTTCTCTGTTTTCATATTCAAGCGTACATGCCCTGATATTCCCATGGCCAACGAGAAACGCCCTGTTAATAGAACTCTTGACCTTTTCTGTGATATCATAAAACTCCGCTGCCGATTGCCAGGCGGGAGCAATGCCGTATTTGGTTAATCCCTGCGACCGCCTTTCCAGTAGCTTCCCACGCAGTGGAAAGGCTGACATACCGCAATTTCCGCATATCTCCGTAGTTACGCCATCAAGGATCTTGCTGTCGCTTTCGGGGCGGGCAAGCCACAAAAAAATCACTATGAGAATGAATATCAACAAATCCAGGTGCAACCACCATCTCTTTTGCATCAATGACGGGCGTCTCGTTCTGAGGAATATATGGGTCCATACAAACGATCGTATCCTCCTTGATAGCAATGTCGATATTCTGCCTTGGCATCCCTGTACCATCGATGACGGTGCCGTTTTTTATGATCAAATCAAAATGCATAAACAATCCGCCCGGAGCGAAAATAATCGGAAAGGTGTCCTCCGTAAAAATGTTCTATTGTCTCACCTCTCTTTGGGATTCTATCATTTTCTGTCCATCCTTGCAACATGACGAAGCCTTGTTGCAGGATTGGGCCAGAAATGGTAGAATCTCCAAGGGATTTGAAGGTATTTTGAGAAAAAAGACACCTAAAAGAAGGTTCGTCTTTTCCATGAAGACTATAGCACAAACCGGGGAAAGAAAACAACCGAAAATCAGGACGGAGATGAGTGGGAAGAGATTGGCGGTGCATGCAGGGCTCTCGCCGGTACTGACTTTCATGGGAAATTTGTTATTCAGGCAGGGAATACAAGATGCAGTAGGTAAGGAGCGCGAGGCAAATGCACAGTATCAGATGGTTGATGCCATGCAAATGGTAGTAATCGGTTTGATAGCCGGAGCGACCTCGATGGTGCAGATAACGAAGGTATGGGCAGATGATGTGCTGATAAAGATAGCGGGATGGAGAAGAATTCCCGTAGATACGACAATAGGACGTATGATGAAGCTGGTAACGCAGGGGGATATTGTGGAGCTGACGGGGGTAATCCACCGATTCAGGGGACAGGTGTGGAAACGGGTGGTGCGTTCAGGGCATAAATTGAGAAGTGCGCTGAGCGACATGTGAATAGATGTTGATTCAACCGTGAATGGAGTCTATGGGAATCAGCAAGGGGCGGACGTGGGGTATAATCCGTGTAAGAAGGGGCAGAAGTCGTATCATCCCATAATAGCATGTGTAGCAGAGACAAAAGAGATATTGCATAGTTGGCTTCGCTGTGGGAGTGCATACACGAGGAATGGGGTTGTAGAGTTTATGAAGGAGTGCATGGCGTATACGAAGAAGAGGGTACGAGTAATCGTTCGGGGAGACAGTGGTTTTTTCTCGGGAGAGTTGCTGGATTACCTGGAGTCCATATCAGCGGGATACCTGATTAAGGTGAAGATGAAGAATCTGATTGGGTTGCTCGAAGGTCAGAAATGGGAGGCCGTGGAAGGGGATGCGGGGTGGGAGCAAGCCGATTTTATGT
Source organism: Candidatus Brocadia carolinensis (assembly GCA_002009475.1). Classification (GTDB taxonomy): domain Bacteria; phylum Planctomycetota; class Brocadiia; order Brocadiales; family Brocadiaceae; genus Brocadia; species Brocadia carolinensis. The sequence goes on along the minus strand of AYTS01000034.1, from coordinate 17,950 downwards.
ATCAGTGCGCTGTATGGTATTACCGTGTGAAAACTTCTTTTTTTGTAAGCTTTTTCACAACCCTATTTATCCCTATCAGGAGGTACAGATTGTTTATGGGAGAAAGATTGCTTCGCTTCGCTCGCAATGACAACACACAATATGTCATTGCGAGGGTCTTTTCCGAAGCAATCTCCCGCTTTCTCAAAGAAGAGTTGGTTGCGGCTTTGCTGCGATATGGAATTGTGCGAGACGGTTTGTGGCGGTGAGGAAGTTGATCAAAAAAGAGAGGGGCTTGTTTCCTATAGCCGTGTATGAGTATTTCTGTTACGTTACGACAGAACGGTTCAGTCCGATAAAAGCGCACCGGTCATATGAAAAGAGGGCGACGTGTGAGACGTGGATAGAAGAGTGTAAGGGTCAGATGAATGTGGGGCATGTACGCAGGGGTGAGTTTTTGGCCAATGCGGCGTTATTTCAGTGCGCGGTGTTAGCATATAATCTCTTGAAGTGAATGGCGCTGTTGACGGGAGGAGCGGTACGGCGGTGGGAAATAAAGACGATGAGGCTGTGGTTAATCCGTGTTGCAGGGAAATTGACAAAGGGAAGCGGGCAGTTGGTCTTAAAGTTACCAGAGAAGTTCCTCTATCAGGAAGAATGGCGGGCATGGGAAGGCATGTCGCTGAGTGTAGAATTTGGATAGAAGGTAATTGGTGTCTTTGATTTGGATGTTTTCGGTAGCTGAGAGTGCAGCAAAGGGAGAAGGTACGTCCGCATACGCGTTTTTGTCAATCCAAACGATTTAATCAGGGCTATTTCCCAGCCCTTTTTGTTCATAATGAAACTGAGTAGTTCAGAAAACCGCTAAAAATCGAAGTCCATTATTGATTTTTGTCCGGCAAGGATATTGTTGAAGGGCAATTTTCGCTACGCGAAAATCATTTGCAGAATTTAGGTAATATTTAAGATACGATACTCAGGCCATCCGGAGAATAGTTTTAACTGTTTGGTGTAGCTTTGCTGTAAAGATTTCATTTCGCTTTATTATACACTGAACCACACAATTGCAGCCGATTTACCCTCTTTTTCTGGCTAAATACTGAGAAATACTGCATGCTAAATTTTTGGACAGCCTTCTAATGGTTGATTCCTTTCCTGCCCCTTTACACTTACTATCGGTTTGCCCCCTCTTCCAACAATAACGTTCTGATGTCATTCAACAGAAGCGTCGAATGCAAAAAGCTCAGACTGTAAATATTACGAACCTTGTGTTCCCGATCGATCAAAAAGACCTTCAGGACATGCATAAACGCCCCTGTTGCCTTACCGGTGGCATCACGCTCCCGAACGATATACTGACCATATCCGTCTAATATCGGTTGCAATTCAGCATGCGAAGAGGTGGTGAGAAATACCCATCCGGATGTATCACACTCCATCGCCTGCGCATAACGGCGCATAACTTCAGGCGTGTCGTGGTCCGGATCGAAACTTAAAGTAATGAGACGCACCTGGCCTGAAAGCATGAGATCTTGTTTCAGTTCGGTCGTTACCTGTTGCAACACATATGTCGCAAGGTGACAAATATCGCTACAGTTAGTATAGATAAAACTCAGTATCACGAACTTATCATCCATGCAATCAAACAGGCGCTGCTGATGCCCTTTGGTGTCAAGCACAATCCCGTCGACAGCCCGTTTGATAGGGGGGAGTTCATAACTGCCCGGTGCTGGTGGCGTATAGCCCAGTCCATTGTCTTTTGCAAATGAAGGTGCTCCCAGCAAAAGCCCCCATAGGAGTATAAATACCGATACCGGGCGCTTAAGGCGCATTACTTGCCTCCGCATGGTCAGTTCTCTTGCCGGCGTCCTTGGTCTGCTGATGCCGCCTTTGGGGGTTCAATGTTGTATAGTGCATAGGCGCCCAATCGCATAATATGAGGCCGTCCCAGCTTTTGCTGGTAGAAGTCAACCGTGAACTTTTCTATGAGTTCCTTTCCATTCCAGTCGTATGCTTTAAGGAACTGCTGGTCTGCCTTGCCTTTTTTATCCCATTTCGACAAGAGTGAAGAGGTAAAATAAAGCCGCTTGCCGTCCCAGCTTTGCGAAACCATATTCAATTGAGAACCGATAACTTTCTCATAGACCTGTTTTGGATGAAAAGGGTCACTTACATCGAACAGGCGCACCTTACCATCCATAAGAGAGTCTACCCATAGACACCGGCCATCAGCGCTTATGCTAATGTCCACAGGCAGGGGTGGATTTGAAGGGTCGCCAATATCGGCTACGGGCTTTGCCTGCCACTCATTCTTGTCATCTGCGTAAATAAGCCAAATCTTCGCAGTAAGTGCAGTGCTGGTAAAGGCATAATCCTGAAATGGCCCCCAGGCAAAACGGATTTCCAGCGGTGTGCCAGGAACGTGCAAGACCTTTTTCGGTTTGCGTGCGTGAAAATCCCACACCACCATAGTCTGGCCGAAGCGCTTCATCGCATCTGGGTCTTGCATCACCTTTTCCAATTCCGTCATGTAGTTCGACCGGCCGGTAAACGAAGATGTCAGCATCACATTACGGCGCGGCAAAACCCGCACATCATAGCCATATCCGTCCGCAAGCTTCTCGATGATTGCTCCGCGTGTATTATCGGTAGTCGGTAACCAATGTGTAACAATGTAATCACCCTCATTGCTGTATTCCACTAAACCCGTCCTGCCACCAAGATCCGTGTCGTTGGAGAGGCCGGTAATTAGCATGCGTCCAGGAAGAGCATAAAATGTGTGCGGACCTACCACGCCGCCGGATCGTTTCACAAAATCGTTTATGGTTTTAACAAGACGTGGTTTTGCAGGGTCTGAATACATATCGAAGATGAATATTTGACTAGTGTCAAGCCCCCCTGCCCAGAAGTAGCGACGATCGTCGGTAAAATCACCGTGATGGGCTTCGTTACGGCCACTCACGGATACGGAATGAATTACCATGCCGTAAGTCTTCGAATCGGGACGTACATCTACGGTAACAAGCTTGTCTGAACTGTCTCCCAATCCCTCGGCGCCTAATGTCCAAACATAAACAAAGTCCTCGTGTCCGGTAATCTTGGCCATGTAGGGTGACAAACAAGTCTCATCTGCATTTGCGGTGTATATGAATAAAAAAGGCAAGGTCATTGTGATCAAAAATGCCCATTTTTTTGTATACATGACTTTCTCCTTAGATAAGTGTATAAAGGAAACGAATACATTACGTTTTACTGAAAATTAAGCCCTGCAATTATTTAACCAGCCAATTCATGCACAACAAAGGCATGTTGGTTTCCAAGTCAGTAGAATAGGGGTCAATCTTTATTGTTTGCAAATCTGCTTCAACCTCCGATAATCCTTTCTTTTGAGGTTACTTTGGGCCATGTCTCTGCCTGTGTAGTATTCGATCGAGTACCGGGCTATAAAACTATCAGGCCAAGTGGCCTTCTGGTACTCTTATGATATCGAAACCCTTCTACTTCCTCCTCCGCTAGACCGCTGGATATAAGATTATCCCACTTGCCAAACACCGCAAGCAACGATTTCCACATTGAGTGATGTGATGTGGCACTTCCTGGACTACACGTGGGCGATCCAGGACATAACCACATATTAACTATTTTTAAAACAATGTCAATAATTAAGGCTTGATGAATGAAGGTAACCCCGTTATTGCTCTTTCCCATATTTCCATTGACATGCAACCCATAATAGGGATAATTTCACTTTATCCCATGACCGATATAAACGACAAGCTAAAAACCGCATGGATCAGGCAGTTGAATGAAGACTGGAAGACGGCAAATTTCCTTTACTTTAAAGACTCTCTGCGCCCCCCAAACTTTGAACTATCGTATTCGGAGGTGGCATTGGGCAGGTGGAAAGGCGGTTGTCACCGGCGTCTCTCCATCAGTATTGTTCTGATCAATGCGTATGCCTGGGAATACGTCCAGGAGGTTCTTTGCCATGAAATGGCGCACCAGTACGTGGAGGAAGTTTTAGGAATCTGCGAAGAATTTCCCCACGGAGAGGCATTCAGGCGGGTTTGCCAGGAAAAGGGCATTGATCCAACGGCTACGGGCGGCATTCAAAGCTGGATGGAAAAACGCAAAAACAGATTCACCGCGGGTACGGAAAATCACCAGATACTGGATAAGGTTCATAAGCTGCTGGCATTGGCCCAAAGTCCCAACGAGCATGAGGCACAAACAGCCATGTCAAAGGCGCATGAGTTGTTATTGCGACATAACCTGTCGCTCCTGGATACTCAAACGAAATGGAATTACATGCATAAGCAGGTCGGTGAAATAGGGCGGAGAGACCCGGCGAAGGCTGTAATCAGCGCGATACTGTGTAAATATTTTTTCGTAGAGGCTATCTGGACGTTCGGGTACGACCAGCATAAAAACAGGCGCGGACGTGTTTTGGAAATTTATGGGACGCCGGAAAACGTTGAGATGGCGGAATACGTGTATCATTATCTTCAAAACGTCTCAGAACTTTTATGGACGGAGTACAAAGGGAAGAATGCTATCAGCGGGAACAGGCATCGAAGGACGTTTATCTATGGCCTCCTGGAGGGTTTTTATCATAAATTGGAGGGCGGGGCGCCGGGAAATGTGTCCCAAAAACTGGTGTGGAAGGGAGACCCCCGGCTCCATGAGTTTTATCGCCGGAGAAATCCCAGGTGTACCCGAACCTATTCCCGGTATTCCAGAACCTGTCAGAATGCCTATAATTCCGGCATCTCGCAAGGGAAGAGGCTGATTATTCACAAGGGCATTCGGGAGAGTGGCAACGGGGAGGTTTGGTATTTGAATTAGGCTGCCTTTGGCAGCGACTTTCAGATACACGGCAAATGCCGATCAGAAACAACCCCCCTGCCCCCTTTATTAAGGGGGATTTCCTCAAGTCCCCCTTAGAAAAGGTGGATTCATGGGGTTGTCCGGTTGCTATGATACAAACTTTGAAATTCCTATACATTGAATTAGCCTTCGGCAACTTTCTCAATGTAGAGCGACGAGCCTCGTCGCTCTACAACCGCAGATTTGAAATCCCTTAACATCACGGGAAGATTGCCTGTGGCACCCTAAATGAATCAACCGAGTAAAAATGAAGCCAATACCTTACAGACACAGACCTAAGGGTTTAACGATTCTCTATGAAGACCGGGATATTATTGTTGTCGATAAGAGCGCCGGCCTATTGACGGTAAAGGCAACGTATGAAAGAGAAAAAACCGCTCATCACATTTTAACCAACTATATACGGAAGGGCAGCTTTAAATCAACAAAACAACTGTTTGTTGTGCATCGTTTGGACCGCGATACCTCTGGTGTACTTGTCTTTGCAAAGAGTCCTGAAGCCAAAGAAAATCTCAAACTGCAATGGAAAAACGTCAAGGAAAAATATGTAGCCGTGGTTCATGGGATATTGACTGAAAAAAGCGGGACTATCGCTTCCTATTTAGATGAAAACGATGACTATGAGGTTTTTTCGGTTAAGGATTCGAGAAAAGGGGAATTGGCAAAAACCCGTTACAAAGTTATAAAAGAAGCAAAGAGATTTAGTTTGCTTGAGATTGAATTATTAACGGGCAAAAAAACCAGATACGGGTACATTTCTCAGAGAAGGGACATCCACTCGTTGGTGATGATAAATATGGTAAAAAAGGCGAGCCGAAGAGCCGTCTTGCCCTGCATTCACACCATCTGACGTTTCGGCATCCACACAGCGGTAAAGAACTCACCTTTGAAGCCGAGGTGCCAGGTTTTTTTTAAAAGCTTTTTTGATCACATATAATAATAAGCGTAATAGTTCACCGCAGTCATCATACCGCTTTTGCGGCACCCTGAAACCATGAAAATATTTTAGATGTTTCGGTGAGTCCTCTCACCGAAAAAAACATGGAAAGGTACATACATTTCGGTGTGGGGACACACCGAAACATCATGGCGTCGCTTAATAAAAAATTTTCGAACCAGAGGGCGCGGAGAACGCGGTGAAAAACGATGAAAATAAAAGGTATGGTTAAGGCTACAATGCCCGCTTCGTTTATCGCTAACATCAGCATCACAAACATTGCGCAACACCGCCTGGCGGTACAGGCTTCTCTACCGCTTAGTTTTCCTTTGTCGCATCCTCACATCAAGGCTAAAAGTTTCGGTTCAATCTAGAAATGAACCTTTTAGGATGTTTTATTCTCGCATACCCGCTATACGAGGTCTGAACCTTTTCTCCCCCCTGAATCACGTTGACTTATAGTAATGCAAAAGTTACAGTATGCACTAATCGGGCGTATAGGAAACCATAATAATCGACGAATTAATGCTTTATAGTATTACCGTGTAAAATCTTCCTTTTTTAGCAAGTTTTTTACATCCTCCTTTCCACACCCTCTCCCCCTTCGGTGAGGGATAAAAGGGGAGGACGGAGGAATTGGTTGCGGCTTTGCTGCGCTATGAATAATCTGATAAAACACTTCATTTAAATATATTCCATAAAAGGGAAAATTTTTATGGCACAAAATAATGGATTAGAAAAGACACTATGGGCGGCGGCTGATAAGCTCCGCAACAATATGGACGCGGCTGAGTATAAGCATGTTGTGCTTGGTTTGATTTTTCTGAAATATATCTCTGATGCCTTTAATGATCTTTACGAAAAATTGAAGGCCGGAGAAGGTGCATTTGAAGGCGCTGATCCGGAAGATAAGGACGAGTACCTTGCCCATAATATCTTTTTTGTCCCTGAGAAAGCGCGCTGGCAGTATCTCCAGGATAAGGCAAAAAACCGGAGATAGGAAAGCTTGTTGATGACGCCATGGATTCCATAAAAAGGCTTAACAGTACTTTAAAGGGGATTTTGCCAAAAATCTACGCAGATCCCGAATTGAATAAACAACGGCTGGGAGAACTTATTGATCTTATCGGCACCATTGGATTCAACCAAAGCGGGTATAAAGCAAAGGATTTACTGGGCAGGGTGTATGAATATTTTCTCGGCCAGTTTGCCGATGCCGAAGGGAAAAAAGGCGGTCAATTTTATACACCAGCCTGCATTGTAAAACTCCTGGTAGAAATGCTTGAGCCATATAAAGGCCGTGTCTATGACGGGTGCTGCGGTTCCGGCGGTATGCTTGTTCAGAGTGAAAAGTTTATTGAGGAGCATGGCGGGCGTATCGGCGATATATCCATATTCGGGCAGGAATCAAACCCGACAACACTACGCCTTGCCAAGATGAATCTTGCCATTCGCGGTATCGATGCAAGGATTGAGCCGGGAGACACGTTTCTCCATGACAAACATCCTGATTTGAAGGCAGATTTTATCCTCGTCAATCCACCCTTTAATGTGAGCGACTGGAATGGTGAACAGCTTCGTGACGATAAAAGGTGGAAATATGGCGTGCCGCCGGCAGGCAATGCCAATTATGCCTGGCTTCAACACTTTGTACATAAATTAAGCCCCAATGGCACTGCCGGAATAGTTTTGGCGAACGGAAGCATGAACTCAAACTCCGGCGGTGAAGGAGAAATCCGTCAAGGCATGATTGAGGCTGGACTTATTGACTGCATGGTCGCCCTTCCCGCCCAGCTTTTTTATAACACGATGATCCCTGCCTGTCTGTGGTTTCTGGCACGCAATAAGGCGAATGGGAAATTCCGCAATCGTTCAAACGAAATTCTTTTTATTGATGCCCGTAAATTCGGAACAATGATTAACCGCAGAAATAAGGAACTGACAGACGAAGATATAAAACGTATTGCGGAAACCTATCACAACTGGCGCAATAAAAGTGGCCATTATGAGGACAAGCCCGGTTTCTGCAAATCAGCTATGATTCAGGAAGTAAGGAATAATAATTATGTCCTGATGCCCGGACGGTATGTGGGGACCGAAACTGAAGAGGACGATGGTGTACCATTTGCCGAGAAGATGAACACTTTAACTTCAAAATTGGCAGAGCAATTTGCTAAAGGTGCCGAATTGGAAAGAGAGATAAAAAAGAATCTCAAAGGGTTGGGATTTGAAATCTGATTTTATAAACGAGAATCTGCAATTAGCCAACAGCCTGTTGGACAAATTGGGCAACAGGTCATTGCCCAAATTACTCAAATACCCTGGGGACACAACATCGCCATAATTTCAAAATGCAAGGATATTATTAAGACCAAAAAGTAGTACTGCACGCGCTGCGTGCAGAATTTATGACGAAGTGCGTCCTGAATTTGGAGTATTGCAAATGAATTTTAAAGACCTGATCGTTGTCCTCAAACCCTGCATGCGGACACGTCGGTTCATAGGTAATTTGAAGGGGTTTGAGTATGAGTTCTGATGAATGGAAGGTTACAACACTTGGAGACATAGCTCAGATAATTATGGGGCAGTCTCCTGCTGGAGAATTTTGTAACGATAACAGAGAAGGCATTCCGTTGCTGAATGGGCCGACTGAGTTTAGCAGTTATCATCCGAATCCTGTTCAATATACAACAGATCCCAAAAAAGTTGCAGAAAAAGGTGATTTACTTTTTTGCGTAAGAGGCTCAACGACAGGGAGAATGAATTGGGCTGATAGGAGGTATGCTATTGGTCGCGGATTGGCATCGCTTAGGCATATTAAGGGAAGTGCATTTCAGCCTTTTTAGAGGGGCATTCTTGAATATTATTTGCCTTCACTTCTTGCTGAGGCGACAGGGTCTACTTTTCCTAATGTTTCAAGTCAACAGTTGAATCAATTAGCTATCAAAGTGCCATCAGCTACTGAACAGAAAATTATTGCAGATATTTTGAAATCGTTCGACGACAAAATCGAGCTCAACCGTCAGACGAATCAGACGTTGGAGGCAATTGCTCAGGCGATATACAAGGAGTGGTTTGTGGATTTCCGCTTCCCCCATTCCCCTCTTGAGGGGTGCCCGAAGGGCGGGGTGGATAAGGGGTGGCAGGCAAAGCCTGACGGGGTGGACTCTTTGCAATTAACATCCGTCTCTCCCGCATCATGGCAAAAAAACTCCCTCTTCCCCTTCTGGACTTTGCCAAAGAACCGCACATTGCAAGAGCGGTCAAAAGAACTGAGAAAACAAGGAATTCTATCAGAAGTTGTATTTTGGAAAACTTTTAAAGACAAAAAAAAGCTTGGTTGGGATATCGATAGACAGGTTATTATTGGCAATTTTATTGTAGATTTTTTCATTCCGGAACTTGTATTTGAAATAGACGGTTCAAGCCATAACGATAAACAAGAATACGACCAGAAACGCGATGCTTTTCTATCTTCATTGCAATTAAAAGTTGTGAGAATTCCTGGCAAAGATGTGCTCGGAAATATTGAAGGTGTTTGGAGGTTTGTGACAAGGTTGATCAAAGAGAGGGTTGAAGAGTTGAGTCCACCCCGCCCTTCGGGCACCCCTCAAGAGGGGAAGTGTCCACCCCGTCAGGCTTCGCCTGCCACCCCTCAAGAGGGGAAGAAATGCGAAATGCAGGACAGCGAACTCGGCCCTATTCCGAAGGGGTGGAGAGTGGGAAAACTGGGGGAGGTTTGTGAGTTTGCTTATGGTAAAGGATTAAAATTTGAAAGCCGAATAGACGGCAAATACCCTGTTGTTGGCTCTAATGGAATTGTTGGTACTCACGCTGAATATTTTGTTGATGGTCCTGGTGTTGTTATTGGGAGAAAAGGGACAATTGGGGAGGTGCTTTGGATTCACCAAAATTTTTTTCCAATTGATACAACCTTTTATATCAAAGACTTGCTGGGTGTAAAGGGATTGTATTTTCATTATTTTTTGTTGAAGTCACAAGATTTTAAAAAAATCAGCTCTGATTCGGCAGTGCCAGGGCTTAATAGAAATCAAGCATACGACAACACGGTGACTATACCTACAAAAAATAATATTAACGAATTCAATAAAATTGTACGAGATATGTTTGAAAACATTCAAAACAACGAACAACAATCCACCGCCCTCGCCGCCATCCGTGATGCGTTATTACCAAAATTGATGAGTGGGGAAATTGCGGTATGAATAATAATTTAAAATGGATAATGGACAATTGACAACGGACAAATGGACAATGGACAATTGAAAATGGATAATGAAATCATTTTTTACACGTCACCGGAAGGCAAGAAAAAGGTTGAGGTTGTTTTTCAGGATGAAAACTTCTGGCTTTCTCAAAAACGCATGACAGAATTGTTTGCCGTTGAAGTAAACACAATTAATTACCATCTAAAAGAGATTTTTAAAAGCGGAGAATTATCGGAGGATTCAGTTATTCGAAAAATTCGAATAACTGCCGATGATGGAAAAAACTACCTTACGGCATTTTACAGCCTGGATGCAATCATCGCCGTTGGATACCGTGTTAATAGCTACCAGGCAACGCAGTTTAGAATCTGGGCAACTAAAACGCTGAAAGAGTTTATAATTAAAGGTTTTGTCCTTGACGATGAAAGGCTCAAACAAGGCAACCGTTTTGGGAAAGATTATTTCGATGAACTCCTGGAACGTATTCGCGAAATCAGGGCAAGTGAACGCCGGTTCTATCAGAAAATTACCGATATTTACGCCATTTCAGTTGACTACGATAAAAATTCTCCGATTACTAAAGATTTTTTTGCAACGGTGCAGAATAAACTGCATTGGGCGATAACAGGCAAAACCGCGGCGGAGAGTATTTATATAAATGCAGACGCGACAAAATTGTATATGGGATTAACCAACTGGAAGCAATCTCCTGAAGGAAAGATACTCAAATCAGATGTTAGCGTTGCCAAGAATTATTTAAGCGAACAACATATTAAGGAACTCAACCGGATTGTTTCCGCCTACTTAGATTTAGCGGAGAACCGGGCGCAGCGGCAGATAGTAATGAAGATGACGGACTGGTTTCAGTTTTTGCATAATTTTCTGGAATTATCTAATTATCCGATCCTGGAAGATAAAGGCAAAATTAGTATGTTAGAAGCTAAGTTGAAAGCAGAACAAGAATATGAAGTTTACCAGAAAATTCAGGATAAAAATTACATCTCTGATTTTGACCGGGAAATAAAAAGGATTGAAGGGAAGAATGAGTAATTCATTTTACGAATCAGACATTGAACAACTTGCCTTAGAGACTCTCAAGGATGAGCATGATTATAAGATTCTCTACGGGCCTGATATCTCCGAAGGCGAGCAAAAAGAACGCGAGTATACGGAAGTTGTTTTGCAGGATCGCTTGAAAAAGGCTGTTGACGCGATTAACAGTTCCATCCCGGCAGATGCCCGGGAAGAGGCGGTTAAAAAGGTTTTGCGTACCTACTCTGTCAGCATGATGGTAAACAACGAGTCTTTTCATCGGATGCTTACCGAAGGCATAGACGTCAAGTTCAATATGGGTGAGGGAAAGGCAAGAACAGAGAAGGTATGGCTGATTGATTTCACAAATCCTGATAATAACGAGTTTTTGGCAGTTAATCAGTTTACTGTAGTTGAAAACCATAACAATAAAAGGCCGGATATTGTGTTGTTCATTAATGGTCTTCCGCTTGTTGTCATTGAACTCAAGAATCCGATTGATGAAAATGCTGACGTTAAGGCTGCATTCAATCAGCTTCAGACCTATAAGCAATTAATTCCTTCGCTTTTTTCCTACAATGCATTTCTTGTCGCCAGCGACGGATGGTTTGCCAGGGTTGGCACGATTACCAGCGATTATGCCCGGTTTATGGAGTGGAAGACCGCTGACGGAGAAACTATTGTTGATGCCAGGGTCGAACCTGAACTTGAACCGATGATGAAAGGTCTTTTCAATAAAAAGACCTTACTGGATGTTATTCGTCATTTCGTCGTTTTTGAAAAAAATACCGTAGGGGCGCATGGCGATATGCCATCGCGAAAGAAAATTGCCGCGTACCATCAGTATTACGCGGTTAACAAGGCAATTGAGTCAACCATTCGCGCCGTAGGAGAAGCCCTGCCAAGAGTGCAGGACAATCCGGAGAAGTATGGTTTTGCAAGTGTGAGGAACCAATCTCCGGGCGATAAAAGGGCAGGCGTTGTTTGGCACACGCAAGGCAGCGGTAAAAGTCTTACCATGGTTTTTTACGTGGGAAAGCTGGTGCTTGCCGAGGAAATGAATAATCCTACCATCGTGGTTTTAACCGACCGCAATGATTTGGACCAGCAGTTATTTGAAACCTTTACCAATTGTCAGCAATTGATTCGCCAAACACCACAACAGGCAGCCAATCGGGATGACTTAAAAAAGTTACTCGCTGTTGCATCTGGCGGGGTAGTGTTCACGACTATCCAGAAATTCCTGCCGGAAGGTGTTGGGGCGCAATATCCCCTGTTGAGTGAAAGGCAAAATATTGTGGTTATTGCCGATGAGGCGCATCGCAGTCAGTATGATTTTATCGACGGATTTGCCCGTCATATGCGTGACGCCTTGCCGAACGCCTCATTTATCGGTTTTACCGGTACGCCTATCGAGAAGGAAGATAAAAATACGCAGGCGGTATTTGGTGATTATATAGATGTCTATGATATTCTTCAGGCGGTAGAAGATGGGGCGACCGTCCGCATCTATTATGAAAGCCGTTTGGCAAAGATTGAACTTTCAGAGGCTGAGCGTGAGGAGATTGATAAGAAAGTCGAAGATATTACCGAAGGAGATGAGCTTTCAGAGAGACAGTTCCGTTTTGCCAAATGGACAAGCAAAGAAGCTGTGGTCGGGAGCGAACAGCGGCTTCAGCAGGTTGCAGCGGACATGGTTAACCATTTTGAACAGCGCTTATTAGCGGCAGAGGGCAAGGCCATGTTTGTCTGCATGAGTCGCAGGATTTGTGTCGCCATTCATAATGAGATTATTAAGTTGCGCCCGCACTGGTATGATGCTGCGGACGACAAAGGTTTGGTTAAGGTTATTATGACCGGTTCTGCCAGCGATCCCCTGGATTGGCAGGAACACATTCGTAATAAACAGAGAAGGATCAAAATCGGCGACCGGTTGAAAGACCCTGCAGACCCGCTAAAGCTTGTGATTGTTCGCGATATGTGGCTTACCGGCTTTGATGCGCCCTGCTTGCATACCCTTTACCTTGACAAGCCGATGAATGGACACAACCTCATGCAGGCAATCGCCCGGGTAAACCGTGTTTTTGGCGATAAAGAAGGCGGACTGGTAGTTGATTATATTGGCATTGCTCAGGATTTAAAAAAGGCGCTGGCGGTTTACACGGAAAGTAAAGGTAGAGGCAGCCTGACTTTTGATCAGGAAGAAGCGGTTGCCAGAATGCAGGAATTATACGAGATTGTTGTGGATATGTTCCATGGGTTTGAGTATCGCAGGTACTTTACGCTTGAACCAAGGGGAAAGTTAAACTTTATTTTAGACGCAACCAATTATATAGCTGAATTATTTGAAGAAAAAGACGGACAGAAAATACGGAATGGTAAAGTCCGTTTTCAGGAGAACGTTACGAAGCTGCAAAAGGCATTTGCAATCTCAGTGCCTCATCCAAAGGCATTTGCGATTCGGGATGATCTGGCGTTCTTTCAGGCTATTAAGGCACGATTCTCAAAATTAGACGAAGAGACAAAGAAGCGAACGGACGAGGAGATTGAAACAGCCATCAGGCAGATCATCAACGATGCTATCATTTCTCAGGAAGTTATTGATATTTTCGATGCTGCTGGTATGAAAAAGCCGGATATTTCTATTCTGTCTGACGAGTTTCTTGCTGAAATTCAGGGAATGCCCCGGAAAAATCTTGCTCTGGAATTATTGAAGCGTCTCCTGAATGATGAAATAAAAGGCCGGAAAAAGACGAATTTAGTTCAGGGCAAAAAAATTCTCAGAACTTTTAGCTGAGGCGGTTAAGCGATATCAAAGTGGTCTCCTGGATTCTGCTCAGGTGATTGAAGAGCTTATTAAGCTGGCGCAGCAGATTCGTGAGGCAGATAAGCGGGGAGAGGAGCTTAATCTACGGACGGATGAATTGGCGTTTTATGACGCCCTTGCGGATAACCCGAAAGCCGAGTCAGTGCTGGGCGACCAAACGCTTAAAATGATTGCGCATGAATTGGTTGATAGCGTAAGGAGAAACACCAGTATTGATTGGCAGATTAAGGAAAGTGTTCAGGCAAAATTACGTGTGCTTGTAAAACGAATTTTGCGAAAATATAAATATCCACCTGATGATCCGGCAACTGGTGAATATACTGCTTCTGTAACAAAAGTTTTGGACCAAGCGGAACTGCTTGCAGAATATTGGAGTAAAAATTAATTGGTATAGAAATAACGAATTTTTAGAACACCTGGTAATCCGACAAAAAGTTAGATTTCGGAGGCGCCATACTTTCTATTTTCCCCGCAATCGTTTTGTCCCCAGGTTCACAACACGGTAGCCCACTTCCTTTATCTTCCCTTATACTCCGCTAAATACGGACAGCATAAATTTCTCCTCATTGCGCTGCTCACGGGAAAGCCCTCTGGCATGAGCACTTCAAAAGGATACCTCTTGATTTGGAACAGCATTTGGCGCTGAATTGTTACAAGCGGAGCGGTTTGACCATATCAAAAATCCACTAAATCTCTTGATTATCAAGCTTGTTTGTAACAGTTCAGCCCACCGCAAAAATCTCTGAGGTTACGAAATATCGTTGAAACCGCATGAGTCATTGTTTACACTGGAACCCATGAATATCGAATTCTTTCAATCCATCGCCTTGTCTGTAGCCAATGAACGTTCCGTGGATGTTGTCTTTCGTAATATCGTGAATGGGTTGGCTGACGATCCTCATGTTGTCCTTGCCAGAATCTGGGTCATAGGACCCGGAGATCTATGCAATACCTGCCCGTGGTTAAAAAATTGTCCTGATCAGACGAAATGCCTGCATCTGGTGGCAAGCAATGGCAGATCCCTTCATAATAAACAACGATACACGGGGCTCTCAGGGCATTATAAACGCTTCCCTCTTTATACTGAAGAGCTGGAGAACATTACTGCCACGGGGAAAATAGGCTATATTGGGGGAACCGGCAAGTCTATCTTACGTAACGATATCATGAAAAATCCTGCCTGGTTGCTGAACCAGGAATGGGCAAAGCGGGAAACAATCGCCAGTTTTGCCGGTCAATCATTAGTATTTCGGGATGAAACCCTTGGCGTGTTAGCCCTTTTCAGCCGAAAAGTGTTGGATCAGTCGCACCTGGTCATGCTTCGTACCTTCGCTTACAATGCGGCATCGGCTATTGCCAATGCCAGGGCTTTTGAGGAGATTGAACAATTACGCCGTCACCTGGAACTGGAAAATGAATATCTCCGCGATACCGTTCGCGGTGTTTATAATTTTGGAAATATCATAGGACAGAGTCCTGCATTGCAAAAAATCCTTCGGCAAATAGAGCTGGTAGCGCCTACTGACACAACGGTCCTTATTCATGGAGAATCAGGGACGGGAAAAGAACTCGTCGCCCTGGCGATTCATCAGCAAAGCAGGCGAAAAGACCATCCGCTCATTAAAGTCAACTGCGCTTCTATCCCGCGCGAACTCTTTGAGAGCGAGTTTTTTGGACACGTAAAAGGTGCATTTACCGGGGCACTGAGAGATCGTACCGGAAGATTCCAGCTTGCAGACGGGGGAACTCTGTTTCTTGATGAGGTAGGGGATATTCCCCTTGAACTGCAAAGCAAGTTGCTGCGCGTGCTCCAGGAAGGTGAATACGAAAGGATTGGAGAAGAAAAGACCCGCCGGGTAAATGTGCGGGTAATTGCCGCTACCAATCGGGATCTGAAGAAAGAGATGGAATCAAAACGGTTCCGTCAGGACCTGTACTTTCGATTAAGCGCTTTTCCCCTGGAAGTTGCCCCTCTGCGGGACCGAAAGGAAGACATACCTTTTTTAGCAAAAGAATTTTTAAAACAGCTCTGTCAAACCATGGGACTGAAGGAATTACCTTTGAAGGAAAGGCACATTCTTCAACTTCAGGACTACGACTGGCCCGGAAATATACGAGAACTGCGAAATGTGATTGAACGTGCAGTAATTTTATCGGGCGGAAGGGAGTTGCGAATAGATTTGCCGGAAATTTCAATGGGAAAAGGCTTGCCGAAGGCACCCACTCATGACAAACGAATGAACCAACCCGAAGAAATCTTAACGTATGAGGATCTAAAAAAGCTGGAAAAAGAAAATATCCTGGCAGCTCTTCATCAAACAAACTGGAAGGTGTCAGGCCCTGGTGGAGCATCGGAGCTTCTCGGCTTGAAACCTACCACCCTGGCATCTCAAATGAAGGCCCTTGGTATTCAGAAACGGCCTTAGGCTGCATTTCTCATAAAAAAAAGGAAGCTGTGCAAGCTTGCACAGCTTCCTTTAACTGATAACAAAAATAAACCACCAACTTATTCGTGTGGTGATAATCTCTGAGACCTTGCTGCAGGATCATGTCCCGCTTCATGGTGTTCAAGTTTATGCTCAAAACCCGTCTTCCAGCCGAGTTCTTTAATCTTCCTGTTGATGTACTCAACTTCCTCAGCAGGTGCATGGTGCGTATCTAACCAACCTGGATCAGGACACAGATCGAAGATCGTCTTGCCAGGGTGATTCTTCACGATGTACGGACCCGTCAACTGATCAAGCCATTCCCCCGTCTTCCAGAAACTCTCCGGAACCCAGGTAATTCCAACCTTCTTCTCAAGTGCAGCAAGTCTCCTTGCCTGAGAAGCGTCCTGCTTCACGTTGACCAACCAACGATCCATACCGAACGAACCATCAGAGTACGTAGCATCGTTCCATGAACCATGCGCCATACCCTTGTAAATGTATGTCTGGAAATATCCAACGCTCTCGAAGCACAGACGTTCAATGTCAGAGCAGTTCGACATCCTGAATTCTCCAGACTCACCAGCCTTACCACCAAATGCCGGATCATCATGATAGGCGCCAATCTTCAAACTCCAGACATGTTGACCTGACCAGTCAGGACACAAATCTTTTGGCATGGGATCAGCAACACCATCCTTAACAAGGTCTGCCGCAACTTTAAAGGTCTCACGATACTTCAAACCTGCATCCTTAACCGATTCATCCATAGCCTGCAGGTTTTCCTTCGCAAATCTTGGTGAATGGCAATCGTCACAAACCGATGCCCAACGCTCTCTCTTCTCTTTCCATATAGGCGCGCCACGATCTGCCATCGACATACCCATACTGGCATATACCGTGCTGAACCTCTGTACGTTATGATGACCGCCCCTCATGTGGCAATACTGACAAGTCGGGCCAACATAATCAGCATCAGCCAACTTCTTTGTCCAATCGAACTGCTGCGGATCCCACTTGTTCACCTGATATACCGTACCATGGAGGCCGATATCATATGCCTCCCAGTCCCTGTGGTCTTTACCCCAGTGACATGTCTTGCACTGTTCTGACTTCCTTGCAACCTTCGGATCAAACTGATGCCTCTGGTGGCAGGTGCTGCACCTTTCTTCCGGGCTGGTATGACAGAACGTGCAACCAGCCGTATCTCCCGGCGGCCTTTCAATTGACCACGCACATTCCACCTGCGCAAAGCTTGAACAGGAAGCGTGTGAACCAATACCACCCTGACCCTGCTCTGAATACTGTGTCTCATGACACTCGCTCGTACCGCAAGCCTTCGATGACGGCATGGTCAACTTCTGGTGATTGTTGCCATGACAGGTATCACAACCCGTTGGACTTGGTTCAGCCCTGGAATGAGCGCTCTTCTTATAGTCTCTCACAATACCAGGGGTGATAACCGAGTGACAGCCTATACACTGATCTAACTGGAATGTTCCCTTAATCGGGTTTGAAGGCCTTACCTCATCCCTGTTGTACATATAGTCAGGAATGTAATAACGGTATGCAGGTAACGTCTTCCAGAATTTGCTGTATTTTCCTGGATAAGGCGGTGCACCTGAGTCCTTAG
>AYTS01000033.1 GCA_002009475.1 Candidatus Brocadia carolinensis | reverse complement strand
ATACACCGTGTGGTTTTGCTCTGAAGATTTCATTTCGCCTTATTATATCACTCAATTTCACCATCGCAACCGATTTACCCTATTTTTTCTGGCTAAATGAAGAAAATCGGAATGCCACATTCTCGGACAGCCTGTAAAGAGATGACTTTTCAACGTTCAGGTATGATCTTCCAGGTATTTTCTGATTGCTAACTGTGAAATGGCGAACTCCTCAATCTTTCTCACCATGTGTAAGACGTGATGCCATTCTTCCGGCGTACCGTAGGTGCCTTCTTCTTTAAATTTCTTTTCCAGTTTTTTTAAATCCAGTTCCAGTAAGTCGAGTCTGTTTTTTAATTCTTTCAAGAGTTTCTCCAAAATAGAATGCGATAGGATTATTTTGAATAGGGATACGTACGGGTTTAGGGGATTTTCCTTATCGGTTTCTCATCTTCGTGATACCGTGAAAACTCATCTTTGGCCTTGTCCGTCCAACCCTTTGCGGTATAAGCAATGCCAAGCTTTTGATGGATTTCCCTGTCTTTGGGTTTGTAGGCAAGGGCCTTGTTGAATTCACTGATTGCATCGTCAATCATTCCGTGAGAAAAGTATGAGAACCCAAGATTATAATGAACAGAGGCCTTTTGCTTTGTCTTGTCTTCAGGGAGGAGTGTCAGAGATTTTTGATAGTGAGGAATGGCCTCGTGGTGTAATCCCTTACCTCGATATGCATAGCCAAGATTATAGTGGGCCTCTGCCGAATCCGGATTTTGAGTGATGGCCGTCTGAAAGGCGCAGATAGCTTCATCCAGTAAACCCATGTCCCGGTAGAGCAAGCCCTGGTAATAGTAAACATCAGGATAATTTTTATCCCTTTCTAATATCATATGATATGCCATAAGTGCTTCTGAATAGTTCCCTTGATTTCCGCACGTCAGGGCAAATTGGAACAAGTCGGCGGTGCTCATAGTGTTTAATTTGCCGGTAATTTGTTGGGAGTCTGGAACCGGGGGGGCATCCGTAAGGAGCTTTTCCCCTTCGTATTTTTCATCATGGTTTCCCTTGGAATTATAAAGGACGCCCATGTTGGGATATGAAGTGTCGCTTTTGTTGCAGCTCAAGTTGAGCAGCAGAGAGAGAAAACTCAGGAGAAGTATGAGTTGGTTTTTCATGGTTAACCTTCCTTAAAAAGACAGCACAAACTTCAATTTCGAATTTATCAGGTTAAAAGAATCATGCGGAATTTGCAAGAAAAATAAAAGAGGATCATTCTTGCTGCAGAGCCATGATAAAAAGAGTTATTTCAGCATTGCAGTCGTACGTTTCTTGCTCTGCAAATCATAACTGCCCACCACGATAAAATTACGTTTTTCGGGTACAAAGATTTCTGCAATAGCATTTTGGACAGCATCCAGTCTGACGTCATGGATCTTTTGTGCCTGATTTTCTGGGGTGTCGGGAGTCTTTGGGGCAAGCAACAGCTCTTCAATTCCAAACCAGTTTGCCATGGCAAGTGGGCTATCCATGATGAGCTGTGTCTGGCTGAAGACCCGTTCCTCTGTCCTGCCCAGTTCTTCTTCTGTTATGCCGTTCCGGAAAAGCTTATGCACCACATCCATGACGGCCTTCGTTGTTTTTTCAAAATTTTCCTTTTTTGTCGATGTATGAATGTCAAGAGACCCGACATCAGAAAACATGGTTGGATAACAGGTAATATCATAGACCAAACCCAATTTTTCACGGACGTTGAGTGACAATCGGGAACTAATCCCTCCTCCCAGAACATCAGCAAGGAGGAGCATGATAATGACCTTTTCATGTTTATAGGGATAAGCCTTATGGCAGAGTTTAAAACTGGTAGTTTGAGAGGGAGATTTTTTGAATAAATATCTCGGTTCCGTTTGCGTGGTCTTCAGTGGTGGTTTCTGCACGGAAAGGTGCCCGCGCAAATTTCCAAATATTTCGTTTACGTAATGGGTAACCCTGCTTTTCTGGAAGTTTCCGCTGATGCAGAGCACCATATTCTCCGGCACGAAGAATTTTTTATAGTGAGCCTTCAGGTCTCTGGCACACAAGGACGCAATGGTTTTTTCATCTCCGAATAGCGGCACCCCTGCGGAACTATCCTTCCACATCAGAGAAAATGACATGTCGTCAATGCCCACATAATCTCCCTTTACGTCCACAAATTGTTTCATCTCTTCCAGGATGATGCGTCTTTCGATTTCAATATCAGCCGTTTTGAAATTTCCTCCAAGAAGGACGTCCCCCAATATGCGTATGCCCGTTTCTGCATGCTTGCGGTGCACCTGAATAATTGCAGCGGAATATTCTGGTGATGTGTAAGCATCGATATCACCACCGATCGTATCTATGGCCTGAAATAATTCGAAGGAATTTTGGAAACGCCTGGTTCCGCGAAAAAGCATGTGTTCAAGGAAATGTGAGATGCCAAGCTTCTCCTCTTTTTCATATCGGGAACCTACGCCGATATAGGCGGAGATAACGACGGAGTGGATGTGGGGCATTTCCAGATAAAGTACGCGTAATCCGTTTGGCAATATTTCCTTACGGTAGGTATACATACGCCTCAAAGCGAAGTAAAAAATCCCGGGCAATGGTTATTGCCGCTGAAATGTTTATAATCTCTAACTATTTGTTAGCTGAATTTATGTAAAGGAGTCTTGTGATATCTACGCTTAGTATTTTATCTGATTCTCATTAATAGAGCAAATTGTAATATAAATTTCAACTATGAAATAGTAAAGGGACTGCTATTTCCATCAATGATTATAGCATAAACAGATAAAAATCATTGCTAAACAGCGGGCATTACGGCAATAAGGGCAAATGATAGAATGGGAAGCCTTTTTGGAATGACCGTTGCGAATCTCTGTTTCAGCATTCATGGGGAGAATGACCTTTTCGACTTCTCGTGGCTCTCTTGCGATGTAATTATCAATTACCTCTGTCATGCAGGATGAGAATAACAAGAAAACTCAACGCATTTAAATAGATCAAGGGGAAAAAATGGACACAAGTCTTATCATAAATAATTTGGTACATCCGCCCGTACTCTTCTTTTTTCTTGGGATGGTCGCGTCATTTTGTAAATCAGACCTGAAAATCCCCGAGCCATTACCCAAGCTTTTTTCACTTTACTTGCTGCTTGCCATAGGATTCCATGGCGGAGTTGAATTACGGAAAACCGGGATTACTCATGAAGTGGTATATGCCCTGTCTACTGCGATATTTATGGCTATTCTTGTGCCCTTTTATGCGTTCTTCATTTTAAGAATCAAGTTGGATGTTTACAATGCCGCCGCAATTGCCGCAACCTATGGTTCCATAAGTGCCGTGACCTATATTACCGCGGTAACTTTTCTGCAGACGTTAGGCCTCGTACCTGGCGGATATATGGTAGCGGCGTTGGCGCTTATGGAGTCGCCGGCGATTGTTGTCGGTATCATCCTGGCAAGGATATTTGCTCCGAAGAAAGAGAATAACGAAGACGGGTTTTCCTGGTCTGCAGTCCTTCGGGAGGCATTTCTGAATGGTTCTGTATTGCTTATTACAGGTAGTCTTTTGATAGGACTGGCTTCCGGAGAAGAGGGATGGGATACTTTAAAACCATTTACCAAAGATATCTTCAAAGGTATGCTCAGTTTTTTTCTCTTAGACATGGGACTTCTGGCTGCAAAGAGGATCGGCGATTTAAAAAGTGCTGGATTTTTTTTACCACCATTTGCTATATTAATGCCGGTTTTCAATGGGTGTATTGGTGTTGTCTTAGCAAAACTCATCGGCTTACAGCCGGAAAATGCCCTTATGCTTGCAGTGCTTTGCGCTAGCGCTTCATACATTGCAGTTCCCGCGGCCATGAGATTGTCGCTTCCTGAGGCAAATCCAAGCTTATTTGTTCCCATGTCATTAGGCATTACGTTTCCGTTTAATATCATTGTTGGGATACCGTTATATTACTATTTAATTAAGAGAGTCAACGCGTTAATTCCGGCATTTTTAGGGTAGAAGATTATGAAACCTGTATCAAAAGTAGAAATTATAATAGATGCTCTTGAAGTCGAACACGTCACGAAATTTCTTGATGAGATAGGAGTTTCTGGCTATAGTATTATCAATGACGTGGTTGGAAAAGGTCATAGAGGAATGAGGTCTGGTGATGCACTCACTGACCTGTTTAAAAACAGCTATATCATGATCGTTTGTGAAGAAAAGGAAATGCACAAGATTGTGGAAGCCGTAAGACCGATTGTTAAGAAGTTTGGCGGCGTTTGCATTGTTTCCGATGTTATCATGAGAATACATAAGAATACCTAGCCCTAAAACAAGCGTAATTATTTTACAGAGAGAGGTGGGATGGTAAAAATACCAGATTTACTGGTTAATATGAGGATATGTGACAAGCTTACAAGCCGGGAAAAGGGGCATTTCAGATCAGCAAAAAAATCGGAGAATCAGTATGATAGAAAATGGTTGTCCGATTGACCACAATTTATATTATATATGACTCTGTTGATTAAGTCCTTTCAAACCAAATTGATATACCGTATATAATCTCATAGTATCTATGTCGTGCAATATATGGTATAGCATGTTGTCAAAATGAGGGTTAATCAACAGAGGCATATATACATACCCCAACTCATAGGTCTTGGCTTAACCCGACCTTCGCAATTCGAGGGGTAGGCAAGCCACTAAGCCAGTAAATTCAAGGGGTCGTGTAAAAAGGTCGGCACTACAGCCCGATCTGACCTGATGCATAAACCTTGGGCGGCGGTTGTTCAGGAAGCGATAACCCCAATTGCGCCAAAAGAAACGAAACGTCCTTTTCTGGCTGTGTATAGCGGCTCATGACCATGTGACGGACATCCGTTGTCGGTAAATGAACATCAATTATTTGTATGTTTGACATTTTTTCTAAAATAGCCCCGGATGTCAGCCCTGCGGCTCGTCCACGCGCAAGATTTCGCAACGTCGTGTGGAGACAAAAAGCCAAAAAGGAGACGAAAATATGGGCCTCAATTCTCTTTTCCAATTGGTGCCAGATGGGACGGATGGAAAGCGATCCCTTCAAATCCTTAAATGCCTGTTCTCTACGGGTCAAAAGGAGGTACGGTTCCCAGACGGTTTCAGGCGAGGCGGCTTGCATATTGGAACGAAGCAGAGAGCGTCCCTCACGCAGCAACGTTCACCGCAGGCGTTTACGATCCAGACTGAAATGGAACGTATGCTCATTCACCGGTTCTTGCGGATTTGGCAGAGAGATACGAACCAGCCCAAAGTCCCGCCCGGCTTCTTTCTTTAATGCCCCGATATGCAGCAGCAGCTCATCGCGAGTGATGCTCTTTCGATTGCGAAGTTCGTGCAGACTTGCCCACAGACGCCTGAGTCTGCGGCGACGCATGGAACGTTCTTTGGCTACCCGGTCATGGCTTTCCACAGAGACGGAGAACTCCGGTTCTTGCTGAAGAATTTTCACGCGGACGCTTTTGCGCGCCTGCATCCAGGTCTGTTCGAGCAATGGTTTTTCAACATGGCTCAAATGTCCCTTGGGAGTGCCAACCAAATAATCAATCCCTCGGAAACGCATCTTGTCCAACATCTCCTCCGTTGGAATACCCCGATCCAGAAACTCCTCTAACCGAACTTACGCAAAAAGTGTAGCCGAAGCGGTACTTTTGCATAGTGAGCAAGTCGTAAGTGGTTGAATAATACGGGTCGAGAATTTTTGCCGGCGATGTAGTGTATGAATAGTGAGGATTGTGTTGACATTTTCGTCTTCTCTGGTATAATCATGGTATGTATATCAGAGATGCATACAAAAAGAGAGGTGATAAGAAATATTCCTGTCTGGTCCTGGTTGAGACCATAAGGACGAAGAAAGGTCCACGACAGAAAACGATTCTTACGCTGGGCAATATCGATGTGCCGAGAGAGCAGTGGGCGCTGCTGACAGAAATGCTCAGGCGGAGACTTTCGGGACAGCGGAGCATGTTCCCGGATGAGCCGGAAGGGCTGCAAGCGGTGACGGAGTCGATTGTAGCGCGACTCAGGCG
>AYTS01000032.1 GCA_002009475.1 Candidatus Brocadia carolinensis | reverse complement strand
CCCGAAAGTCTCCGCCTGAGCATTTCTGTCAGCAGCGCCCACTGCTCTCTCGGCACATCGATATTGCCCAGCGTAAGAATCGTTTTCTGTCGTGGACCTTTCTTCGTCCTTATGGTCTCAACCAGGACCAGACAGGAATATTTCTTATCACCTCTCTTTTTGTATGCATCTCTGATATACATACCATGATTATACCAGAGAAGACGAAAATGTCAACACAATCCTCACTATTCATACACTACATCGCCGGCAAAAATTCTCGACCCTTATTATTCTACCACTTACGACTTGCTCACTATGCAAAAGTACCGCTTCGTCTACACTTTTTGCGTAAGTTCGGCTAAGGGTCCTGCCAATGACAGCAAAAGGGCATTGGCGATGTTTTTTCACTCAGCACCCAGGCTGCGTGTGCGTATTCCTCCTGGTAGGTATGGAAATATTTTGAGGCCAGCGAAGTTTTGCCTATCCCCCCTCACCATTGACTAAAAGCAACAGGCTGTTTCCCCCGAAGAGTTTCTCTTTCATTGCTCTCAATTCCTCTTTCCTGCCCACAAACCCTTCGGACACAAAAGGCGGTTTGGTGAGCATATGAGGGATTTTGCCGTCACCCTGGTAAATATTGGTCTCGTTGTAAACCGAGCCATTGCCCATATTTATCTGACGGTTAATTCTGGTTTGATTTGGCATGGGTTT
Organism: Candidatus Brocadia carolinensis; assembly: GCA_002009475.1. Classification (GTDB taxonomy): domain Bacteria; phylum Planctomycetota; class Brocadiia; order Brocadiales; family Brocadiaceae; genus Brocadia; species Brocadia carolinensis. The sequence goes on along the minus strand of AYTS01000032.1, from coordinate 5,379 downwards.
TAAAATAGGTTGGGTTTTAAAAGACAAAAATCCAACGACTTTTTCCTTTGAATACATCTTTTGAGACGTAGCGCCGATCCCTTGTGGTCGGCCAATTGCTGGGGATAAACCCCAGCGCTACAATTTCGCATTGAAACTCCTTAACGTTTAATTAGGCCTTCGGAGACTTCCCCCCCCCCTGTTTCCCCCCGTAAACGGGGGGATTATGGGGGGGTGATTGAAAGTCTATACATTAAAAATTATTTTCGTTATACGTACTGTTCGGTCCCATATTAATCTGCCGCCCGATTTTGGTTTGGTTTCCCGCTACGTTGTCGCCCTTGCCGGAGTGGGTTTGCGTAACAGCGGGTTTCCCAGGTTCATCATGGCAGGGTTCAAATTTGATAAATCCGTTGGCAGCCAGTTTATCCAGCTGTTGGTTGAATTTTAATTTCAGATCGTCAATGGTTTTATATACAGGACAAAAATGCCCCAGCTTGTTGAGTTTTTCCTGAAATGCCCGGAGGCTCGTCAGGTCTTTTTCATTGGAGTTGCCAGTGGTGATGCCGGTATCTTTAAAGTAGGTGAAGATAAACGGCTTACTGGTGGCCTTAAATTGTCCGAAGGCGGTTTCAAATTCTTCTTCGGTATATTTCCCCACCTTCGTGTAGAACAACATCACGAAGATGTCGCATTGTCTGATTTCCTTGTTATACTCGTCCTGCAGGCGGGTTTGCGAAAGGGCATCGAGAAAGTCTTCCCAAATCACCAGGTCGAGAAATACCCCTTTATCGACCCAGTCTTTGTTTTTGCGATAGATGAAATTTTCGAATTCTTTGCGGTCTTGTTCCAGTTCGGATGAAGATGCCAGAAATATTTTTTGTTTTTTCATATTGCTGTACCTCCCTTTTATTGTTGCCAGCTATGGGATGAATTCGCTATCGGTATCAATCGCCGTTTCGTTTGTAAGATTTTAGATATGCCATGCGATTTTATGATTTGTCTGCCATGCTACTATACTATTGGACGAAATGGCTTATTTCAATCTAAAAATTGCAAAGAATTTTGTCGCGCCGATACTTTGCCTGTGCAAAAATACTCAATCGGGTGAAACTACCTTGATGATCTTGAAGCGCTGCCTGAGAATGCCTGACAGAGAGATGGTGAAGACGATACCTTGGGTACACCGGGGTGACGTATCAGCCAGTGAGGTAGCCAAAAGAGTATCGGTATTTGGTAAAAAGGAAACGGGCAAAGAAAAGATTTGCCGTGACTTTTTCAAATCATTTCCGATAAAATGGCTTCATGAATAAAGAAAAAGAATCTATGAGATTCCTTGTTGTTGCAGCAACCACCCCTGAGATTAAACCGCTCTTGTTATCTCTTGGACACAGTGAAGCCAAAGAACCCAGCATGAAAACAGTTCATTACCACCACGTGGACATTGACATCCTTATTACCGGGGTAGGATTGATGCATACGGCCTATTTCATGGGAAAGGTTTTGGCAAACAATACCTATAATCTGGCATTACAATTTGGCATTGCAGGCAGTTTCAGGAGGGACATTGCAATTGGATTGACCGTGAATGTTGTCGAAGAGGTTGTAGCAGACTTAGGCGCAGAGGATAAAGAAAATTTTCTGGATGCTCTGGAACTACACCTGTTATCTCCCGATCAGTTCCCCTATCAAGCCGGTAAATTACTGAACAAAACCCCTGACTCAGCCTATGGAACATCAGAGCTAAAAAAGGTAAAAGGCATTAGCGTTAATAAAGTTCACGGCTACCAACACAGCATTGATAAAATTATTCAAAAATATCAGCCTGATATTGAAAGCATGGAAGGGGCGGCTTTTTTTTATGCCTGTTTGATGGAACGCGTTCCCTGTCTTCAAATCAGAACCGTTTCAAATTATATAGAAGACAGAAATAAAGACCGGTGGAACATCCCTTTGGCTATCGAGAATCTTAATAAAATTGCGCTGAATATTATTCATCATATTATTAAGCACTGATGCAATCATAAAGAGTTATTTGAATATCCTTCACGAACAAACACCGGTACACAAATGATTTTGAGAAAGTAATGCCCTAACGTATGAAACTAACCCTCGGTATTTCTCCCTGTCCCAACGACACCTTTATCTTTGATGCCTTGGTGAATAAAAAAATTGATACGGAAGGATTGTCATTTGAACTGGCCATAAACGATGTGGAGAAGCTCAATATACTCGCCCTCCGGCATACCCTGGACATCACAAAACTTAGCTACTACGCCTATGCACACGTAACCTACCAGTACGTTTTACTAGATGCAGGAAGCGCCCTCGGCAAAAACTGCGGCCCTCTGTTAATTTCAAAGCCAGAGAATGAAAGACGGGATATCGCGAATCTTATCATCGCAATTCCAGGGAAATACACTACCGCTAATTTTTTATTGAGTCTGGCATTTCCCCTGGTAGCGAATAAAGTAGAAATGCTTTTTTCAGAAATCGAAAACGCAATCGTGCACAACAAGGCAGATGCAGGTGTCATTATCCACGAAAACCGGTTTACCTATCAGGGGAAAGGACTGGTTAAAATTATGGATCTGGGGGCATATTGGGAAACACAAACAGGGCTCCCCATCCCCTTGGGTGGAATCGCAATAAAGCGAAACATCCCTGCTGAAATCGCACGAAAAGTGAATCGGATGGTAAGAAAAAGCGTAGAATATGCCCTTGCCCATCCTGCGGCTTCCCGTGAGTTTGTCAGATGCTATGCCCAGGAAATGGATGAAAGCGTCCGGAATCAGCACATCCAATTATATGTTAATAATTACAGTGTTGATTTGGGTGAAATCGGAAAGAAGGCCATCACGACACTTTTTGCATGGACAAGGAAAAGTAAATTAATTGATGATATCCACGAGAGTATTTTCCTTATACCTTAAGAAAGAATTCGATCCAATAATTAGGTCTTCGGCGACTTTCCCCCCGTTTACGGGGGGATTATGGGGGGTGTTTGAAATTCCTTACCGTTAATTAGGCTGCCTTTGGCAACGACTTCAAATCTCCCCTCATGTTAATGCGACCAGACTGGTCGCTCTACATGGGCTGGGGATGTATTCCTTTTTTTATAGCGGATAAACCGGTTTGAAATTCTGTACAAACGTTACATTCGGTTGCTTCGTCACGTGCGTTCCTCACAATGACATGCTATCCTATCTGTCATTGCAAGCGAAGCGAAACAATCTTCATCTTTGAAATCTCTAACATAATTTTGAAATCTGAGAAATGGCAATAACATCATGATTAAGAAGCTAAGGGCACTTTATGAAAAGAGCGTTATTTACCGGGTTTTTGTAAAGAAGTACAAGCGCTATTTCATTTTTGGTACAATATCGTTGGTCGCCGTAGACATCATCAATATCTTTCCACCGCTCATTATCAAAAAGGCCATTGATATCCTTCCCAACGAGGCAAATCTTACCCGGATTGTAACCTTTGCCGGGCTATTTATGCTGGTGAGTCTCTGTCAGGGGGTGTGCCGTTATCTGTGGCGAATGAACTTTATCGGGACGTCCTTCCGGTGCGACTACGACCTTCGTATGGCCTTTTTTAAACACATCGAGACCCTCTCCCAGAAATTTTTCCAGAAATACAAAACAGGCGACCTCATGTCACGGGCAACCAATGATATCGGCGCCGTTCGTATGGCCGTTGGACCAGGACTCCTGATCGGGCTCGATGCCATATTCTATTTTTTTGTAATCCCTCCGGTGATTATCTATTTATCTCCACAATTGTCTCTCTATACCTTCCTGCTGATGCCATTGACGCCGTTCATTGCTTATAAAATCAAAGATATCATTGACAGACGGTTCCGTGCTGTGCAGGAAGATTTTTCGAGGATCAGCGAAAAGGTACAGGAAAATATATCCGGTATCCGTGTTGTAAAGTCATTCAATATGTCCCGGCAGGAAGAAAGGATATTCCTGGGACTGTGCAAAGACTTTGTAAAGAAAAATCTTAAACTTGCCATCCCACAGTCCCTCCTGGGGCCTGCATTCGAATACATTACCTATACGGGTATTATTATCTTGCTTTTTATGGGCGGAAAGATGGTTATCGAAGGAGCAATCACGCTGGGAACCCTCGTAGCATTTCAACGGTATATCGCTATGATGGTCTGGCCTATGACCGCTATAGGGTGGTGCTTGTCTCTTCTGCAGCGCGGCAAAGCCTCTATGAAACGCATTGATGAAATCATGGAAGAGAGACCTGAGATCGACTCAGACAATATTGGAGTAAAGCCATGTCTCCCTGTGGGTGATATCGAATTCAGGGATGTAAATTTTCATTACGATCCCCAAAAAGAATTGGTCTTAAAGGGTGTAAATCTCAAGATCTCCGCAGGACAGCGTATCGCCCTTGTAGGCCCCATAGGAAGTGGAAAATCAACCCTGGTAAATATGCTTCCCCGCATCGTTCCGGTAAACAATCAGAGCATCTTTATCGACAACGTTGATATTAATACGATGGATATCAAGATATTGCGGCAGCATATTGGTTTTGTACCGCAGGATACCTTCCTGTTTTCCGAGCGGATTACCGACAATATATTATTCGGAGCCGAAAGAGAAGGTGACGATAATACCTCACGGCAATTTGCCAGGTTTGCCGGTATCGAAGGTGAGATTCAGGAACTCCCCCAAAAATTTGAAAGTTATCTGGGTGAACGGGGAATCAATTTGTCAGGCGGGCAAAAACAACGGATAACCATAGCACGGGCGCTGGCCATCAATCCCTCAATTATTATTTTGGATGATTGCCTTTCTGCCGTAGATGCAAGGGTAGAAGATACCATTATGAAAAATATCCTGAAAAATTTTCCGGGCAAGACCTTGATCGTTGTTACCCATAGATTGCCCGCAATCAGAGGGTTTGACCTGATTGTAGTCATGAAAGATGGCAGGATCGTTGAAAGAGGCACACACGAACAGCTTATCGCCGCCAATGGATTGTACACTTCCTTATATACAAAAGAGGTACTGGAAGAAAGGCTTGGTTATAGTGAACACAAAAAGGAAGCTACCATTGCTAACGAAGCGAAGCAATCCAAACCTTAAAGACTTCGTCGCGCTCAGTCGAACGATTGCTTAAGTCTGCAGGCCTTGCAGTGTCACTTGCCGGCATGCTCACTATAGGCATGAAGTTTTTACAAAACTAATCCAAACTTAATCAACCAGAAGAATCCTAACACAGCAAAGCTGCAACTAACTTCCTCTATCGCTAGAACAACCGTCCCCGGTTGACATCATTATGACAAGCGGGGACGCTTGTCCTACCAGGAGAGGAGAAGCAAAAAGATTGAAATTCCCTAACAATTTAACATTTTAGTCAGGCATTTGACAACCC
>AYTS01000031.1 GCA_002009475.1 Candidatus Brocadia carolinensis | reverse complement strand
TGTGTCATGTCACACTTTATCACAAAAAAAACAAAAAAGTTGCAGGAAAGGGGCAATAGGCACTTATGCTCTGGAATCCTCATCCTTCATGCCTATTTTAAGGTCTCTGATTTTTCGGTAGAGCGTCCTTCGGCTCATACCTAACAGGCGTGCGGCTTTTGCTTTATTCCATAAAGCCTGCTCAAGTGCCTGAATAATTGACTGAGATTCTTCTTCTGTGTCTTCGGAAGGCGTTTTATTCGATTGAGCAGTATCTTTAAAATTGAGCGGCAAATGTTCTGCAGTAATGATGTTTTGATGACAAAGGATAAATGCGTGCTCCATCGTATGTTCCAATTCCCGGATATTTCCCGGCCACGTGTAGTTCATAAATATCTTCTGGACATCAGCAGATATGGCGGCAATCTCTTTATTTAACTTTTTATTGAATTTTTTCACAAAGTGCTTTACCAGCAATGGGATATCTTCTTTCCGGTCTCTCAACGGTGGCAGGCACATTTCCACTACCTTTAGCCGGTAATAAAGGTCCTCGCGGAACTCTCCCCGCTTGACTTTTTCTCGAAGGTTTTGATTGGTCGCTGCAATAACCCGGACATCAATCTTGATGGGGTTTGAGTCTCCAACACGCTCAAACTCCCTTTCCTGTAAAACCCTCAGCAGTTGGAGTTGTATCCGCGGAGAGATGTCACCAATTTCATCCAGAAAAATAGTACCTCCTTCAGCCTTCTGAAATCTGCCAACCCTGTCCTGGAGGGCACCGGTAAAAGAGCCTTTTACGTGCCCAAAGAGCTCACTTTCAAGCAGATTCTCAGATAAAGCCGAGCAGTTCACCTTGACCAGCGATTTGTTGCTACGTGCACCACCGTAGTGAATTGCCTCGGCAACCAGCTCCTTGCCCGTCCCGCTCTCCCCTAGCACCAGAACGGTCGTCTGGACATCCGCCAAATCTTCTATGAAAGAGTAAATCATCTGTATCTTCTTACTCTTACCTATCATGTTATGGAAGTTACGACGCTCTTTCATATCTCGCTCTAGTTCAACCAGATGAGTATCATCCCTTACCACTAAAACGGCACCGGAAAACATGCCTTTACTATTTATGAGTGGATTGGTTGAGATACTTACAACCTGATGCGGACGATGGTTAAACTTGCATTCAAGATTCGATATTTCAAGGGGTTGTTTTTCTTCAATAGTTGAACGAAGAACATCAAAACACTTTCCACCACAATGTGTCTGAAAAGAATTGAGCAGATTTCCAACAATCGTACGAGGTAGATTGCAAATTTGCTCAGCAGCTGTATTCATCTCAACTACCACTAAATCCTTATCTACCGTAATAATTGCATCTCTTACGCTTCTAAATATGGCATCAAGGTTTGTTTGATATCTTTCCTTTTCGTCCCTGAGGGTTTTATGCTGCAATGCCACCTTTGCAACACGCACTAAAGTGTCTTGCAATATAGGCTTAGATATGTAGTCAAAGGCACCCAACCGCAAAGCTTCCGAGGCCGTTCCAATATCAGGAGCACCGGTGATCATGACAACGGGACAATTGAGATTCTTTTCCTTCACATATCGAAGGATGTCGATACCACTCTTATCATCCAGGAGAATATCGCTGAAAATCAGATCAAAATCAGACTCATCAATCGCAACTAAAGCTTCTCTGTAATCCTTTGCAGACAACACCTCATATCCCTCTTCTACAAGAAAGTTTTCGAAGGTATATCTGATGTTCTCTTCGTCGTCTATTATAAGAATTCTTTTCTTCATCCTTTCCTCTTTCCTTCCCCCAGATATCCAAGCAATTGGTATTCCATTATCATAAGAAGGATAGTTCAAAGACCTCTCGCAAAAAATTCGAATCAGAGACACCATTCTTGCCTCTATCAAAACCCTTACCCTAACGGCAGCACAACCGTAACATTCGTAAATTCTTTTTCAACTGAATCTATGAGAAGTTTACCACCATGATTATTTATAATGCTGTGACAGATGCTCAAACCAAGTCCAGTGCCCATCCCTCTTGGTTTCGTGGAAAAAAACGGATTTGTAACCTTATCCAGAATATCCGCTGGTATTCCAATGCCTTTGTCGTGAAAAATAACCTTCACGTAGGGGCAATTATCAATGGTTGTCGTTTCACCACGAATCTCAAGCATTTTATTTTCGTGCTTTCCGGGGTATTTAGAATTCAAGGCGTATCGTGCATTACTTATCACATTTAAAAAGACCTGTTGTATTTGCTGATGATGCGCACTTATCATTGGTAATTCGCGGGAAAGATGTAAAACCAATTGGATATTATCCTTTTTTAACTGGGAACCTATCAGAACTAACGTATCAGACATAATTTCAAGGACATGGGCTGCAAACTTTTGCTCTTTTCTATCACTCGGTCTGGCAAAGAAAAGGAGGCTTTTTACGATATCAGCTATCCGTTTGCCTTCTTTTACGATTCGATTGCCAATGTCCTCCTCTCTGGTTCCCTTTGCGCTTTTATTTACCAGTATCTGGGCACAATTAATGATCCCCGTTATGGGATTATTAATTTCGTGCGCCACACCTGCCGCAAGTTCCCCTACTGATGCCAGATGCCGGGACCGCATAGCCCCCATCTGCAAGGCTATTTTCTCGGTGATGTCCCAGAAAATACCCAATACCCCAATAACACTTCCTTTCTCATTTTTAATGGGAGTCTTCACCGTATGGACAGTCAGCTCTTGTCCGTTGCTAATATATTTCTCCTCAATTTCTTCTGCCTTTTCCAATCTCATGATTCGTTTGTCATCCGAACGGTATTTTTCCGCAAGCACCGCTGGAAAAAAGTCATAATCCGTCTTTCCTTGTATTTCATCCGCACGAATCTTTAAATCCCTGGCATACGTCTCATTACACGATACATACTGTAAATTTTTATCCTTGTAAAATATCCTCTGCGGAAGGTTTTCAAGCAGCATTCTATACTTTCCTTCGCTTACGCGGAGTGCCTCTTCCATGCGTTTGTGCTCTAAGGCATTGACAAATATTTCCGCTACTATTTGTAACATCCCAATGTCTTCATTTGTCCAGGTTTTCTCCCTTCGCACCGAATCAAACCCCAAAAGTCCAACCAGTGAACCGCCATAAATCATGGGAACAATCACGCATGACTGAACACCCTGAGATTGTTGCAGTTCTCTCTCGGCACTTGCATGATCTGGCAGGTCATTAACACGGGGGACATGAATCGTTTCAAATCGTTTTAGCTTTTCTATACCCCACGGAAATTGCTCGACGAATACCCCCTTAAGTCTTTCTTTTTGTGGTTGAATCCCTTTGGCGCACCACTCGTGGGTGTTATCCATCATCTTCTCCTCACCCGAATTAAGAAAGACATAACTGCGGTCAGCATCAGAAAACTCCCCAATCTGCTTCAAGGCACGATTTATGCCTGCATCAACTTCAGAAGACGCGAGATTGATGAAGTTTGTCGATATAGCAGCAATAAACGCTTCGATTTTTACCCGAAACGCTAATAATTCCTCAGCTCTCCTGCGCTCAGAAATTTCTTGTTTCAGATCATCATACGACTTCTTCAGCGAGCTGGTCATCTTGTTAAAATTCACGGACAATTGTCCAATCTCATCTTGTGATTGGACATTAACGGTATGGGTGAGGTCACCTTTGGCAATATCAAGCGTAACATTTGCCATCTGTTTCAATGGTGAAATAAGGTACCTTGTAAGAAAAATGGAAATGCTAATTCCGCCTGAAATTATAATTGCACCGAGGGGAATAACGCTTTTCCAAATAATTCTATGAATCCTTTTGCTCAGTTTATGCAAAGATAAACCAATTTGTATATACCCCAGGGTATGTTGCCCCTTTTTCTCACTGATTTCTTCGAAAACCTGTGAGGCAAACGCTTCTTCTGAGAAAGTCGTTTTTTCAATCACTGCTATAGAAAAATCGTAAAAAGCCTTCTGTGAACAAGCAAGGATACGGCTGGTAAATAATGCATCCTGATTTTCTGCACCTTTTTGAATGGGAATTTCTTTCATATCAATGTTAATCCATGGCGCCTTTTCTTCAACCAAGGTCGTTTGGATATTTGATACGCGCAAATATCCGATTTCTTCCTCCCGGTCAAGCGCCCGTATCCTTTTGATAGGAGTGTCAAGAAATGCCGGCTGCGTGTAAGTCATGGCATATTTCACTTCACTGTCCTGAGCAAGGAGCAGAACAAGGGACATACCAAAATTATTAAGAGCCTCCTCCTGTTGCCTTTTTACGTGAATTAAAAAGAAGAGACAACTAAGGGTGGCGATGATAATTACTAGTGTGCTCGTAAAGAGCGTGAGTTTTGCGCGGATACCCATCATACCATTATGCAACCGTTATTTATTTTCGTGATAAAATATGATATCAGATCGAGATCTGAGAGAAGATAGATTAATCCCAATCATCTCTGCTACGTGAGTATTGATCGTTAATTTTAGTTTATCTGGTTGTTTAATACCTAATGATGTTATCGTTTGGTTATTTAATAGCGCTTGTGCCAGTTGGGCTGCCTGGAAACCCGTGTATGCGTAATCCGGGGAAATGGAAATCAATGCACCCGCTTTAACAAGTGCATTTGAAGTGCAAAATGTGGGGAGACGCTTTTTAAGGGTGTTTTTTAAAATTGCATCCAGCGAGTCTTTTGTAATTACCGTGCCATCAGGTATTATCCAGAGGGCATCAATATCATTGATAATATCTTTAAGTGCAGCGTCAACTTCTCTCTCCGACGAGACCTCTCTCTTCAAGAGGTTGATTTCAAATTTTTTTGCCACGTTTATTGCATCAGAGATAATTTTACCCGTCTTTTTTGGATCATAGATGACTCCAACATTTTTTCGTAAACCAAGAATTTCCCGCAGAAGGGTAAATTGGTCTTCCAAAGATGCCTCGGAAGAAATGCCGGTAATATTAGCCCCTCGTAAATTGAAACGTTCATGATTAATAACCATGCAAAATATAACAGGAATATCCGCAAATTGATCTTTTGCCAGGGTTGCCGCAAGCACTCCAATCGCCAGGATAAGCTGAGGTTTTTGTTCTCTGTTCCTGATGGCTTGAATAACCCTTTTACTCTCTTCTGTATCGCCTTTCAGGTCATAAATTGCGTTAACGGTGATATTCATCCCTTTGCATCCTTCTTCAAAACCATCAATTGCTTCATTATAAGCGGCAATTTGCTGGCTCCGTATTACAATAGCTATCGTTTTGTTCCTCTCAGTTTTTGGGGAAGATATGATTTTTTGACTGGCAGTTATGATGGGAATTTTTAATAAAAAAGAAAATGCAATTACAAGCATAAACCAAAAAAACCTTGGTACGCTCATACTTTGTTAAAAGGCACCCTAAAATCTTTATTATATTCTGCTGTTTACGGTTTGCCATCGATCATGCATTCTTTACGAAACAGTACCTCTCATCCTGGGACATTCTCAAGAGATACCGAAAACTATACAAAACAGATAACATACAACGCATAATATAGTATCACTTGTTAAAAAAATTGTAGGCACACATCTAAGAGGAAGAACCAAACTCAGACATGATTTGTGTCTTTAGAAATTGAAAATACTAGATTAAGTGGGCAAAATTTATACCACAACCAGATAAAAACCGATATTATTGAGAGAATTTTTTAGAATACCAGAATCAGGGGTTCAATGTAATATGTACCGTTTCCCTCCAGAGGATTGCGAGATTCTCCTGCTATCCACTGTCCAAGGTAATCGGAGATTTTGCGATTAGCCCGACCTTCGCAATTCGAGGGGTAGCCAACCCGCTAAGCCAGTAAATTCAAGGGGTCATGTAAAAAGGTCGGCACTACAGACCGACCTGTCCCGATGCATAAACCTTGGGCGGCGGTTGTTCAGGAAGCGTCAATCCCAATTGTGCCAAAAGGAGTGAAACATCCTTTTCCGGCTGGGTATAGCGGCTCATGACAATATGACGGCCATCCGTTGTCGGTAAATGAACATCAATCATTTGCATGCTCGATAGTTTTTCCAAAATTGCTTCAGACGTCAGCCCTGCGGCTCGCCCCCGGGCAAGATTTCGCAGCGT
>AYTS01000030.1 GCA_002009475.1 Candidatus Brocadia carolinensis | reverse complement strand
TCTTTTCCGAAGCAACCTCCCGCTTTCACAACGAAGAATTGGTTGCGGCTTCGCTGCGTTAGGGCATTAGATTACACCCCTTAATCCCTCTTTCGAGAGGGGAATTACAAAAGATTGAAATTCCTTACCATTGAATTAGGACTTCGACGACTTCCCCTGTTTTCCCCCCGTTTACGGGGGGATTAATGGGGGTGTTCGAGATTCCTTAACATTTAAATAGGCTGCCTTTGACAACGACCTTAAATCTCCCCTTATTGTAAGGCGACCAGACTGGTCGCTCTACATGCCTGAGGATAAACCGGTTTGAAATTCCTATACCATCAAGATTTCGTTTTTCTCTCAACCCCCTGTTTCCAGCGCCCTCTCTTGCATCTCAATAATTTCACCAATGCCTTTTTTTGCCATCTTCACCATCCCTGCCAATTGTTCGTCATCAAAGGCATACTCTTCTCCCGTGCCCTGTAATTCTATGAATTTGCCATCGCCTGTCATCACGACATTCATGTCGACCTGCGCGGCGGCATCTTCTGCATAGCAGAGGTCTAAGAGAACAACGCCATTTACGATCCCAACACTTACCGCTGCGACACTATTGATGACCGGATTTTCCTTAATCAGGTCTTTGCCTTTCAGCCATCGGATCGCATCCATCAATGCGACGTAACTACCGGTAATCGCCGCAGTGCGCGTCCCCCCATCCGCCTGGATCACATCACAGTCAATCCAGATCGTCCGTTCCTTCAGCAACGCAAGATCAATAACGGAACGCAATGAACGACCAATGAGTCTCTGTATTTCATGGGTTCGCCCTCCCACCTTTCCCCTGGAAGATTCCCTTGGAGCTCTTACCGGCGTGGAACCTGGCAGGAGAGAATATTCCGCCGTAATCCAGCCTTCTCCGCTATTTTTCAGATGGGGCGGCACGGTTTCTTCCACGGATGCCGTACAGATGACTTTGGTGTTGCCGGCTTGAATCAGTACGGAGCCTGGCGCATATTTGGTAAAATGCCTGGTGATAATCAGTGGTCGCAATTCATCAGGTAAGCGGTTATCTACTCTCATGGTTTTATTTACGCAACAAAAGTTTTAAGAGCGCTTTTTCCACATGAAGTCTGTTTTCTGCCTGATCATAGACAATAGAATGTGGTCCATCAATAACTTCGTCCGTAATCTCTTCTCCCCGATGGGCGGGCAGGCAGTGCATTATTTTGACATCGTCCTTTGCCAATTTCACAATATCATCATTAATCTGAAAGCCCTTGAACGCCCGCTGTCTCGTCTCTTTTTCTGTCTCCTGTCCCATACTAACCCACGTATCGGTGTACAGCACATGTGCGTTTTTTGCTACTTCCCTTGGGTCATGGCAGAGGTGTATCAAGTCGCTGCCATCCGCCATCTGTTTCGTTTTAGCAATAAAATCTGATGAAAGTTCATATCCCTTTGGTGATGCTACATAAAAATGGATACCAAGTTTTGAGCAGATTTGTGCCAAAGACCGCGCAACATTATTTCCATCTCCAATGTAGGATATCTTTATATTGGTGTAGGTACCAAACTTTTCTTTGATCGTGTACACATCGGTAAGCGCCTGACATGGATGGAGGTAGTCTGATAAGGCATTAATAACCGGCACGGTGGCATATCTGGCCAGTTCCTGAATAGTGTCCTGACCGAAGGTGCGGATAACGATCCCCCCGACATACCTCGACAGCACCCTGGCGCCGTCTTTTACCGCCTCCCTTTTGCCAAGGTCGATATCGCTTTGGGTCAGATAGATGGCATGACCGCCCAACTGTATCATTGCCACTTCAAAGGAAACGCGTGTGCGCATAGAACTCTTTTCGAAGATCATTCCCAGGATCTTCCCGTTCAGGCACTTCTCATCGTATCCCTTGTTGTGCCATTCCTTGAGTTCCCTGGTGACATGGAATATTTCCTCGATGTCAGATTGCGAAAGGTCCACAATTGAAATTAAATCCTTGCATTTCATAAGCATTCTCTCACAAGATATGGGTAGATTAGATTAAGACGTCGTTTTTTTACGCCGTATTCACCTTCAAGGTTGTTTGATAGGGTGGATTCGCTTCGCTTAATCCACCCTACCGAAAAACTGCATTAGCAAAATGAAAATCCCTATCAGGTATTTGTCACCTTTCTCCCTGTTTCCCCCCGTTTACGGGGGGATTATGGGGGGTAATTGAAATTCCTTAATATTTAACTAGCCTTCGGCAGCGACTTTAATCTCCCCACATTGTAGGGCGACCAGGCTGGTCGCTTTACATGGGCCATGGACCTGGGTGTGTTGCGGCAAACTTCCTCCCCCCCGGTCTCCTCTCTTACGTGGGAATAAATTGGCTTGAAATACCTATACATTAAATCAGGTCTTCAGCTACTTATAAATACAAATTTTCTCGACTGAAGTCCACCCCCTTCGCCCCCGCCAACGGGAGACAGTTGTTTGACCCCCTCACTGAGGGGGATTAAGGGGGAGGAAATTCTTGTTTGAGATTCCATCAAATCAGCGTTTAGATAGAACCGCACTAATAATCTTAAGCCCCTCATCGATATGCTCTTTTTTAACGTTCAGAGGAGGCATAAACCGGATGACTTTCTCGTGGGTACAATTAAGGAACAGGCCTGCCTGGATACAACTTTTGATAAACTCGGCGCCGTTCACCGTAAGTTCAATTCCAATCATAAGACCCACACCGCGCACCTCACGAATCGTGTTGTGCGTCTTTTGTAATGATTGCAATTGTTCGACAGAATAGTTGCCTATTTTTGTGACATGAGAAAGTAATCCTTCTTTTTCAATCGTTTCAAATACCGCTACCCCTGCCGCACATGCCAGAGGATTTCCGCCAAACGTGGAGGCATGGCTGCCGGGAACAAGACTCTTCGCTATCTCCTTTTTGGCAGTCATTGCTCCAATGGCGACACCACCCCCGAGCGCCTTTGCCAGGGTCATAATATCCGGCTTAATATCATAGTGCTGATACGCAAAATATTTTCCCGATCTTCCCATACCACATTGGACCTCGTCAAGGATCATCAACAAGCCTTTCTCATCACACAGTCTTCGTATGCCATGCATAAACTCTTTCGTGGCGATATTAATGCCACCTTCGCCCTGAATGGGCTCCAGCATAATTGCGCACGTCTTGTCGTCTACCGCCTTTTTAAGCGCATCCAGATCATTGAACGGCACATAGGAAAACCCTTCAACGAGCGGCGCAAAACCTTTATGATATTTTGGCTGTGCCGTTGCGGTAACCGTGGCAATCGTCCGGCCATGAAATGAGTCCAAAAACGTAATGATCTTATATCTGCCCGTGTTTGCATTATGGATACGGGCAAGCTTGATCGCAGCTTCGTTAGCCTCAGCGCCGCTGTTACAGAAGAAACACTGTCCACCAAAGGATTTTTCAGATATCTGTTTTGCCAGCAACCCCTGGGGTTCAGTATAATAGATATTCGGTGCATGCTGGAGTTTTGCCGCCTGATTTTGAATGGCAGCAACGACATGAGGATGGCAGTGCCCCAACAGGCTTACCGCCCAGCCGGAAAAGAGGTCGAGGTAACGCTTTCCTTCAGCGTCCCACACATCCACACCACTCCCCTTTTCAAGTAAAATAGGATTTCGAATATAATTGGGAATGACATAGCGGTCATAAATTTCCTGAATCTCTTTTGTATTCATGCCTTTCTTCCTTAAAAACGAAAAGGGGATTGAAAGAACCATTCAATTTCAATCCCCTGAAATTATACAATATTCATTGTAGTATTACCGTGTAAAAACTTCCCTTTTTTGTAAGTTTTTTTCACAACCCTATTTATCCCTTATCAGGAGGAATAGATTGTTTATGAGTAAAAGATGCTTCGCGGAGTTTACCCTGAGCTACGCAAATGTGCTCGCAATGACAACGCACCATACGTCATCAAAGCATTTCCTGTGTCATTGCGAGGAGTCTTTTCCGAAGCAATCTCCCGCTTTCACAACGAAGAATTGGGTACGGCTTTGCTGCGCTATGAGATACAACAATCTTTTATACGATAATCTGCGTTCCGACGCCTTTATCGGTAAAAATTTCCAATAAAAGCGCATGCGGAATCGTTCCATTGATAATATGTGCCTTCTTCACCCCTTCCTTCACCGCACCGATACAGGCCAATGCCTTGGGAAGCATGCCCTCACTAATGATCTTTTTATCGATGAGTGCGTGGACCTCGTCTTCGTGAAGGGTCGAAGCAAAAGACGTCTCATCTTTCGGTCGTGTCATGATGCCGTGGGTATTTGAGAGAAATACGAGCTTCTCCGCGCCAAGCGCCTTTGCAACAAAAGCTGCAACGTTGTCTGCATTGACATTATACACGTCTCCATTGGTGCCTTCTGCAATCGGCGGTACAATAGGAATAGTGCATGAGGTGCATAAATTCATGAACCAGTCCTTATCAATTCCCGTAACCTTACCGACAAAACCAATATCTAATCTCTTTGCGTCGCCCTGCTCTGTCTTTGTTTCAACATAGTATTTTTCTGCCTTTATTGGACAGTAGCCATTTTCCCAAATACAAGCGGCACCGTTACCCAATTCTGAAATCTTCTTTACGATAGAGGCGCTGATCTGATGTATCAGGACGTCTTTGGCTATCTCCAGGGTCTCGCGATCGGTAATTCTGTGCCCTTCGATAAATTTTGGACTCAGACCCCTTCGCGTCATCTCCTGGCTGATATGAGGGCCACCGCCATGCACCAGGATGGGAAAAATGCCAACCGTTTTCATAAAGACAATGTCCTGAAGGACGTTGGTGAGCACTTCATCGCTGGACATCGCCCCGCCGCCAAACTTGATGACAACTATTTTACTTCTGAACGACCGTATATAAGGCAGTGCTTCAATGAGAATCCCCGCCTTCCGTATGGCATCTTCCATGGACTAAGCACCTGTTCTCTTACAAAAAAATGGACAATATGAAAAGAAGTCGAAATTATAACAAAAGAGGTTTCTGTGTCAAGGGTAATCACAGGGTTTTCATAATTAAAGGTTTCGGAATTTCAATCTTTTGTAATTCCCTCCCTGAGGAAGGTCAACCGTCCCCGGTTGACATCATAATGACAAGCGGGGATGCTTGTCCTACCGACAGGGGGGGACTTGGTTGCAGCTTTGCTGCGCTATAGTATTACCGTGTAAAAACTTCTTCTTTCTGTAAGTTTTTCCACAACCCTTTTTATCCCTTATCAGGAGAAACAGATTGTTTGTGATAGAAAGATTGCTTCGCTTCGCTCGCAATGACAACACACAATATGTCATCAAAGCATAGCCTGTGTCATTGCGAGGGTCTTTTCCGAAGCAATCTCCCGCTTTCACAACGGAGAATTGGGTGCGGCTTTGCTGCGCTATGCAGTATTTATGATACCCAGTGTTCGTGGCCTTCAGTCGGCGCAGGCTGAAGCTTGCGGCTACACAACACACATGTCCCTTTGCAGTTTCCACCAAATTTTCCTGCCGCTTCAGAGATACAGAGTCCAGAGGCATCAGAGTTCAGAGATAAATGGGGACAACATCACACGAAAACCAAAGTCGTAGTCCCCGCTGCCTGGATCGAGCCCCGTAGCGGTAGGAACAACGCACGCCCCAGTGACTAAAGTAGAACGACCCGCCACGAACAACACGGATCTTTGCACTTGAAGCCTCCAGATTTTCCCTGCCGTCCTTTGGATCGTACGGGTATTCTCTATAAATGCTTCGCGTCCATTCCCAGACATTACCGCTCATCTCCTCGCAACCATAGGGACTCGCTTCAGACGGAAAACACCCGACGGCGCTCGTAGCGCCAATACCCGTTTCATTGTAATTAGCGCGATTAGGATCAGGATCGTTCCCCCAGGGATACAACCGCTGGGATGTTTCATTTTTCTTCATAGACAAACGGGTATTCCCCTTTATATCTCCAATTAATACACCTTGTGGTTGAGCAGGGCGTGCCTTGAAGTATGGAATACCTAAGTGGTTGAAAATACCATCTCTGCGAGCCTAATTCCTCGTGGAGAAGTTTGTACCTATGCACATACCATGAAGCAATCCGTATGCGTAGAAAGATAGCGTATTTCCCGTGAGGGGTATGACGGAGTTACGAGGTACAGACAACCTTTTGGGGTGTATGAGTATGGCGTGTTATTCGTGCCAACTGCCCTTTCTCGGTG
>AYTS01000029.1 GCA_002009475.1 Candidatus Brocadia carolinensis | reverse complement strand
GTTAGACTGCTGGGTACGAATGAGGCTTCGATGCTTCAAGTTTTCGAGAAAGTGGAAAACTGACAACAAACGTTTCCCGGTACACCGTTTCTTCAAGATGGGGTTACTCTCACTTGAAAGAGAATTTCTTAAGACGTGTGCTAAGGCATGATAGGTTACCTCTTCTCTGGTATAGAGCAACGCTACTGGGGTCGCTAACTACGAGAAAGACGTATGGTTTAAAAAGGTGCAGTGGTCGTTGTCCAATGTACCTGGCGACGAGTGGGGGCTGGAGGCTCTGCCTCCAGTCTACCAGCTTTAACAATTTCATTCTCAATTACATGCAAGGCTTTCCGTGTTTGGGTTGCCGTCTGTTTCGGCAGTCCTCCTTCTTCACGTTGAACAAGGACTTTTTTCAGGTAAATTTCCTGGTCTTCTGTCAGTTTTTTGGTGTTCTTCAGGGTTGCCTTTAAAATTCTGAGGATGTTTGCAGCGCTGTCACGTCCGCCCCTTTGTCCGTGATGCGGCATTTCCTCTGTTGTCGCTAAAATAAATGCCTCCTTGTTTTTATCCAGGAGGTCGTAATACTGTTCTGGTAGTTTTTCTTTCGTTTCTTCAGGGCTGCTCTCCAGCAGTTTTGCCGCGGTCAAAAAATCCAATTCTTCAGCCACACTATTGCGTATTGCTTTAAAGAATTTCTGCAGTTTTTCCCGTCTGAAGTAGGTAATTAACCCTGACAGGGTTCCAAACCCTGTCAGGGTTTTGGCAGTGCGTGCCTTTTTGGGAAGGCATTTTATTTTTTCAAAAAGATCTGGGTCTTTATCGCGAATCTCTTTTATCACCTGGAGGTATTTCAATTCGCTTTCTCCGGATTCCTCCTCGCCTTCCAGTGTTTGTCTGGAAATCAACCGGTTAAAGAGTTCATGCGAGCCAATCGGTTCACCCTCAGTCAAAAGTTCTGCATCTCCGCCAAGCAAGGTTAAAAAAGCATTGATTTTTGCCTCCGCCGCTTCTTTCAGTTTTATCTGGTCATTTGATTGTCTGGTCGGGAAAAAATTAAAGGTATAAATCGTGTCAAATGACGTATCCACACGGTTGACGCGCCCTACCCGCTGCATCATGCGGGTGGGATTCCAGGGGATATCGTAATTGATTACGGTATTGGAGCAGTGCAGGTTAACGCCTTCAGCCAGCACTTCGGTGGAGACCAGTATCCGGTAAT
The DNA here is from genome assembly GCA_002009475.1 of Candidatus Brocadia carolinensis. Taxonomy (GTDB): domain Bacteria; phylum Planctomycetota; class Brocadiia; order Brocadiales; family Brocadiaceae; genus Brocadia; species Brocadia carolinensis. The sequence continues at coordinate 45,817 of AYTS01000029.1, read as the reverse complement.
CTTCTTTCGAATCGCGCGCCCTGGCGTCAAAATTCTCAATGACCTTGTCACGCGTTGCCTCGACTGAATCACCAGTAAAACACAGCACCTTATTCGGATATTGTTGGTTTATGTTTTTGAACAGATAGTTTGCGGTTTCTTTTGATTCTGTAAAGATAATCAGATGATTCTCTTGTAAAACCGGATTTTTTGATAATTCCCCTAAAAACTTTAAAAGCTTCGGGTCGCGGTTAACGTGATGCCATAATTTTTTAACCTCGAGGAGGATGTCATGGTCGTGCTGTAAGTCATCTCTGAAGCCTTCTCTAAATTCACTGCTTGCGTATCTTTCCGCCTTGCCTTCGTCTATCAATCGCTGGACGGCTTCATCGTCATCGCTCTCCAGCAGTTCAAATATTTTATTGGTGTGCTTTTTACTTACATAGACATTTCCGTTATCAAGCTCTTTTATAAACATCTCGTAAGAGCGGAGGAATCTGTCCACTGAGTTTTTAAAGGCAAAGAAACTACTTTCAAGGCGCTTCACCAGCAGGATTTTCATAAACTTGCCCATATTCTTTTGCGAAAGTTCCTCTGGTTGTGAAATTTTGCCTCCATAATAAAGCATAGGCATATAGCGGGCGTATTTGAATTTTTGCGCTATCAATTCTATGGTTTTGTTGAATACTTCGTCCTCCCTATCATTGAGTTCATAAAAGAGCGGAACTGGCTTTTCAACATTGGGGAATTTGAGGTTTTGGCCCTTTATGTCCTTGTTAAAGTATTTTTCGATCTCAGTGCGGGTGCGGCGCACCATGAGATATTTGAGGACTTTTTCACGTAGTTCCCGCGCATTTTCTTTTACCGTGTTTATGTATTTTGCATAATCTTTCTGACGGTCCAGTTTTTTCAACTTTCTATCCAGACCACTAAAAAAGCCTTCCAGGTCCGGCAGGTTGGGGATGGTGCTTTTTCTGGCTTTTTGAAATAGCTTTAAAAGGCTGAGAATATCTTTTGGCGCATTGTTATAGGGAGTCGCCGTTACCAGAACCACCCTTTTACCACGCAGATTTCCGCCAGTTTCTCATAGGTGACCGTCGTTTCCGTTCTAAAACGGTGTGCCTCATCGATAATAATATTGGTGTATTTCTCTATGCCTCTGTCAATAAGGTCGTCCAATTTGCCAAGTGATTCAAAGTCGGCCGGCACCCTGAAATCAGAAAACACATTAGTCCAGGAGCCGGGATTCGATCTTTCGAGCAGGACAGGCGGGGCAATGACCAGTGTTCTGCCGTCAAGCTGACCTGCCAGCATTGCCGATATGTATGTCTTGCCCAACCCTACCACATCGGAGATAAAGACCCCGCCGTATTCCAGAAGTATTTTTCGTGCGTTTAAAACTGCCTGTTCCTGATATTCCAGTTTCATGAATTCCTGGGGAAGATATTTCAAAAACACTTCGTCTGCCTGACTAAGTTCATCTTTGAAATATTCATAAAGGAATTTAAGATAAAGCTGATATGGGGTTATGTTTTGACTGAGCCAGGTATTTCCCTCAAGAGTCTGAACATACTTCTCACTGACATCCACCGCATTATTCCACAACTCATCGAATTTTTGTCTGGCAAAGTCATAGTCGCTTCTGTTTTTTAACTCCACATTGAATTCTAAATTATCAACAAGCCCTGCCTGGGTAAAATTGCTGGAACCCGTGACCACACGCCCGATATCTCTATCGCCTCTGTGAAAGGTCATAATATAAAGCTTGGCATGTATGTTTTGCGACGGGTACGCCCTTATCTCCAATTTTTTGTCTCTAACCCATTCAATGAACTTGCTTACCCCGTCTTCCACATTTTTATTGTCGTCAGAATCGGCCAACTCGCTTTTTACCAGATTTTCAACTTCTTCTTTTGTTTCCGCATGAGAAAAATGAATTACCCCCTGATTAGATTTACTCGCTTGATCAAGTAGAGTATAAGTTTGCCTGTTTGTGCTGATGCCAATAAGAATTCTTATCTTTTCTGTTTTTTCAAGAGCGTTATAAAGGGCATGGAATCCACTGGTATAAAAATATCCCACAAGGCAGTCAAAAAAAGAGGTGTCTTTTATCAGTACCTCAAACCTGTCCTTCAGGCTTTGATTTTTTTCATTTGTTATGAACGACAAGTCTGTGGTCACAGGCATTTCCTGAAATATTTTTAAAACTCTCCTGATGTAACGATCCTTATGGCAATTTGATAATGTTATTAAATTAGGCCTTCGGCGACTTTGTTTGAAGTCACACACAGGGGCGAATGAAAATTAACACTGTCAGGGTTCTGAACCCTGACAGTGTTCTGTGATTTCAACAAACTTTGAAATTCCTATACATCAAGGTATCCCTTCAACCCATAAAACATTTGTTTTGAATGGTGTTCTTTTGATGGCATGGCATAGTTTAACGTCTGCGGTAACCATTTGGCATGCACTTCTTACTGACAACAAACTTGTTCAACGGTTACGACCCTCACGGATGAGATTAGCGCTGTCTGAAAATATCGTTTTCCCAAAACTTGCGCGTATCTTTCTGGCTTTTATTCGTGCATCCTTCATGGACATTTTTACATGTTCTTCCAGTATCTGTTTTACCTCACCCTGCAATGAACGGTTATGCAGCTTTGCCTGATTTTTCAATAGCTCAATAGTTTCTTCTTCAAGGTTTCTGATCAATAATTGTGACATTTTCATCCTCCCTTAAGGACCTCTTTTTAGAGGGGAAAAAATGGTTTGAAATCCTTAAAACGTTAAGTAATAGTATCAATATGATAGCTATTTGATACTGGTGGGACAATCAAAATTATTCCTTATCCCTTTCACCTTTCACAAAAGTCATAAGTCAAAGCATTCCGTGAATGTTTTTCGATACTATTTTTGCTGTCCTTCGTAATTACCCATGCCCTATCAACTCCTCCTTCATATACACCTTATATAACTGGCTATAAAGACCGCCTAGCCGCAGGAGTTCTTCGTGACTGCCCTCTTCAACTTTCTCTCCCTTGCTTAATACGATAATCTTGTCACTATGAAGGATGGTAGATAACCGGTGGGCAATGAGGATGGACGTCCTGCCTTGTGTGACCTTTTGCATGGCGTTCTGGATCAAGACTTCTGAGATGGGATCCATGCTGGATGTTGCCTCGTCAAGAATGATCACCCGCGGGTCATAAAGAATAATCCGGGAAAGGGAAATAAACTGGCGTTCACCTACAGAGAGATTTGCGCCCCGCTCGGCAATCTCCATATCAAGCCCCCCGGGCATGCGGTCGATAAAGGGCATCAACCCTAACGCCCCGATGGTTGATAACACCTTTGCATGGGGTATGGGATTGAACAGGGTAATGTTGTCCCGTAAGGTACCCGCAAACAAGAATACATCCTGGCTCACTAAACCAATGATGTGCCGGAGCCCTATCTTTTCTATATTCCGGATATCGATCTGATCAAGCAGGATCGAGCCTTTTTGGATTTCATAGAGACGTGTCAGGACGCTTGCGATCGATGTCTTCCCGCTGCCCGTTACCCCCACCAGTGCGACTGACTGCCCAGGCTCTATTCTGAAGGATATATCTTTCAAGACATAATCGCTCTGGTAGGCAAACCAGACATGCTGAAATTCTACCCCTCCTTTAAAGTCCCCCGGAGAAGCTTCTCTGGATGGATTGTGAATAACATAATCCACCTCTGCCGTCTCTCTCATGAGACCAAATACCCGTTCTGAGGATGCCATAGCGCCCTGAAAAATATTGTATTTTTCCACAATATCCCGGATGGGATCAAATAAATCATAAACGTATGCCAGGAATGCCACCAGCACACCAAGGGTAAGAAAACCGTGCAGGTATCTCACCGCACCATACCAGAGCACCAGGCCAACTGCCAACGCGCTTACGATATTCACTGCCGGCTGGAACACGGCGAAATAGCCGATGTATCTGACCTGCTCTTTTAAATAGTCGTCATTGATCTCATCAAATTTGGCGTAATTCTTTTTCTCCCGGTTAAAGAGCTGAACAACCTTCATCCCCGTGATATTTTCATTGAGATAGGCGTTGATGCGCGCCAGTTTGCGCCGTATCTCCCGGAATGAATTCTTCATGCGTTTCCCGAACCAGAGGGCAATCATTACGATTATGGGAAAAACGGAAAGGGTGACGAGGGCAAGCTTCCAGTTAAGCATCGCCATAGCAACAAATATCCCGATGATGATGAAGATGTCTCCGATTACCACGATAACGCCGGCAGAAAAGAGTTCTCCAATGGCTGCAATATCGTTCGTCAGGCGCGTGACGGTTCTCCCTACGGGATTTTTATCAAAAAAAGAGGCGGGAAGCGATTGGACATGGCGAAACAGCTCCATGCGTATATCCAGCATGACCTTCTGTCCGATGGACTGAATGTTATAGCTCTGCACCACCACTAAGATGAGCCGTAATGTTTCGATCCCAAGTATGGCTAATGCCGTCTGGTAGAGCAGCGCCTTATTGCCCTTATTGATGCCGTGATCAATTGCATATCCAAAGAGGTATGGGCAAAGCAGGAATAAAACGGTAGTAATCAGCACGATAAAGATGGACAACAAACCTGAAGCCTTGTATCGCAGTACATACGACAGCAGCTTTCGCATCACCTCCCTGTCGTATATTTTGTCTGTTAAGACATCTTCAGTAAAAAATTCTTCTTTATTCATGAGGTAACCGGAAGACTGAGAAATGCTGAAGCATGCTTTTGCTTTTTGGGAAACTCTGACAAATTATAGCAAGGTACCTATTATCTGATATTGGTATCTTTGCGAACGATGGGTTTTCGGTCGGCGTCTCTTGGTGTTTTGCTATGGATGTCCTTAAAATCGCCTAACCGATGTTCACTGGTAGGGAAATTATCCCCTAAATAGGATTGGCGTGCGACGGGATTATTCAGGATTTCCTGGGTAGTGCCCTTGGCAACAACCGTGCCTTCGCTGACGATATACGAGTGACTCGTAATGCTCAGGGCTTCACGGACATTATGGTCGGTGATCAGGAGACCAATCCCCTTATTTTTGAGTTTTAAGAGGATGTCCTGCACCTCGTTCACCGCAATAGGATCGACACCGGTAAATGGTTCGTCGAGAAGGAGCATGGTGGGAGAGCTGGCAAGCGCCCGTGCAATTTCGAGCCGCCGTCTTTCTCCGCCTGACAGGGTGAATGCCTTGCTTTTTGCCAGATGCTTGAGGTTAAATTCGCTCAGCAATTCGAACAGCCGTTTATATTTCTCGTCACCGTTATACCGGTGCGTCTCCAGGATGGCAAGAACGTTTTCCTCAACCGTCAATCGCTGAAAGACGGATGGTTCCTGGCACAAGTACCCCATCCCCTTCCTCGCACGCTGGTAAATGGGATAGTCAGTAATATCCTCATTCTGGAAGATCACCCGGCCGCTGTCGGGACGGACAACACCGATGATCATATTGAAGGAGGTGCTTTTGCCTGCTCCATTTTGGCCGAGTATCCCTACGATCTCGCCGTCATTCACCTCAAAACTGACATGATTGACAACGGTGCGTTTGCCGTATGACTTTGTTAATCCCTCTGCTCGGAGTAAATTCATAACATTATTTTATAAATTTCATGGTGTTTAAAGGCCAGAACACAAAAAATGCCTTGCCGACAATATTCTTTTCCGGAACAAATTTCCATACGCGGCTATCATTACTGTTTCTGCTATTATCTCCAAGCATAAAATAATCCTTTTCTCCCAACTGTACCGGCTTTATTGTGCCCCAGGTGCCGGAAGCGAGATTGGTATAATAAATATCGTGAAATATTTTAATATTACCAAATGTTGCATGAATGCGAGTGCCGCCAAAACGAATCTTACTCGTGTCAGAGGGGCTCGGATCAGGTATTGTCCCATCGTCATAGTCAAAGGCAAAGATCTTGTTATCATCTATCGTCAGGAATACCATGCGATCAACATTTGAAAACTCGACCTTATGCAGAAGTCCGGTTTGCAAACGAAAGTCCTTTTCCAGCACATTCGTTCCGTTCCTCATGAGGACAGTTTTTCCAGCCGCATCGTCTGAAGGAATAAGCGCTGTAAAGATGTCGTTATTCTTTTCCAGGACAAGCGTCAGAGATTGAGAATCTTTCAGAAGGGTAACATCGAAACCAATCTTGGCATCCCCCATTTCATTGTACCCCGACCGGCTATTGTAGCCGTTTTGATCGGAAACACTCCGGCCAAACGTCATCAGAGATGCGTCTGAATTTTCCTGGGACAGGGTGTCGAGGGTAATCGATGTATCGTGAATCTTCCATGCATCACTGTTGGTTATCCATACAGGAGTATCTTCGTTCTTTACTACATAATTACTGTTATAGACTGGCAGCCATAGCGTTTTCTGCACGGAATCAGGCTTCCTTTGTATCTTATCATTGATATAAATATCACCATTAATAATCTGAAGCTTTTCTCCGGGCAAACCGACAAGCCGTTTAATATAATTTTTCTTCTTCTTTGAAAATTTTGTAGATCCACACCGTTGACAGCGGAAGCCTTCCCGCCATTCCGCTTCGGGAAATTCGGCAGAGCAATTCTTGCACGTGAGATCGTGCAACGGATAAATAAACACCATAACATCCCATCGCTTTGGATTGACAAATTTGTACCAGAATTTGTTCACCACGATTCGATTCCCCCCATGAATTACCCGGTTTGACAGGTCTGACCAGACAATTGAAATTTGACACCGGGGGCAACGGCCATTCCGCCATAACCACGCAGGCCAGTTATAGCGAATCCTATTGCTGCAGACGTTGCAATAAGCAGAGAGGTTTATCTCAAATTGACAATTGGGACACAGAGCATCTTCGCTGTGACGGTCGGCATAAAAAAACCAGCCGCAATTCGGGCATTTCACGTTCTTGTGCTCACCCAATAAGGTTGGTGCCATTGACCCCGTGGGAATTTTAAATGCCTCCACCACAAAATACCGGATTGCAAAAGCCACGGCAACGGCAATAGCGATAGACTCGATATTTTCACGTAATTTCCCCTTCTTCTTTTTCGTCTTTTCTTTTACCAGGGTACTTGCCTGTTTTCCTTTTGTATCAGCCATACCACACCTCACTCATCAACGGATAATACCGATAAAAACGCTTTTTGCGGGATTTCCACATTCCCGACAGACTTCATCCTTTTTTTGCCTTCTTTCTGCTTTTCTAAAAGTTTTCGCTTTCGGGTAATATCACCGCCATAACACTTGGCCGTTACGTTTTTCGCAATGGGGCGTATCGTCTCCCGCGCAATAACTCTGCTTCCAATTGCCGCCTGTAAAACCACCTCAAAGAGGTGTCGCGAAATTTCGTTCTTAAGCTTTTTCACCAATCGCCGCCCTTTGATCTCTGCATCTTTCCGGTGGACAATCGTGGAAAGGGCATCCACCCGTTTGCCCGACACCAAAATGTCCAATTTTACCAGCTCTGCAGGCTCATACCCAAGGAAATCATAATCCAGGGTTCCATAGCCCCGCGTAGCGGATTTCAGCTTGTCAAAAAAATCAAAGATGATTTCCGCCAACGGTAGCTCATAGCAAAGTATCGCGCGTTTTTCACTGAGATACTCGGTGCTTTTATATCGGCCCCTGCGCCCTTCGGCAAACTGCATAATCGTCCCGACATATTCTGTGGGCAAAACAAAGCTGGCACGCACGATGGGTTCTCTGAATTCCTCAATTTCATTTACCATGGGCACCTTTTCCGGGTTGTCGACCCTGACTATCTCTTTATTGATCTTTAATATCTCATAGGTCACGTTCGGAGCGGTTTGAACAATATTGATGTTGCTCTCACGCTCCAGACGTTCCTGGACAATTTCCATGTGCAGTAGGCCAAGAAATCCACAACGGAATCCAAACCCAAGCGCCTGCGAAGTCTCCGGTTCAAAGGTGAATGACGAATCATTCAGGCTCAGCCGTTCCAATGCCTCGCGCAACACGTGGAAATCGGCATTATCTGCCGGATAAACACCGCAGTATACCATCGGTATCGGTGCCCGATACCCAGGTAACGCTTCGGCCGTTCTTTCCCGGTTGTGGGTAACCGTATCTCCCACCTTGACATCCCGAATCGATTTTATATTGGCAATGCAGTAACCCACCTCACCCGCAAAGAGTCCCTTTTTAGCTACCATCTTGGGTTTGAAGACGCCGACCTCTTCAACCTTGAAAGAGCTGTTGGTTTTCATCATATAGATCTCGTCGCCCACCTTAACGGAGCCATCAAATATCCGCAGATAAATAATAACTCCGCGATACTCATCGTACACCGAATCAAAGATCAAAGACCTCAGCGATGCCTGTGAATCGCCTTTGGGCGGTGGGATGCGTTTGATAACAGCCCCAAAAATTTCATCAACGCCTTCACCGGTCTTTGCGCTGACCATAAGCGCTTCGCTGGGATCGATACCCAAGGTTTTCTCCATTTCGGTAAGCACGTCGTAGGGACGGGACTGCGGCAGGTCGATCTTGCTAATGACCGGGATAATCGCCAAATTGTGCTCCATGGCAAGATAGGCGTTGGCTACGGTCTGTGCCTCAACACCCTGCGATGCATCTACCAGCAATAACGCCCCTTCGCAGGCGCCAAGGCTCCGGGATACCTCATAACTGAAGTCCACATGGCCAGGCGTATCTATCAGATTGAGATTATATTCCTTGCCGTCCCGTACCAGGTTCAAGGCAACGGCACTAGCCTTGATGGTAATACCACGTTCACGTTCCAGATCCATATCGTCCAGCATCTGGTTGCGGAACTCCCTGGAGGTAATGGTATGGGTCTTTTCCAGCAATCGGTCTGCCAGGGTGGATTTCCCATGATCAATGTGTGCAATTATGCAGAAATTTCTAATTCTTTCAGTAGACATCCAGCCGCTCCTATAATCCCCGCATCATTCCCGAGCTGGGAAAAGACAATTTTCGTATCCTGATATGACGCCTCAAACGCCCTTTGCGTAGTAACCTTTCTGATAGGATCCATCAATAATTGTCCGGAACCGATCATACCTCCCGACAATACAATCATCTCCGGATTTAATACATGCATGATATTGACAAGGGCAATCCCAAGGTAACGCCCCGTCTCCGCAATAACATCCAATGATACCTTGTCACCATGGATGGCGGCCTCGTTAATCATCTTTGCCGTAATTTCGTCAGAAACTTTCAATGAGGATGATGCACCAGCCTTTAACACTTCTTTAAAGAGTCGCACCATTCCAGTCGCCGATGCGTACACCTCAACGCATCCCCGGTTACCGCAATTGCAGGGAGGCCCATCCGTCTGGATTACCATGTGGCCAATCTCTGCAGCCACGTTATTGGCGCCACGCCACAGCTTGTTATCGATAACAATGCCACCCCCCACCCCAGTCCCCAGGGTCAACATTACCAGCGATTTCACTTCCTTACCAGCCCCCGCCCACTTCTCGCCCCAGGCGGCGGCATTGGCATCATTTTCCAGTACACAGGGTTTTGAAAACCGTTCTGACACGATGTGTTTAATAGGGATATTACGCCACAGGGGAAGGTTTGGAGAAAAGAGGATCGTTTCGCCCTGTTTATCAACAAGGCCAGGCGATCCCAGCCCAACGCCGATAACGTCAGATTCCTTTACCTGAGCGCTTCGTATCGTTTCTGCGATGAGTTCAAGTATTTGATTTGAAATGGTCTGCGGATCTGCATTCGAATTGGTTTTTATGGAAAGGCGATGGAGAATTCTCCCACCCGTATCAACAATGCCTGCTTTTTAAATTTGTCCCACCCAGGTCAATACCGACAATACAATAACCCAATGATATATCCCCATTCCAGAGAAAGGCACGATAGGTATTTTACAAAAAACTACAGAATTTACCGGCTAATTCCGTGTATGTTGCTTGTGTCAAAATAATTTCTGCAATCTATTTTTATGAAAGGGAAATTTTAACAAATGTCTTATCCTAAGTCAAATCATATACCTGGCATTGATATACGGATCGGTTTTCCATGAGCATGTCTTTACAATAAAAGAAATGTTTATTGTAAATGTACATAACTATTCAGCGAAACTGACGAAGAATGTTTTTCCAGAATGGTTAAGAGCAAACGAGGAAAAAGGGCAGACAGAAAAATCCCGAAGGGATGACATGATTATAGAAAAAAACTTCGCTAGGGCTCGCAACTTCGGCTTTGCGGAAGTTACGCTGGTCAATGCAATGGCGTCCGCATTGACCAGCGCATGTTAATTTATTTCATACGTTTACTATCGATAATGTCTTCGATCTTCCGTAGACAATTTTGACCTTCCCTGCGCAAAACATGCAGGGACAAGTTTTAGTAAAAAGGACTAATCCTGACAGGTTTAGCTCACGAATTTCGTGCTTTTGGTCGTGTCTTTTCCGACTCGTTTGGGTTAGCATCCATCCGTCTTTCTATTGAATGTCCTGTTGGTGGTATAGGGAAAAACAGCCACTTGTCTTGTCTTACCCGATTGTGATATAATAAAACCAAAGAATCGTAGCCAAAGGAAGTCCTGTTGCTGATATCCCCTGTGAGCCCGCTCTGGTTTCCAGTCCTCCCATAAACATCACCGGAAATACCCCGTTGCGAAAGGCCGGTAACTGGCGGTATTTAAGCCTGTGCGGAATCATGAAGCCTGTACCATGTGTTGCCAGATAACTCAATGGTTGTAGTGCAGTGAATGAAGACAGCTTTCCCCGTACCGATTACGACAGTTACAAAGAATGTCACATGTGTGCCGAGGAATGTCCTGTAAAATGGTAATAGAGTAGGAGCGGGCGGTTCATGCGGGGTAGGGCTAGGACATTTTTAAAAGAAAGAGGAATGTATGAAAGAATTTGATACGTTTTGGAACTCCTTACCTCAGGAGATACAGGAGTATTTAAAAAAGTGCGTGAAAAAATCGGAGACAGAAGAACAGTTTATTTCGGAAATCATGGTGGGAGACTGTCCTGAATGTGGAAATAACAATACGATGGATTGTGATGATATTGAAGGAGTTGAGGATCCTACGCTTGGACTTTGCAAAGATTGTGGATATTTTTGGTGTATTGAATGTGGTTCTCAATTACTCTCAAATTTCAATTGTGAACATTGGAAAATTTGCGAACAATGCAAGGAGTCGAAGGATGAATTTGGATTTTGCGGTGTTATGGCGTGGGAGTGTAAACATATAGAAGCGTGGTTAAACAAGGAGGCTGCTGCCCTGGAAAATACCTGCGCATGGTGTAAAAAAGAGATCCCTGAAGATACTGAGGTATTTGGCTTTGGAGCGAAAGCCAAAAAGGGGGTTAATTTAAAAGGCAAAGAGGGAAACATAATCCCCTTGCTTCTGATCAATGCGGACAGAGAGGTTTCCGCGATCGTTGTCACCAGAGACTCTCAGGCAAAAAAAGAGGGTTATGACTTTATGTTTATGGCATGCAGTCAAAAGTGTGCAAAATCATTAAAAACAGCCCTGAATGCAGAGACAAAACTCTTCGATGCGGTAGGATAATCATACTACGGCCCGCCATTTTGTGATATCTGGATTTTCCTTATCGAGCTCCCAGGGTAAGGGATTGTTGATAACATAAACATCCGTTACAATGAAGACTATCGCACAAAAAGAGGAAAGAAGACAACCGAAAATCAAAATGGAAATACGTGGGAAAGGATTAACAGTACCGGCAGGACTGGGATATAAATTATTTAGGAAGCCACGGGAATTCTATAAAGACATTTGTGAATCTGTTCTGGGTGTAAAACCATATGATCGGGGCGTTCATAATGCCAATCGTTCCTGTCAGGAACGTGGTCATCCAGATACGGCCACTTGCGAAAAGGATCGGTTCCTAATGCCTGGATAAGTTTTTGGTTGTTCATCGTAACATTTCCCGCCCGCGGTGGCATGGGTCCCGCTTCTTTCCGCATGCACCCTTTCAACAGCTGCGGGGCATAACCACCCACCTTGTTTATAATTTGCCCAATCTGATAAAGACTGAGGTGCCGGTGCGCACCAAGATGATAAATACCCCTGATGTTATTTCCCAGGGCAAGTTCTATAACCTTGTTAAAATCCTCACAATAAAAAGGCGACCTTAATTCATCAAAATACAAGGTAGCCGGATTATTCTTTTTAAAACGCGACAGTATCCAATCGATTGCCCCGGCATGTCCATTAACGCTCACCCCCATAGGAAGTGATATGCGGAATATTGCCGCAGACGGATAACGGAGCATAATGATTTCCTCGGCTATGGCCATCGTCTTGCCATACATGGTGACCGGCGCCATGGCGTCCTCTTCTATATATAAACCTTCCGTTTTTCCAGGGAATACGAGGTCCGTGGAAAGATGCATCAACCGCACATCACGACTGCCGATCATCTCCAGCACATTTAAAATGGATTGCACATTCACACGATAGGCCAATACAGAATTCATCTCACAGGATTTTAAAGCACAGGAACCCGCCCCATTCAAAACAGATCTAAACTGCTTCTGTTTCATCAAAGCTGCAAGCCCCTGACGGTCTTCTATATCGAGAGGAATAATCCCCTTTCCTCTCAGAGGCCAGTACCGGACAGGACGGATGGCAGTAACGTGGTCGGGGTACTGCGCGTGCAAATGCTGAAAGGCACTATATCCAGGTACCCCGGTTACGCCGGTAATTAAAAGAGGTAAGAAGGAAGGCAACGGCATGATATTATTTTCGTTGTATAAACCAAACGATCTATCTTTTTTTCAGAAGACTACAGGAGAATGAAAACTGGTATTTGACATGCGGTATCTTAAACATTTTGGTTTGGAGGGCCGGAAAAATTCTCTTCTTTCAATGCCCTTTTTAAAATCTTTCCCGTGGGGCCATGGGGTAACTCTTTGTGGAATACAAAATATTTAGGTACCTTATAATGCGGTAACCGTGACAGACAGTAGTCCCGGATTTCATCTGCGCTACACGTAGTGTCCTCACGTAAGGCGATAAATGCCTTGGGCACTTCCCCGCGAACCTTGTCAGGGACACCAATGACAGCGACTTCAAAGACCTTTTCATGTCTGCTGATGACATGTTCAATCTCCGTGGGCGATACGTTTTCTCCGCTGATAATAATGAGTTCCTTTTTTCTTCCCGTAATCCACAGAAACCCTTCTTTGTCAAGTTTGCCATAGTCTCCTGTCTTCAACCATCTGTCGGAGGTAATGGTCTCCGCCGTTTCTTTGGGCAATTTATGATATCCCTTCATCACGTTCGGCCCTTTTACCCATATTTCACCATCCCTACCTACTGGTTGTTCATCGCCATTATCGTTTACAATCTTTACCTTAATGTTATCCAAGGGGGGGCCGATGCTGCCTAGCTTACATTTTTCAGGAAGATTTACCGAAACAATCGCTGTGGCTTCCGTCAAGCCATAGCCCTCCGTTAAAGGAACCGGAAATACTTTGCTAAACGCCTCTAAAACATCACCCGGCAAGGGTTCGCCGCCCGAGGTACACAGTCTTAGCGTGCGCAAGTTATGTCTGGTTGATTCTGCGGTTCGCAGGAGTACCCGGTACATGGAGGGAATGGCAAATAAGGACGTGACTTTATATTGTTCAATCATTTCCAATACCTTTGCCCCTGAAAATCGCGTGAGGTAGATCATCGTTGCACCAACACAGACTGGCAATATGAGGGTTGTAGTTAAGGCATAGGTATGAAAGAGTGGCAGGATACCAAGTAATGTGTCTTTCTCTGTGAAATGAAAGGCATGCATACACCCTTCAAGATTGCTCAGGAAATTGTTATGCGTTAATATTACTCCTTTTGGATTGGCATTCGTGCCTGATGTATACAGCATTGCGGCCTGTTCTTCTTCCTCGCCGTAAGAAATGCTCGCTTCATTGAACCGTGTGTCGGGATATTTCTCTTCTGCCAAAAAGATATGCTTTATCTGGCTTCTCAGTTGAGGTGCAAAAAGGTTGCAGGTGAATATCGTCTCTATTTCCGCATCCCGGATCACATAAAGCAGTTGCGCTGGTGAGAGCAAAAAATTCAGTGGAACCGGCGTTTTTCCAGCAATCAGTATCCCGTAGAATGCCGTCAGGAATTCTTTTCCATTAAGGAGGAGAATGCCAATATTTTTCCCGCTACCGGCGGATGATACCTGCTCAGCACACTTTAAGGCTTCCTGGCGGAGGTCTTCATAGCAAAAGGCGCCATTTTGATCGATAACTGCCGTTTTCTGCGCGTATTTTCTGCATGTATTTAAAAACGTGTGAGTAAGCGTCATTTTTCTGGAATCTTTTAAAAACTAGTTTCTGTTATCATCATATTCAATTTCTCTCATCTTTTTCCCCAGATACCTTGTATCCATGTCTTCCGTTTCCTTGTTTTCAGGCCTGTTAACATCTGCTTCTGATTCGTGCCGTGTCTGAAAGGCTTCCTCATCAGACATCTTTTCTTCTTCCTCTTTACAACTTACACACAGTGTAGCAAAGGGAATTGCTTTCAATCGTGCTTTTTTTTATCGCTTCCCCACACTGTTCGCAAACTCCATATTGCCCCGACTTCATTCGAGACAGTGCTTCTTCTATCTGTTTCAGTTCTCTGGCATCTTCTTCTGCAATTGCAATTTCCAGCACCTCATTTGAAGAACAGGATGCTATCTCCGCGATATCCGATAGTTTTTCAGTGCCAGCATTCAGATATTTTTTGACCCTCTCCTCAAACTCCTTCAACAATATATTTTTTCTGCTTTTCAGCAGATTTTCCATCTGTTTTAATTCTTTCTTATGCATAAAATAACTCCCGCTCTTCTTGCATCAACTAAACTAAATATCCAGATTTCTCACTTCCAGCGCGTGTTTTTCTATAAACTCTTTCCTCCGTTGAACATCCTTTCCCGCAAGAGTGCTAAAGATAGAATCTGCTTTTGCTGCATCTTCTACTTTTACTTTTAAGAGCGTTCTGGTATTCACATTCATGGTGGTTTCAGCTAATTCTTCCGCGTTCATTTCGCCTAGTCCTTTATATCGCTGAATTTCCAGGCCCAGTCTGCCAATCTCACGTATTTTTGATAAAACTTCACTAAGTGACCTAGCAAATATTTCTGTGTCTTCTGAGATTAATTTATATCCTGATTTGTCACCCTGGTGACCAATAAAATACTCATCCGCCGAAAAACCATAGGCTTCAATTTCTCTTATGGTTTTTTCAATTTCTCTGCTTTCATGATATTCTATAACTCTAATTACTCCTTCTCTCGCTTCCGCAGCATCATCCTCTTCCAGTATTTCTAATTCTCTTCCCTCAACTTGCTGTTTCTCTTTTATGAATGATTCCATTTCTTCTTCTGAATAAATGTAAAAGACCTCGTCCTTGTAAGACACCTTATATAATGGGAGATTCCCATTCTGCTTATGCCGCAGTCCTAAAAACTTATCCAGCGAGATCCCCTTTTTCCTTAATATCTTTATGTACTCTTCCATTTGTACCAGGAGATGCAATAACCTGGTTAATCTTGAGTTGTTCAAGCCCTCTTTTCTTTTCCCCTGAAATTCCATAGTCGTGCCTTCACCGCCAAGCACAATGAGCCTCTTCTGGAGTTCCCTGTCATCGTAAATATATTCTTCTCTCTTGTTTTTCGTTACCTTATACAAGGGAGGCTGGGCAATATAAATGTGCCCCTTTTCTATCAGATTTATCATCTGTCTGAAAAAGAACGTTAGCAAAAGCGTTCTGATATGCGCTCCATCAATATCAGCATCCGTCATAATGATAATTTTGGCATACCGCAGGTTGCTCACATTAAATTCGTCTGTTCCTATACCCGTTCCGAGGGCTGATATCAAGGTTCGAATCTCTTCGTTACTCAGCATCTTGTCAATACGCGCCTTCTCTACATTCAGAATTACACCTTTTAATGGCAAGATTGCCTGAAAAGTACGATCGCGTCCTTGTTTCGCTGTACCTCCTGCTGAAATGCCTTCTACAAGGAATAATTCAGACGTCTCAAAATCTCTTGAGGAGCAGTCTGCCAGTTTCCCGGGAAGGTTTGAACTGCCAAGAGCTCCCTTTCTCCTTGTCAGATCCCGTGCTTTTCGCGCTGCCTCTCTTGCTCTGGCAGCATCTATCCCTTTGTTGATAATCGCCTTTGCTGTTGATGGTGTCTCCTCACAATAGGTTCCAAGTTGTTCGTTTATCACTGCTTCTACCAGACTTTGAATTTCACGATTGCCAAGTTTTGTTTTGGTTTGTCCCTCAAACTGCGGATCTGGCAGCTTAATACTTATAACAGCCGTGAGTCCTTCTTTATAGTCATCTCCCAGAGGTGCCTTCTCTTCGTTGAGAATTCCTTTACTCTTTGCATAACCATTGAGAGTTCTCGTTAAGGCAGCTCTGAAACCGCTTAAATGGGTTCCGCCTTCTATGGTATTGATGTTATTTGCAAAAGAGTATACATTTTCGCTATAACCATCATTATATTGCATGGCTACCTCAACTATCGTTCCTTTACTTTCTTTTTCAAAATATATTATATCTTTGTGAACCACCTCTTTGCCTTCATTCAGTTCTTTTACAAAAGCCTTTATGCCTCCCTCGTACCGATACGTTTCGCTCTTGTCCGTTCTATCATCTGTTAATCCTATCTTTATTCCCTTATTTAAAAAGGCGTACTCTCTAAGCCTCTTTGCTATCGTCTCAAAGCAGAAATTGGTATCCTCAAATATTTCCCGATCTGGTTTAAAGACAACCCTGGTTCCCTTTTTTTTTGGTAACTCCCCTTACTTCTACTGGTGACTTTACCTCACCCTTCTCATATCGTTGAAAGTATACATGTCCATCCCTTTTAACTTCTACCTCCATCCATTCACTCAGTGCGTTCACAACCGACACTCCAACTCCATGTAAACCACCTGATACTTTATAGCTCTTATGTTCAAACTTACCACCAGCATGAAGCACAGTCATGACCACTTCTAACGCCGACTTATTTGTTTCTTTATGCATGTCAACCGGAATACCCCTGCCGTCATCTACCACGGTTACACTTTCGTCTATGTTTATCTTCACATTTATATTTTCACAAAACCCCGCAACTGCCTCATCTACACTGTTGCAAACGACTTCTTCCACGAGATGGTGCAGTCCTTTAGCCGTTGTGTCACCTATATACATTGCCGGCCGCTTCCTGACGGCTTCAATGCCACCAAGCACCTTTATCGAGGTTGAGTCATAGGTATCTTGCTCCAGCGCCATATTATTTTCTTCTGCCATCGTTCAATATTCCTACTTTAAATCGTATATCATTCAAATAATTCGCCTGTGTTAACTCATTAATTCCGTGGATTATAGCATCCTTCTCAAAGTTAGTCAAATGATGAATCAGCACAGGAGACTCCACGTTCACGTATAATATTCCCTTTTTTAAGTCTGTTATCTCGGTAGACTGATATACCTCTTCTCCAACAATTTCTTTCCACGCATTCCTTACCTCTTTGCAAATTCCATCCTCCCGGCTTCTTTTCGGGAACAAACCTTTTAATACCTGACCTACTTTTACCGCATTGCTTCTATTAAAAAAATATCTCTCAGGTAATCCTTCCAGCATTATAATCATTCCCCCTAACAAGAAAACCTTACTTTAGATCAATTGGCATTATAACATCCATTTGTTCGTAACCTGTCCTGAATAAAGCCGCACTGTCATCGCCACCAAGCTCTATAACGGCGGTATCGCTGTCAGAAACCTTTAATGCATCTATTACATACTCCGGATCGAAACTTATTTCAAAGTCAGGGCCATCATATCCAACGGCAATTTCCAACTCCGCCTCCCCTACATCTGCTGTCTTGGATGAAAGCATTAATTTTCCCTGTCTAAAAACAAATTTTACTATCCGGTACTCCTCATTGGTCATAAATGAAGCCATTCTCACCCCTGATAAAAGCTCGCTCTTATTAACCTCCACTCTCTTTTCATTCCCTTTTGGAACAAGCTCCTCATACTTTGGATACTGACCTTCAATTAACTGCGATATAATCTCACCTCTTTCACCTGCAAAGTACACCCGCTGCTCACCCATTCCTAATCTTAAAATCCCCTTACACTCAGATACAAACCGCTGCAGGAACGTCAAACACTTCACCGCAACTATTCCTTCCATCGATATCCCACCAGGATTATTTACCTTACGTTTCACACTAGACATCCTATTCCCATCCGCAGCAACCATAATAATATCATCACCAACAACTCTCATAAAGACACCACACAACATACTCCTCCCCTTAACCGTCGATACTGCATGAATAACCTTTCCTATCATATCACTGATAATTCCCCCGTCCATTTCAACAAGACCTGTGGTCTCCACTCTGTCTATTTCAGGAAACTGTCTAAAATCTTCACCTGCTATTTTGAAATATCCACCTTCAGATTTCAGGATACAGTTACCCTCTTCAATGGATACCGATATCGCTTCATTTCCAGCCCATTCCCTCAACACATTATTTACTCGAGTTGCAGGAATGACAATGCCACCCTCACCATCACTATCTTCCACAGGTAATAGATATTTAACCAGCACTTCCAGATCTGTTGCAACGAATTCTACCCGTTTGTTTTTTACTTCAATCTTAACACCTTTTAATACATTCTTTAATGCGGATGATGGGACTATACTGGCCACTAAATTAAAACCACTAGAGAGGTCTTTTCCTGGAAAGTTTAGTTTCATGTTTTATTCCTATTTTATTATTATGTTTTTAAAGAATTTATTTATTGTAATCTTATTATATAGTGTTACATTTCGATGATAAGAAGCTTAACTATCTAAGGAATAGCAATATACATCATTTATTTATTGTAGAAAACCTGTAGAAGGTTTATATTTCACCATACTCCATTGCAGGACAAGAAACTCATGATTCCTCGTATCAGACATTGTTTTTAATAAACTTCCATGAATATTCTACATTTTATGAACATACTACTTACTTTTGCAATTCGCTCTCAAGCTTCTGAAGCATAATAGTAAGGTTTTTGTCTTTTTTTTGACATCTTAGTTATTTTCTCATCCGCGTGGATTACCGTTGAGTGATCTCTTCCACCCAGGTATCCACCAATTTCCATTAATGACATCTTAGTTAATTTTCTTGATAGATGCATTGCTATTTGTCTGGGAAGTGCGAGACTTCTTGTTCTGCATCTTGATTGAAGTTGTGAGACTCGTACGTTAAATCTCTCAGAGACGGCCCTAATGACAGTTTCTATACTGATGTACTTTCTATTTGCCGAAAGCTCACAAACAATTTTTCTTATGCGGTCAAGGGTAATGCTATTTTTGGTTAATTTTTCCTCCCGGCTCAGGCGCGCGATAGCGCCTTCGAGTTCACGGATACTGCCGGTTACATTTTCTGCAAGATATGATGCTGCTTCGTGTGACAAGTTAATACCCCATAGCGATGCCTTTTTTTCTGCAATTGCAATGCGCGTCTCCCGTGTTGTATTATCTATACTGCAGAGAAGCCCCCATTTAAAACGAGAAATGAGTCTATCTTCAAGAGTGGCAATAGATTCAGGAGGACAATCACTCGTAATGACGATTTGTTTTTTGGCATTATATAGGGTATTAAATGTATGAAAAAACTCCTCTCTGCTTCCCTGTGAATTTTCAAACGCCTGTATATCGTCTATGAGAAGTGCATCGATGTTTCTGTAAAAAACTCTAAAAGAGTCCCAGCTATTTGTTCGTATGGTGGAAATGTAATGATTTACAAAACGCTCACAGGGTTGATAAAGAGTCTTTAATCTATGTTTGGATGATAATATATTATTTATAGCATGCAGGAGATGAGTCTTTCCTAGGCCGGAAGCACCATGGATAAACAACGGATTATATGCAAGGCCTGGTGATTCTGAAACGGCAATGGCTGCTGCATGTGCTAATCTGTTGCATGGACCGACAACAAAATTGTCAAAGCTATAGTATTTGTTTAGTGGCGCACAATAGTTTTCTTCAGGAAATCTTTTACCTGCAAGAGCCTCCTCTGGGGAAAAAGATACAACGGATAATTGACTAAATATCTCTTCCTCTGTGGAAAATATGATTTCTCTTGAGGAATTCAACACTTTATATACCGCACTTGAGAAAAGGTCGTTGTAATGGCTATTAAGCCACTCGCGGACAAAAGATGTTGGTGTAACAAAGGTAATACTATTGCCAGTAACAGACGATACCCTGAGAAATGAAAACCAGGTGTCATACTGTTGAGCAGTAACAACCTCTTTTATTGTAGACAATACGCCTTTGAGTATAAAATCTTTTTCACTATCGGAAACCGCGTGTGTCTCTAACATGGTAGAGTATCGTGGTAGTTTCTTTGAACTTCAATTCGTTGACAAAGGCTCAAAGAATAAGCCAACAATCACCTGAAGGAACCAGAAAAAATAAAGAGAAATGAACGCTGGAAAAGAGCCGTACTTCGCAGAAAAATCCAACGCACTCTGAAAAAAATAGGGTGGGATAATACCAAGAAAGAGGCATCAAGTCAAACAATAATACTTGTCCACTTTCGTATCAGTATTATTAACAGGCACTTAAAGAAATATAATTTATTTAATCGCGTAAGTTGTGTTTTTAGATTTCTATAACAGAGATTCTTTGCAAAATCTTCTCTTTCTCTTAAGTCGTTCTTATACAAGCATCTCTTATCAACCAATAAATCGCTTGACACTTTTATTCCAGATTCGTTATCATATCCGTTTATAAATTTTATTGATTTTTATCGTTAAGGAAGCAGGTTTGAGTTCTAACATTAAGGTTCGCTTTGCGCCTAGTCCTACGGGTTATCTTCATATTGGCGGGGCACGGACGGCACTTTTTAACTGGCTTTTTGCACGGCACAATAAGGGAGTTTTCCTGCTGCGGATAGAAGATACGGATCAGCAACGTTCTACCGAAGCAGCCACGCAGGCTATCCTCGATAGCATGAAATGGCTGGGATTGGAATGGGATGAAGGTCCGTATTTCCAAAGCCAAAGGTTATCTATTTATAAGCAAAATGCAGAGAAGCTCGTGTCGAATGGTAAGGCCTTTTACGATACGGATGCTGAGGGACGAAAGGCGATTCGTTTCAGGATGCAAGATGGGGTGACGGAGATTAATGACCTTATTCATGGTACTATCACCTTTGACACGTCTCTTATTGAGGATTTTGTCATCCTTAAGGCCGATGGTTTCCCTACCTATAATTTTGCATGCGTGGTAGACGACGCCGAGATGGGAATTACCCATATTATCAGAGGAGACGACCATATATCGAACACGCCTAAGCAGATCGCTCTTTACCAGGCATTTGGATTTAAACTACCGGAATTTGCCCACATCCCCATGATCCTGGGGGAAGACGGCTCTAGGCTAAGTAAACGTCATGGAGCAACATCCGTAACTGAGTACCGGGACAAGGGCTATTTGCCGCATGCTTTGGTAAATTTTCTCGCTCTGCTGGGGTGGTCTCCCGGAAACGACCAGGAGATTATATCGATTACAGAAATGATTGAAAAATTTACCTTGAAGCGTGCAAATAAGACGAGCGCACAATTCAATAATACAAAACTCGATTGGATGAATGGTCAGTACATCAAAAATACCCCTGTTGAATTATTGACTGCTGAGGTGAAAAGATTTTTTGAAAAATCAGGCAATGCTACGGTAGAAATACCCGGGGAGTGGCTGACGAACCTTGTAAAACTATATCATGAACGTTTCAAGACGTTTCAGGATCTGCTGAACCAGACAAGATTCTTCTTTACCGATATGATCGAATACGAACAGGCGGCGGCAGACAAATTTCTCAGGAAAGAAGGGATTGGTGCGTTACTAAAAGAAGTACATTCAGCCATTTCCCAGGTAGATACTTTTGATAAAAAAAAGTTAGAAGACGCACTTCGTGCTCTAACGGAAGCGCTTGGCGTTGGATTTTCCAAACTTGCACAGCCAATACGTGTGGCCATTACGGGAAAGAGTGTGAGTGCCGGTATTTTTGAAACCATGGAGTTGCTGGGAAAAGAAAAAACCTTAAAAAGACTCGACTATGCCATAAAAAATTTGTGTGAAATCTCAGTATCTGCGAGGTTTTGATTTTAAAGGGAAACGCAGATCTTGCAGATATCTTAGGTTTGCATAGCAGCATAGTAAATTAAGTATGTATGCAAATGTTCTATGAACATAAGGCTTTTTGTTGCAGTTGAAATTTCCGAGGAAATCCGAAAAAAATTAGCGGAATTTCAAGAAGGGCTGAAAAAGGTAGATGCAGATGTAAGCTGGGTTACCCCTGAAAACCTTCATATTACGGTAAAGTTTATCGGTTCTCTCGACGAAGAAAAAAAGGAAACAGTTGCTACCATAATAAAAGATGCTGTAACTCATATAAAGCCGTTTAATCTTGATTACAGAGGAGTGGGTGTTCTTCCAGCAGAGAAAAGTCCGCGGGTTATTTTCGCTGACGTAATAGATACAAGCAGGGTTCTGGAAAAAATCCATGAAAGCCTGGACAAGCAATTCATGACGCTGGGTGTGGAACATGAGGAGCGTAAATTTACTGCACACCTTACGGTGGGGCGCATCAAAACTCGCAGAAATGTAAAAAGACTGATAGAAAAACTGAATTCGTACCATGGGTTTGATTTTGGCTCTGACCATGTGGCACAGGTGGTTTTAATGAAGAGCGACCTGTTACCGAAGGGACCTCGTTATACGAAATTACAGGGTGTTGATTTAGTTTAACGTTTATAAATTTCAAGCTGGTAGCGTACCTGCCCCGGTTCCGCTAAAAAGTAGCCGAAGGTCTGATTTAATACGTGTGACTTTTTGTATGGGTGAATTATGATATCCAAACCAGAAGATGCAGACAAGGAAAAGCGTCATCAGGCGTTAGAACGGGCGATCTCACAGATTGAGAAGCAGTACGGAAAAGGGACGATCATGAAACTGGGTGGACAGACGAAGGTGGACGTCCCGACCATTTCGACCGGTGCATTATCTCTGGATATTGCTTTGGGTGTAGGGGGCATTCCACGGGGAAGGGTGATTGAAATATTTGGCCCTGAATCTTCAGGCAAAACCACCCTGACGCTCCATATTATTGCGAATGCACAGAAAGAGGGTGGGACGGCAGCCTTCATTGACGCTGAACACGCCCTCGACCCTGATTATGCCAAGAAATTGGGGGTAGACCTGAACAATCTTATGGTTAACCAGCCCGACACGGGAGAGCAGGCGCTTGAGATTGCAGAATTGCTGGTAAGGAGTAATGCCGTAGATATTATCGCCATCGATTCTGTCGCAGCCCTGGTTCCCCGCGCTGAAATTGAAGGGGAGATGGGTGATACGCATGTGGGATTGCAGGCCAGGCTCATGTCGCAGGCCTTGCGTAAATTAACCGGTTGTATTTCTAAATCTAACACCAGCGTCATCTTTATTAACCAGATTCGTGAAAAAATCGGGGTTATGTACGGCGGAAACCCGGAAACAACTCCCGGTGGCAGGGCATTAAAATTTTACTCTTCGGTGCGTATTGATATCCGAAGGATTGGCGGCATAAAAGATGGCGAGGTGACCATTGGAAACAGGGTGCGCGCAACAATTGCCAAGAATAAGGTTGCAGCACCTTTTAAGAAGGCGGAGTTTGACATTCTTTATAATACCGGCATATCACGTGTAGGCGACATCATTGATCTTGGTGTCGAACACCAAATTATTGAAAAGTCTGGTACCTGGTTTTCTTACGGTGAAATTCGATTAGGGCAAGGAAGGGAAAATTCCCGGCAGTTTATTGAAGGAAAACCTGAATTGATGAAAGAACTTGAGCAGGCGATTCTAAAGAAGATAAGGCCGGACATGGTTTCAGAAAAACCCCCTGAAAAAACCACGGAAAAAATGAAGGCCGAGCCCGCTTCCAAGAAGGGTGAAAAGTAATTCATCGTTATGAAGACAAATGAGATTCGTAATAAATTCCTGAAATTCTTTGAGAGAAAATCTCACGTAATCTGGCCCAGTGACTCATTGGTTCCCCAGAATGACCCCACGCTCCTCTTTACCGGTGCCGGGATGAATCAGTTCAAAGACATGTTTCTGGGCAAAGGGAATTTAGAATTTAAAAAGGCAACCACCTGCCAGAAGTGTCTCCGTACGGGCGACATCGATAATGTAGGGAGGACCGCCTCACATCATACATTTTTTGAGATGTTGGGCAATTTTTCCTTTGGAGATTATTTTAAGAAAGAGACCATTGAATGGGCATGGGAATTTCTGGTACAGGAGTTAAAAATTCCAGAGGACCGTCTGAGTGTTAGCGTTTATAACGACGATCAGGAATCGTATGAAATCTGGGAAAAATATGTTGGTGTGCCTAAGGCAAAGATTTATCGCTACGGCGAAAAAGACAACTTTTGGCCGGCGAACGCACCCCTTCTGGGACCCAATGGGCCATGCGGCCCGTGTTCTGAGATATTCTTTGATCAGGGAGAGAGGATTGGTTGTGGGCGAAAAGAATGCGAACCTGCCTGCGATTGTGACCGGTTTGTCGAGATATGGAATCTCGTGTTTACGCAATACGACCGTACAGAAGGCGGCAAACTAACACCGTTACCTCATAAAAATGTTGATACGGGCATGGGGCTGGAAAGGATGGCACGGGTCATACAGGGAGTGCAAACCAACTTCGACATTGATATCTTCAGTCCCATCATCAAATCTTTAGAAGAAATTACCCAGGTAAAATATAACGGACAAATAGAGCATGCCATACTCATGCGCCGGATTGCAGACCACGTGAAGGCGTGTGTATTTTGTATTTCTGACGGCGTTCTGCCCGGCAATGAGGGGCGGGGCTATGTTGAGAGGCGGCTGTTGCGGCGCGCTATACGGGATGGCACGCAATTAGGCATAAAAGAGTGTTTTTTTATACAAATTGGTGCCGATTGTAAGCAATGTAATGCAGGAATACTATCCCGATATCAGGCAGCGTCGGGAAAACATTGCACGGATTGTGAAGAGTGAAGAAGAAAAATTTCACGAAACTTTAGAACTGGGGACAGCCAGGTTGAAAGAGCTGATGGATGCTTTACAAAAAAAACAGACAAAAGGTTCTTTCAGGCCAGGAAGCCTTTAAATTATATGACACCTATGGTTTCCCTCTGGATATGACGGAACTGATTCTCGGTGAAAAAGGATTTACGGTAGATAAGGATGGTTTTGAAAATGAACTCAAGAAGCAACGGATACAGGCAAGGACATCATCACAGATGACAGGCCAGGTCTTTGACACCGGACCACTAAGCAAGATAAAGGATATCTCGAAAGGTACAGAATTTCTTGGTTATAAGGAAGGTGCATGTGAAGCGAAGGTAATTGCCCTTATCCAAGGTGATCAACTGGTTGATACAGCCAGCGCAGGGAGTGACCTTACGGTTGTTTTAGACCGGACGCCTTTTTACGGGGAATCGGGTGGGCAGATTGGTGACACCGGGGTGCTGGAATCGAATGGAAGCCAGGTCAGAATTGCCGATACGAAAAAAAATAATGATTTCATCCTCCACATGGGAAAGGTGACAAAAGGAGATATCAGGAAAGGGAGTGTGGTTCATGCCAAAATTGACCTTCAGCGGCGGAACTCCATCCGGCGAAACCACTCGGCAACCCATATTCTCCATTATGTCTTGCGAAAAGTGATAGGGCAACATGCAGAGCAGTCGGGATCCCTGGTAACTCCCGACCGGCTGCGCTTTGATTTTCATCATTTCTCCGCTCTGACAAAAGAAGAAATCATACGAATTGAAGATATGGTTAATGAGATCATTCTGGAAAACGTACCGGTAGCTGTAAAGGAATTATCTATCCAGGAGGCTAGGAATGCTGGTGCCATAGCCCTGTTTGGAGAAAAATACGGGGAGTTGGTCAGGATGGCGTCGATTGGTGACTTCAGCAAGGAACTGTGCGGTGGGACCCACGTAAATTATTCAGGGGAAATAGGATTGCTGAGGATCATCGGAGAGTCCTCTGTTGCTGCCGGGATTAGACGTATTGAAGCAATGACCGGCATGGCGGCATTAAACAGAGACAGGGAAAAAGAAGGTCTTCTTCAGGAGGTGTGTGGTGTTTTGAATACGCCTGAGGAAAAGCTGGTTCTCAAGGTGCATGACTTGTTAAGTGAATTAAAAAATCTCCATAAAGAGGTTCACAAGGTAAAACAAAAAGAGATAAGCGGCAAGGTGGATTCTTTTGTTGAGAATGCTAAAGAAGTGTCTGGGGTAAAAATTATTGCAAGAAAAGTAGAGGATGCAACCGCTGACGATCTGAGAAAAACGGCGGACATGTTGATGAAATCAGCCAAAGAAGCAGCAATCATATTAGGCACTGCGCAAGATGGACGGGTAACGATTATTGCCGCTTTAAGTCCAAAGCTGGTCAAGTGTGGTTTGCATGCGGGAAACATCTCAAAGGAAGTGGCAAAAGTGGTTGGTGGAGGCGGTGGAGGCAGGCCGGAGATGGCGCAGGCAGGAGGGCAATGGGCGGAAAAACTTGATGAGGCGCTTAATTTTGCCGCGGAGCTGTTAAGCAAAAAAATACTTGCTGGGGCAAGTTCGCCTGCAGTATAGAGTATTAACAAAAATTTTGACGAATGGTACAACACAAACAAAACACCGACATGCACTTCAGAACGCATGGTGCCTCTGAGTTTTTGCTTGACATTGAATATAGTTGTCTATAGAATTCTCCGTTTGGAATTCTTATATATATGATTTTTATCTATTTCTTACCAAAGCATAATAAGATGTCTATAGTTAAAAAATAAAAGAACTTATGTCTGGGTGCCAAAAGAAAAAAAGAGAATGAAATGGTACGATGTTTTTACAATCTGGTATACTTTTTGTGATAGTGTGAAATTTTTTTTTAGAGGTGATATATGCCTAATCCAAAGAGAAGGTTTTCAAATTCAAGAACTCGAAAGAGACGGACTCACGACAAATTAACCCCGCCTGTTATTCCGCTTGCTGAAAACATCGATAAAGGCGCCGGAATACGATCCAAGCGTTATATTTGTTCCCATTGCAAACAGGTGAATGAACCACACACGGTTTGTCACAACTGCGGCTATTACCGGGGTAAACAGGTCGTTTCTGTTGGAATCTAAGCTATGAAGGTTGCGGTAGATGCAATGGGGGGGGGACAAGGCGCCCCACGAGGTTGTTAAGGGATCTGTCCTGGCTGCACAGCAATTTCAAGATAGTGAGATTTTGCTGGTTGGTGATGAAAAAGCAATACAGCAGGAATTAGCATCATACGGCACGGTCCCGAAAAACATCACTACGCATCACACATCTCAAGTGATTCATATGGAAGATCCCGCAACATATTCCATACGCCAGAAAATAAATTCATCAATCACGCGAAGTGTGGAGCTTGTGGCGAGTGGTGAAGCCGCAGCCATGGTCAGTGCAGGCCATACCGGAGCAACCGTTGCAGCAGCGACATTGCATTTGCGAACGTTGAAAGGGGTACGTCGGCCCGGCATTGCGGCTCCATTTCCTACCAAGACGGGCGTCTGTCTGGTTATTGACGTAGGGGCAAATATTGCCTGTAAACCAATACACCTCTTTCAGTACGGCGTTATGACAACGATATTCAGTAAATATATCTTTGGTGTTAAAGAACCACGGGTAGGACTTCTGAATATCGGCGAAGAAGATGCAAAGGGAAATGATCTGGCGAAAGAAACGTTTGCCCTACTCTCCCATTCGCAGTTAACCTTCGTGGGAAATGTGGAAGGTAGGGAAATATTTGATGGAAAGGCTGATATTGTTGTTTGTGAGGGTTTTGTAGGGAACGTTATGCTGAAATTTGCGGAAGGCCTCGCTACAGGGTTTTTGTCGGCGATTAAGGCTGAAGCAATGAAAAGTTTCTGGACAAAATTGGGTTTATTCTTGTGCAAACCTGCCTTCGCGCCTTTAAGGACAAAAATGGACTTCGCTGAATATGGCGGTGTGCCTTTGCTGGGTGTTAACGGTGTATGTATTATCTGTCACGGCAGGTCTGATTCCAAGGCTATTTATAATGCCATACGGGTTGCATTGCAGCTATCAAAAAATAAAGTCAATGAGCATATTGTTTCCGAACTGGAAAAGACCAATGTGCCTGCGGCAAGTATTACGTAACCGATGAGCCCCTATTAATCTCCTCTGGATAATTTAAGAGTATACATGCGACAGAATCAAAGGGCGTCTATTACCGGTATAGGATCCTACCTGCCTGGCAAGGTTTTGACAAATTATGATTTAGAAAAAATGGTTGATACCAGTGATGACTGGATTATCCAGCGGACAGGTATTAAAGAACGCCGGATCATTGAAAACGGACAAGTAACTTCCGATCTTGCCACACAGGCAGCACTCAGGGCGATGGAAGACGCCGGGGTGTCCCCCCAGGATTTGGATATGATTATTACCTCAACAATTACCCCGGATCATATCTTTCCTTCGACGTCCTGTTTTATACAACAAAAACTTGGCGCGACCAGGGCGAGCGCGTTTGATATTCTGGCGGCGTGTGCCGGCTTTATTTATGCAATGTCTATCGGGCAAAGCTTTGTAAATTCAGGGGCGATGGAAACGGTTCTCGTGGTAGGAGCGGAGTGCTTATCAACGATTACCGACTATACCGACCGCACCACGTGTGTATTGTTTGGAGACGGCGCCGGTGCGGTTGTCATGCAAAAGAGCGGTACAAAACACGAGATTCTTTCTACGAGCCTGGCTGCCGATGGGTCACAGGCAGATGTCCTCATCATGCCTGGAGGGGGAGCGAAGACTCCCGCCTCTATAGAATCGGTACAACAGCGGGAGCATTATATTCAATTTAAGGGCAAAGAGGTATTTAAACTGGCAATTAATAATATAACAAACCTGATTCTGGAAACGGTAACGAAAAACGACCTTACGATAAATGATATCGATCTCATTATTCCCCATCAGAGTAACCTGAGAATTATTGAAGCAACGATGGAAAAACTTGGATTGCCCATGGAAAAAGCGTTTGTAAATATCGATAAATATGGCAATACGTCATCAGCCTCTATTCCTATTGCAATTGATGAGGCCAGAAAGGAAGGTCGACTCTCCAGTGGAGATCTTGTTATGCTGGTAGCGTTTGGAGGCGGATTGACCTGGGGATCTTCACTTATTCGATGGTAGAACGCGTACGAAAAACAGCATTGCTTTTCCCCGGTCAGGGATCACAATATGTGGGAATGGGTAAGGATTTTTATACCCATTTCAAAGAAGCGAGAGAGATATTTAATCTTGCTAATGAAATACTCGGGCTTGATATAGCAGCGCTATGTTTCCAGGGAAAACAGGAGGAATTAAACAAGACATCCGTTTGTCAACCTGCCATACTCGTAACCAGCCTAGCAATACTGGAAGTCTTAAAAAGAAATCCGTCAGGTTTCGCAGGTGAGTGCCAGGCAGCTGCTGGGCTCAGCCTGGGGGAATATACGGCGCATGTTGCTGCCGGATCAATGACCTTTCAGGATGCGGTGAGACTGGTATATAAGCGTGGACTCTTTATGCAGGAAGCGTGCAATGTAAATCCGGGCGGAATGGTTTCTATTATTGGACTGGAGGACAAAAAAGTAGAGCAGATTTGTGCAGAGATGATGCCCATGGGAGTTCTTTGTGCAGCAAATTACAATAGCCCGGGACAGGTTGTTATCTCGGGTGAAAAACCGCTGTTAGAAAAGGCGTCCGTTCTCGCGAAGGAACGGGGGGCAAGAATAGTTGTCCCTCTGAAGGTCGATGGGGCATTTCATTCAGACTTAATGATTCCCGCAAGTGATAAACTTGCGCGGGAACTTGAAGCGACGCCCGTCTCGAAACCACATGTTCCGGTGGTAGCGAATATTCACGCGAGATATGTGAGAGAACCTGACGAGATAAAAGCATCTTTGTCAAAACAATTAAATAGCCCGGTGCGATGGCATCAGTCGATTGCCCTGTTGATACAAAACGGATTCGATCAGTTTTATGAGATCGGCCCTGGCAAGACATTGGCAGGACTCATGAAAAGAATTGACGCTACCCGGGAAATCAAAAGCATAGACACCGTAGCGGCATTTGAAGATATAGGGAAATCGATTTAATTTTAGCATAAGGAGGTAAACCGTGTCAGCAATCGAAAGCAAGGTCAAAGAGATTATTACAAAGCAAATGGGAGTAAAAACCGAACAGATTACAAAAGAAACGTCATTTATCAATGATCTGGGGGCAGATTCGTTGGATACCGTAGAACTGATTATGGAATTTGAAGATGCCTTTGATATGAATATCCCTGATGAGGATGCGGAAAAGATCAGGACTGTGGGAGACGCAATTAAATACATCGAGGAACATAAATAAATGCAGAAACGACGAAGAGTCGTCATTACTGGCGTAGGCGCACTTACCTCATTGGGATATGAAAAGGCGCAAATCTGGTCAGCGCTCTGCGCAGGGAAAAGCGGTATTAAGCCCATCACATCCTTCGATACCTCTGCTTTTGATGTACATTTTGGCGGGGAGGTTAGCGATTTTGAGCCTACCCATTGGTTTGATGTCAAAGAAGCCCGACGGTTAGACCGGTTTGCTCAGTTTGCGATTGTCGCCGCCATCCAGGCAGTCAAAGATGCCGAACTTCAGTTAGACGGTTTCGATAAAACACGAGGAGGGGTTATCATTGGTTCCGGCATGGGTGGTCTGATAGAGCTTGAAGCGCAGCATAATATTCTGCTGGAAAAGGGCCCTTCGAGAATATCTCCCTTTTTGATTCCCAAATTAATGGTCAACGCCGCTCCGGCGCAAGTAGCAATTCGATTTGGATTCAAAGGACCTAATTATGCACTGGTAACCGCATGCACTACCGGTGGCAATGCTATTGGAGAGGCAGCCAGGATTATCCAGAGGGAAGATGCCGATATTATGCTTGCGGGAAGCTCTGAGGCGGTAGTTACCCCTTTGGCAATGGCTGGTTTTAGCTCGATGAAGGCCCTTTCTACCCGTAATGATGCACCACAACAGGCCAGTCGTCCTTTTGACATAGATCGGGATGGTTTCGTCCTTTCTGAAGGCGCCGGTGTTGTTGTGCTTGAGGAATTGGAAATTGCGAGAAAAAGAGGCGCCCATATTTATGCAGAAGTACTCGGCTACGGGCTTAATGCAGATGCGTATCATATTGCAGCGCCAGAACCCCACGGTGAGGGCGCTATGCGGTGTATGGTAAGCGCCCTGAAAGACGCACAGTGTAATCCGGAAGAAATAGATTACATTAATGCCCATGCTACCTCAACCCCAATTGGTGACAATATTGAAATGAACGCCGTAAAAAAGGTCTTTGGATCGCATGCACCAAAAATTCCTATTAGTTCTACAAAGTCTATGCTGGGGCACCAACTTGGCGCTTCAGGAAGTGTCGAAATCATCATCTGTTCCTTAGTAATTAAGGAGGGGGTCATACCACCAACGATTAACCACGAGACACCCGACCCCGAATGCGCCGGATTAGATTTTGTTCCCAATGTGGCCCGGGAAATGAAGGTGAAGAAGGCTCTTTCCAATTCATTTGGCTTTGGTGGTCATAATGCATGCATCATCCTTGGACAGGTATAACCACATAACCTGAAACACACCCTGTCGTGCCATCAACACCTGGCCAGAAGTAACACGAAAGATACAAAAAGTATAAACCAGTAAACTTCTCTGCAGATACATGAAATTTACCCTTAATGAAATCCAGGCTATTATTGGTGGGAAAATCGTTGGCAATGGGAATGCCTGCATTACGGGAATCGCTAGCGTTGAAGCTGCAAAAGAAGGAGACATAACCTTTGTCAGGAACGATTCTCTTGTCCCTCGGGCTTTGACGTCTCGCGCTGCAGCAGTTGTTATACACCGCGAGATACCGCACCTCAAAAAACCACAAATTGTCTTAGAAAATCCGGCCCTCTCCTTTACAAAATTTTTGGAGATTGTAGCGCAAGAACGATCTCTGCGTTCTGCAGGCATCCACCCTACGGCAGTTATCAGCAAAGAAGCCCTTATAGGAGATGAGGTTTCTGTCGGTGCGCATGTTGTTGTGGAAGACGGAGTGACGATCGGTAATCACGTTGTCATTTATCCAAACACGTTTGTTGGCAGGGGTAGCCGCATCGGAGATCGCTCCGTTATTTACGCCAATGTTTCTATCCGGGAAGACACGATCATTGGGAAACGGGTTATTATCCATTGTAACAGTGTCATTGGTGATGATGGATTTGGCTATCTTCAAGTAGCGAAAAAACACATCAAGATACCACAGATCGGGATCGTTGAAATAGGAGATGATGTTGAAATAGGAGCCGTGGTAACGATCTGCCGCGCTGCCCTCGATAAAACCATTATTGGAAACGGAGTAAAGATAGATAACCATTCCCACATTGCCCATAATGTCGTCATAGGCGACAACACGATGCTCATAGCATATGCCAAGATTGCGGGAAGCACGAAAATCGGGAAGAATGTCCTGATTGCAGAAGACGTTGGTGTCACCGACCATGCCTCGATAGGCGACGGCTGCCAGATTGGCGGCGGTTCTAACGTTTATAAGAGTTTAGAGCCCGGGGCAATTGTGTGGGGGTCACCTGCCAAACCCATCACGGAAGAAAAACGCATTCAGGTGTTAATCAAAAAACTACCGGAAATATATAGTACCATCAAAAGACTTGTAAAAACTTTACCATAATTTTGAGGGACAAACCTATGTGTGGAATTGTCGGATATATTGGACAAAATAAGGCCGTTACTATTTTACTGGATGGTATAAAAAGGCTCGAATATCGCGGATACGATTCCTCCGGAATTGCATTTGTTGAAAACGGCAGGTTGCAGTGTGAAAAGGCCGTTGGGAAGATAGCTGAACTCGAGAAAAAGCTCAAAGGGGACAATTTTAATACGCATATAGGAATTGTTCATACGCGATGGGCAACGCACGGCGCACCTACTATGGAAAATGCCCATCCTCATATGGATTGTCACAAGCAGATTGCCGTTGTGCATAACGGAATTATCGAGAATTATGATTATTTAAAAGCAACATTGGAACGGGAAGGGCATGTTTTTCAGAGTGAGACCGATACCGAGGTACTGGCGCATCTGATAGAGAAATACTTCCGGAATAACCTCGAAAAAGCTGTCATGGAGGCATTGAAAGAGGTGGAAGGAACCTATGGAATTGCCGTCATTTCTCCGAAAGACCCCCAAAAGATTGTTGCGGCAAGAAAGGGTTCTCCTCTGGTAATAGGAATCGGTAACAAAGAATACTTCGTAACCTCGGACGTCTCTGCTTCTCTGGAGCATACGAGGGACGTGGTGTATCTTGATGATAATGAGGTGGTAATTCTCACCCCGGATCGTTATGAAACCAAAACGATAGAAAACATTCCCACGTACAAAAAGGTGGAAGAGGTGCTCTGGAATATTGACATGATCGAGAAGGGTGGATACGAGCATTTTATGCTCAAAGAGATCCACGAACAACCTCAGGCATTACGAAATGTCATGCGGGGAAGAATAGAAGGCGATCATGGCCTGGTTAAGTTGGGTGGATTGTTAAGCTGTGAAAAGGAACTCCGCGCGGCCAAGCGCATCGTTATCGTCGCTTGCGGCACTTCCTGGCATGCAGGACTTGTCGGTGAATATATGCTGGAAGAACTGGCGCGTATCCCCGTTGAAGTTGAATATGCTTCAGAGTTTCGGTACCGGAACCCCGTGATTGAAGCTGACACGGTCGTTATTGCCATAAGCCAGTCAGGGGAGACGGCAGATACCCTGGCGGCAATGCGGGAAGCAAAGCATAAAGGGGCGAAGTTGCTTTCTATCTGCAATGTCGTGGGTAGTACGATTGCCCGGGAGGCTGATTGCGGGATGTATTTGCATATCGGCCCCGAGATCGGGGTTGCTTCTACCAAGGCTTTTACTGCCCAGATTACCGTGTTATATCTGTTCACCTTGTATATGATGAATCTGAAGCATCCCCTCAATCCGGTCTCTTCCGATGCGATCAAGGTTATCCAATCGATACCTGACAAGGTACAGACCATTCTCGACCGTGAAGAGAAGATTGTGGAGCTTGCCCGAATCTATAAAGACAGGGAGAATGCTCTTTATTTGGGCCGGGGATATAATTATCCTGTAGCGCTCGAAGGCGCCTTAAAGCTCAAGGAGATATCCTATATTCATGCTGAAGGTTATCCGGCAGCAGAGATGAAACACGGTCCCATCGCACTTATTAATAAAGATATGCCCGTGGTCTTTATTGCCACACAGGACAGCGTCTACGGAAAGATTTTGAGCAATATTGCAGAGGTAAAATCCAGGGGTGGAAAGTTAATTGCCATTGCGACGGAGGGCGACAATTCTATCAGAGAAAAAGTGGATCATGTGTTTTATATACCAAAGACTGCCGATTGGCTTACACCAATCCTTTCGGTAATACCGCTTCAATTATTGGCGTATCATATGGCGGTCATGCGGGGTTGCGATGTTGATAAACCCAGGAATCTGGCTAAAAGTGTGACCGTTGAATAATAACGGCTTAGCCCGACCTGTTCTGATGCATAAACCTTGGGTGGCGGTTGTTCAGAAAGCGATAACCCCAATTGCGCCAAAAGCAGAGCAACATCCTTTTCGGTTTCCAAGTGGTGCCCTATGGGACGGATGGAAAGCGATCCCTTCAAATCCTTAAACGCCTGCTCTATGCGGGTCAAAAGCAGATAAGATTCCCAGACGGTTTCAGGCGAGGCGGCCTGCATATTGGTACGAAGCAGATAGCGTCCCTCACGCCGCAACGTTCGCCGCAGGCGTTCACGATCCAGGCTGAAATGGAACGTGTTCTCATTCACCGGTTCTTTCGGATTCGGAATAGAGATACGAACCAATGCCTACGAGGTGGCCAAAATTTTAGGGGTAAGCGTGGAAAGGCTCCTTACCGGTGAGGATCGTTACCATGTATTGCCTGAACAGAAAATCAATGAAGAAGAAGGCTACTCGGTGCCACTTGTGGATGGTTATATTTCCGGTGGTATGGGAAGTATACCCATTGAACATATTGTTGAAAAACTCTGGATACCAAAGAAATACCTTCGATTTCCGGCAGGGCATGATTTTCGATATGTAGCCCTAAAGGTGAACGGTTATTCTATGGAGCCCCTTTTGGAGGAAGGTGATATTGTTGTTATTGACAGGGCTGATTGTGATATGAAAAAGATACATGAAAACAGTATCTATGCAGTTCGGAAAGAAGATTTATATTACATATCGCAGCAAAGCCGCAACCAACTCTTCGTTGAGAAAGCGGGAGATTGCTTCGGAAAAGACCCTCGCAATGACATAGGCTATGCATTTGATGACATTGGTGTGCTGTCATTGCGAGCACATTCGCGCTGCTCAGTGTAAACTCCGCGAAGCAATCTTTCTCCCATAAACAATCTGTACCTCCTGATAGGGATAAATAGGGTTGTGAAAAAACTTACAAAAAAAGAAGTTTTCACGCGGTAATACTATAAAGCATTTGCACTATGAGGAGAAAAGCAAGACACTCCAGCTTATTAGTACTAGTCCTCATTTTACCAAGAAGCACGGATTTGAATATATCAACCTTAAAGAAGTAGAAGAAAATCCCATTATCGGGAAGGTGGTTTTTAGTCTTAAACAATGGAAGTAAACTTATATCGCAACTAAATATTTTTAGAGAAAGGAAATATCGTATGCCTTTAACCAGGAAAAAGACAAAACCTAATAAGATCACTTTTCCACTCAGTGTTTTTGAAACGGCTGATACTAAAGAAGATCTTGAAGATTGGCTTTTATCTCAAAATCCTCAATTTATAAAAAAAAATGCGCAAGGCCAGACAATATGATATTCAAGAAAAAGGCACGGATTGGCAATCTCTTAAAAAAAGAACTATGTATAAAATAACATTCTTACCAGATGCTGAAGACTCTTTCAAAAAGCTTGATAAACCATTACAGGGAAGAATTGGTCAAAAAATTGATTGGCTTGCAGAAAATGCAGACAAAATAATACACCATCCTCTTAAATCTTTACCAGACGACCTGCGCGGTCTTTGCAAAACAAGGGTTGGAGACTATCGTATAATTTACTGGGTTTACAACAAAGATAAACACATAAAAATTTATGACATTGAACATAGAGGTAAAGATTATCGTTCTTTAAAAAGTTAAGTTCAAACTAAGATTTGCAATGAAATGAATAGGAAAGCCATTTCAGGTAGTATAATATTTCATAATTATTGAAAAACTCTGGATACCCAAGAAATACCTTCGATCTCCGGCAGGGTATGATTTTCGATACGTAGCCCTAAAGGTGAATGGTTATTCTATGGAGCCCCTCTTGGAGGAAGATGATATTGTTGTTATTGACAGGGCTGATTGTGATTTGAAAAAGGTACATGAAAATGGTATTTATGCAGTTCGAAGGGATGATTTATATTACATCAAGCATCTTCACTATGAGGAGAAGAGCAAGACACTGCAGCTTATCAGCGCCAGTCCTCATTTTACTAAGAAACACGGATTTGAATATATCAATCTTAAAGAGGTTGAAGATAATCCCATTGTGGGCAAGGTTGTTTTTAGACTTAAAAAATGGAAATAAAAGCAAGATTGCTGTAACATAAAACAAGATTTTTCACAAGAGAATAATGAGTTGAATGTCACCGAATACGTTGTCCCTTTAAGTGAAAATGCCCGTAAAAGGCATTACCATGAAACTGATGAAGGAAGGGTTACTTGCTTTTGCGTTCAATTAGAAGTTTTTGTTAATAATGCATGGTTTGTGGTGATTCGTTATGATTCATCTCATGGCTTTGCTCATATAGACCAATACAGGCTCAATGGAATACAAGTTAAAAAGGAACTTCATTTAAGCCACTCTGAAGCCTTAACTTTTGCAGATGAAGATATAAAAGAAAATTGGAAAGTCTACCAAAAACGTTTTTTGGAGGGGAAATAGATGCTAGATACAGATATATTGGAAAAAAAACATGCTATATTGGTTGCAGAGTTTGACCGATACGTTATTGAACACCCTGAATTTGCAAAAAAATTTCCAAAGAATGCCCAGATTATTTTGCAAGTTTATGGAGACGATGAGTATAACAACTGGTGTATACAATTAGCTAATAAACAGAGAGAACCGGGACAGAAAGTTGTTTATATTAAAGTGAAGGGGTTAAAACCGCCAAAATCAAGACTCATAAGACCCGAAGTTGTTTTATCATAAATTAGAGGAAATAAGTAATTATTCAGCGTATTTTCACCCACCGTTGCTAAGGGCGGGAGAAAATACGCTGAATAATTACAAAATGAGTTAAAGGAGTTTGCTATGCGAACATTTGCTGTTGAAATAGAAAAGGATGAGAAATTTTATATCGCCCAGTGTGTTGAACATTCTAATTGTTTTACACAAGGCAAAACTATTGAAGAAGCGATCCGTAATATAAAAGAGGTCATAGAACTTATCCTTAATGTTAAACATCCAAAATTAAAGATTATTTTAAAAGACTCATTAGTGAATGCCCTTTAATAGGTTCAATTGTTTAAAACAAAATTACCTTGCCAACCTTTTCTAAAAAGGAAAATATCTTATGTTGACAGATTCTATTGATGCTGCTATGCAAAAGGCACATTACGAAATTTTGCCTGATAATGAGGATTATTTGGCAGGATTGAATGCCTTCAAAGAGTCTGGGCTACTGCAAGTACCTTTGAAGGTTGCCGGGAAGAATTAAGAGAGGTCCTGGAAGAATGGATTCTGTTAGGTATCAAAATGGGGCATACCATTCCGGTAATTGATGGAATAGACGTCAACATTAAGGAAGTAGTTTGATGCTAAAATTTGGCCCTATTAAACGCAAAGATTTGATTCGTTACTTACGGCAACTTGGCTTTATTGGTCCATACTCTGGAGGAAAACACCAATTTATGGTTAAGGAGAAATTAAAGGTTTGTATCCCCAATCCACTCGTCTTCCGCTGACCCGGCGGTTCTCTACAACACTCCAATACCGGTGTGTTTTTCCATCTTTCGTCCGTGATTTTTCTCGGAGAAACATGCAAGCATTTTCGCAGTTTCACGTGATTGCGTCAATAGGGTGGGTCGGCACTACAAGCCATTTTGAAAATTTACCCCTTGATATTCAAGGCTTTCCAAGCGGTCCATGCCCAAAAATAACCATTTTTGGGTGCAAATTGCGAAAGACGGCTTAAGTCACCGTTTCTTGCCAATAATTAAGGTCGAATTGGATTTCAGATCAATTCTTTTTATATCTTCAAATCCGGCGTTTGTCAACCATGCCCGGTACTCTGTCTCGCTGTAAGATGCCCCCTCTTGTGTACCAATGAGCATGTTGAGGCTGAAAAGTGCGGCAAATTGCGGGTGTGTCCTGGTTTCATCCAGGACAAATTCATGGATAACAATCTGACCGCAGTTTTTCAGCGCATCACGGCACTTCTTGAGTATTAAAGCATTGTTTGCCGGATTGTAGATATGCAAAAGATTTGAGACCAGGATTGCATCGTACACATTTTTCCCAAAGGTATCCTCCAGGCAGTTCCCCGCTTGTGTGGTGACACGGTCTTCTATTTGTGCAGCCGCAATGAATTCACGGGTGAGTTTAATGGTATGCTCCAAATCAAAGACAACGGCTCTGAGCCTAGGATTGGCCTTTGCCAGCGCAATGGCATAGGTGCCGGGACCGCCGGCAATATCCAGCAGCGTGGTTGCCCCTTGTAAATCGATCTTGCTGCAAAGCTCCTCAGCCTTTACTGAAGCCATATTATGCATGGCTGTAATAAAATCCCGCAGATCATGAGGGTCAACTTCTTCCGGCAGATCCTTCAAAGTAACCGGATCTCCCGTTTCAATCGTCTCCCGGAGCATTGCCCAGGTATCTGTCATATTATGAAAATGATGGATAAAATCACCAAGATAAAAAGGGTTTCCCTTGATCAGATAGCAATTCGACAAGGAGGAGTTCGTGTAATAGCCTTCCAGTTTGGTAAGCAAATCAAGAGAAACAAGTGCGTTGAGAAGCATCTCGGTTGCCCGTTCATTTGCCCGGATGGCCTGAGAAATTTCTTTGGCGGTAAGCGTTCCCTGGTTAATAATCGTAAAGATATCAAATTCTACTGCGGTAAAGAGCACCTGCGACTTCCAGTAGCCACAACTCAGTTGCAGGAGATAGTCAGCATTCGGATGGTTCGTACCTGTCATGCGTGTATCCGTACCTTTCATGATCGAATGTATTTGGATATTCCTTGTTTAAATTCAAGGGGCTTTATATCAAAATGATTAAAAAATGGCTTTTCATCACAGGTATTACCTTCCAGGAGCATGATAATTTGGTCTTTCGTTACAGGAAAGGCGGGCAGCCAATCGAGCATTTCCGCCGCAAGGTTCATAATGAATACGGGAATATGGAGTTTATGCGGAGGCACGCACAGGACACTGCCAATGATGTCAATAAGGTGATTAAATGCCATCTTTTCAGGTCCCCCAACAGCAAAACATTTTCCGATAGAATCTTTCTGCTCTATGGCTTTTACAAAACCCATCGACACGTTTTCTACGGATACGGGTTGCATCTGATACCTGCCGTTGCCGACTACGGGCACAAATTGCTGTGTTTTCAGCATGCCGGCGAAGAGATTGACGAATTTATCTCCCGGTCCATAGATAATTGACGGACGAAAGATCGTATAATCAAGTCCGCTGTCTCTAATACATTCTTCTGCGCGGAACTTGGTTTGCTGATATGGTGTCTTGCCGTCTCTTCGTGCCCCGAGTGCGCTCATCTGAATAAATCGCTGAATTCCCTGTTCACGTGCCGCGTTGACAAGATTTGCCGTTCCCTCATAATGTAATTTCTCAAAAGTAATCTCTTTTCCGGCGAACTCTCTAATAATACCAACGAGGTTAATCACGGCATCACATCCTGCCAGTTTACCTGGTAAACTGCCTGCATCGGTAATATCTCCGTGTACGATCTCTGCCTCTTTGTGATGTGCAATCTTTTGTTCGGAACTCTGTCGGACAAGACATCTCACCTGATACTTTTTTTCGAGTAAATCATGGAGTATCTGTTTTCCTACGAAGCCTGTGCTGCCTGTCAAAAAAATCTTCATGGTGATATACCTCTAAGTGTAATAATGAATTCTTCTGTCTTTTCACTTACTATTTATGGAGAGAGTACTTCGTGGTCTTACCGGAGGGCATGTCTTTTCCCTGCCGGGAAAAGGCAGTGTCACTACCGAAAAAGTGCCTCATTTCCTGGAAAACAACGTCTTTCTTATCCTTAATACACCTGATGTCTGGAAGTGATTGAAGAAAGACACGTCCATATCTTTTGGTAACTATCCGGCGATCAAAAACAACCACTATGCCTTTATCCTCGCGACTGCGTATGAGCCGCCCAAAGCCCTGTTTGAATTTAATCACAGCCATCGGCACGGAATACTGAAAGAATGCATCGCCGCCGGCCTTTTCGATGGCCTCCACTCGTGCCTCAATGATGGGTTCTGTCGGCACTTTAAACGGCAATCGGGTGAGGATGACGCATTCCAGCGCATCTCCCCTTACATCAATTCCTTCCCAGAAACTGTCTGTGGCAAACAAGACCGACGTTGTGTCTTTTTTAAATGCCTCAAGGAGGTTGTGTCGACTGCCCGCTCCCTGTTTCAAACAAACAAAGCCGAGGCGTGTAATCTGCGATTCCAGCCTCTGATAAAGATTATTGAGAAGGCTGTATGAAGTAAACAGGACTAACGCACGGCCTTCTGAGATTTCTATGGCCTGCAAGATGCTCGTTTCCAGCGCCGAAACATACCCTGGCTGGCCGGGTTCTGCAATGTCTGTGGGAATGCCAAGCATCGATTGACGCTGGTAATCAAAGGGAGAGTCCAGGATCAGTTCAGATAATTGTTTTTCTGGAATCTGATGCAAGCCAATGCTTTCTTTGAAAAAGGTAAAGGTCTTGTTGATTGCCAGGGTAGCTGATGTCAGGAGTATCGTACGATAATGATCGTAGAGGCAGGTCTTTAAATCTTCGGAAACTGAAAGCGGCGCAGCGCAAAACCTGACGACCGGCTCACCTGCATATTTCTTCATCTCAATCCATTTGCAAACCTTTTCGTTCTTAACAACAAAAGAATCAATCTCGTTTGCCACTAATTTCAATCGCATCTTGCACGATAAGATATCGATTAGCACAGACGACAGCATGTCCTGTGATTTCTTCGAGAGTTCTGCCAATTCATCGAGGAGTGATGTTAAACAAGAAACAAATCTCCGGGTATCAGCGCTTAATTTTCTGAACTGATTCTCGATAACATCCTGCCATAGTTCCGTAGAAACAAAACTGTCGGTAATGCGAAGCCTGATTTCTTCATCCTTCATCGCTTCTTTTTGTAATCCGGTGTGCCTGCCATAATTACTTACCGCCTGGGACATATCTTCAAAAATTTCCTGTACGGTATCATAGAGAAGTTGTCGCGTCTCCAGGATTTCCGTGTTGATTCTGTCAGTAATTTTTTCTGCAATATCCTTGTCGTGCACAGAACTCACTTCTTTGAATTTGCTCTTCAGGTATTGCAACAGGCCTTTCCTCGTATCCTTGAGATTGACCAGTCTCCCCAGGAGCTTTACGATCCTGAATTTCGAAATCGTCGTGCTGAGGTTTGCCGTTGCGACATCTTCGAGGTGATGCGCTTCATCAATAATAATTTTCTGGAAGGGAGGTAAAATAGCCACGGCATCGTACCCCTTCGTTTCCTTGCGTACTATCAGATCTGCCATCAGGAGATAGTGATTTATGACCAAAATATCTGCGCTGGCTGCATTTCTCCGGGCAATATAAAAAAAAGCACTCGTCATAAAACTGGCACTTAAGTCGTGTACACTGGTCTGCTTCAGATTGTATTGCCTCCCAAACGTCCTCCTGAGGCACAAAATTCAGGTCGGCCTTGCTTCCGTCCCGTGTCTTTGCAGCCCATGCTAACAGATCGTTCAGTTGCCGGCGATCTTTGTCTTCAATCAGCGTACCGCCATCAGACCGTACATTGGAAACCTTTCTCAGGCACACGTAATTATTTCTCCCTTTTACCAGGACACTCTTGAAATCAAGTCCGCAACAAGTCCTGAGTATCGGGATATCTTTCTCAATTAATTGTTCCTGGAGGTTTATCGTATGGGTGGAAACTACTACCCGCTCCTGGTTTTTTATACTCCAGGAAACGGCAGGAACCAGATACGCCATGGATTTCCCCGTCCCTGTCCCCGCCTCAATCATGGCAATTTTATCTTCATTAAAGGCGTCTACGGCCGACTTTAGCATCTCGACCTGCGGTTTGCGGTATTCATACTGAGGCAAATTCCGTGCAAAATTTCCTCCGGGCTGAAATTGTGCGGATAATTCGCTGAAGGTTAGCTTTTCGCATATCCGCCCTTTCATTACCCTTACCACGGGGTACACAAATTCCACGGTATTGTCCACGATATAGCATCCCACATTCTGAGACCCCATATATGATGCAATCTCAATATCTGCATCAGATGGTTCCAAAATCCCATCCGGGTGGTTGTGGATAATAACGTCCCCGCATTTTGCCTCTTTCATCAGAGCGGGTACGGCCGTTTTATTGCCCATGGCATAGACATCAACCTCCGTCACCATGAGGTCGTCGTTAAGCCTTCCCACCATGAATATCTCATTTCCCCCTGCCTTTTCTATTGCGTCTCTGATGGAAGAAACGGTGCCGGGCAGTATGAATTCTTTAGTCAACCATGCAGTCGTTTTCATGTTTTAATTATGCCACAAAGTAATGAAGACACAAAGGATAAAGTTCTTCAAAACTATCCGGTCCATGAAACACATTTTCATTGATAAAATAGTCTGGGTGGCTTTTTCCCGGTATTAATTTTAATGAAACGTCCTTGTTTCTCAGAGACGCAAAGGGGAATGAAAAATGTCATTCCTGCGAAAGCAGGAATCCAGAAAACGAAAGAACTGGATTCCTGTTTACACGGGAATGACGGAAGAGAAGTATTTTCAGATGAAAACAGGCGCTTGATTATTTGCTTGACAGGTATCCGTTTATTTTGTATGTTGAACATACTCAAAA
Source organism: Candidatus Brocadia carolinensis (assembly GCA_002009475.1). Taxonomy (GTDB): domain Bacteria; phylum Planctomycetota; class Brocadiia; order Brocadiales; family Brocadiaceae; genus Brocadia; species Brocadia carolinensis. The sequence goes on along the minus strand of AYTS01000029.1, from coordinate 2,528 downwards.
TGAACAGTATCTAAACATACATAACGCAGCAAAACCGCAACCATATCCCCTCTATTGGTAGGACAAGCGCCACCGCTTTTCATTATGATGTCAACCGGGGACGATTGACCTGCCTCAGGGATTTAAGGTGATGCAAAAAACTTTCAAAAAAAGAAAGATTTTATAAGGTAATACTATAGAGCATTACGACAAAGGCAAACCCTGAGTGATCAGGGGGCGCAAAGTAAAGGGTCTTTCAGGATACAAGGATGTGGCGTAAGATTGCCTTACTGCCGAAGGTGTTTTGTGAAAACATTTTTGGTAGTAAGGCTTTTTTGTTGTGCAAAGAAAGTATGAAAAAGTAGGGGCGAAGCATTTGTTGGAAAGGTCATACCTATGCTCATACCCAAAGTGGCAAATGCTTCGCCCCTACCCTGCATAGCAACATCGCTTTTATTAGAATTTTTCAAAAGACTAAAGGGTTCTGTCTTAAATTGTGTATTGTACGAAATGAGCCCCTGTAAGGTATCAGATAGAGAAAAAATGAAAGGAAGCATTAATGGGTAACAAAATGCGGCAAAAAATGATGTATTGGTCAAGGAAAGAAGCAGTGGTATACCAATGGCGGATGATATTGCTGCTCATGGTAGCAACCCTGTGCACCGTGGTCGTGCAGTCAGGATGGGCACATGCAGGCATGAGCCTTGAGGCGAGGGTGGCATGCCAGAGGTTAATAGAAGAGGTCTCCTGGAAGCATACGATATGGCCGGAGGAAAATACATCTCCTAAACCACCGTTGAGCGAGGTTATATCTGAAGAGGAGTTGAGAAAGAAAGTTACGGAGACGCTGAGGATGTCAAAGGCGCTGGAGATAATCTGGAAGCATCCGGTCGAGGGGTATCAGCTCCAGGCAGAGATGGAGCGGATGGCAGAGACAACGCAGGATGCAGAGACGCTGCGGGAACTGTGGGAAGCGCTGGGGAATGACCCGCAGTTGATAGCAGAGGTACTGGCCAGACAGGTGCTCGTGGAGAGGCTGATACACGACTGGTATGCCTTTGACGAACGGTTCCACGGGAGACTGAAGAAACGAGCGCTGAGGAGTAGAGAAGGACACGACAGGGCAGAGGACATGAAGGGCATGGGCAGTGAATACCACGAGGTGGAATGGAAGAAAGGGAAGCATGTTGGAGAGAAAGGAAGGGACAATACGAGTGAAAATGTCGTGGAGCTTAGTGCGGACGAGTGGCAGGAGGAGGCGGGGCATGTAGCGGGGATATTTGGAGTAAATGAGGAGGAAATACCGATAGGTCGGGTAAGTGAGTTGCAGGAGGATGAGGATCGGTTTTATGTCCTGGAGGTGATCGGGAAGGGTGACGATGGTATGCGTATGGGTGTAATGGAGTGGAAAAAGAGAGATTTTGGAACGTGGTGGTCGCGGGTGGGTGAGCGGTTTGTCCCTGAGGTGGAAGATGAGGCATATACGCATCACTTGCCTGAGATCGCAGCGGCGGTGCCCCTGTCTTACGCATCCAATGCCATGTCTTCTTCATTTGTTAAGCCGCCCCCCAGCGCCCGCAGATACCACACGGCGGTGTGGACGGGTACGGAGATGATCGTGTGGGGGGGGACGAATATTACAGCTCATTTCAACACGGGTGGACGCTATAACCCTGCAACAAACACATGGACGTCTACCAGCACGACAGGCGCCCCCAACACCTGGTCTGCAACGACTATTGGACCAACCCCTGTTGCCCGATCTTATCACACAGCGGTGTGGACGGGCACGCAGATGATCGTGTGGGGCGGAAGGAATGCAACGAGTCGTTTAAATACGGGTGGACGCTACAAGCCTGCGACAAACACATGGACACGTACCAGCACAACAGGAGCCCCCAGCGGCAGAGACAGGCACACGGCGGTGTGGACAGGTACAACGATGATCGTTTGGGGAGGGTATGGTAGCGGTTATCTCGGCACCGGTGGGCTCTATTTCCCATAAGAGGCAGGTGGAAAAGAAAGTATGAAAAAGGAGGGGCGAAGCATTTGCTGGAAAAGTCATACCTATGCTCATACACAAAGTGGCAAATGCTTCGCCCCTACCCTGCATGGCAAACATCGCTCTCATTGAAATTTTTCAAAAGACTAAAGGGTCGGAGGGAAAAATCTTTTTGTGTAAAAGAAGGTATGAGGAGGGGCACGGTGACCCTGTGTCCTTCCATACCTTGCGAAAACTGTTGAGTAAGCAAAAGGCAATAATAGATTTTCTATTGACAACGGGTAAATAAAATTTTTAAATAAACTGTTTGTCAAATCTTATGTGAGGGCTATAAAAGATTAGACAGGGGCAGTAGTATCTTCGTGGGTAACACTTTAGTCTTTTGAAAAATAGCCCCGTAGACATTCTATGTCAAGCTCTTTTTTTTCTTGTAGGAAAAAAGAGTTAAAAAGACCTTGAAAATCAATGGTTACAAAGCCATAGCCCATGGGACATTTCTTGCTTTGAGGTTTTGAATATGCACCGTTTCATCATAGGTTGTTCGCTG
>AYTS01000028.1 GCA_002009475.1 Candidatus Brocadia carolinensis | reverse complement strand
GAACTCGCTGGCGGGCAGGTAGGGAATGATATCGATGGGGAAATGCTTTGACTTTGAGACGAAAGCAGCTCCGACACCGACATTGCAGACCTCTTTTCTTTTGAGTGGTCCGCAATATTGCAACTTTGCACCCTCAGTCTTCTTCGCAAAGGGTTTTGGGCAACCGGTGTCATCGATGGCAAGAAGGCCATCTTTTGTGGGAGCAGTGGTTCTTTGTTTTTGAATGATTTCCAGCCGTGTGCGTTTGATTGCCTGGATATCCCATTTTGAATCTGAGAAAAAGTATTGAAACTACTGATAATCGGTATGAGTGGCTTTTGCCATCGCGTCAAGGGAGTTTCTTTTGTAGTCTTTGAACAAGGCATAGATGACCAGGGTACGCAGGGCCATTTGTTTTTTGCTAAAGCAAGAGGCGAAATGTTTCAGAAACGTATTTAACAGAGGGATGTTTGCGCTAAAAATATTCAAACCCTTTGCTCCTGTGGTTGGTTGACCAAAAAGTTCACAAGTGCAATCCATAGCAGGAGTAAAGAAATAAGTCAAGCGCAATATAAGTTGAAAATTATTGATTTGTAGTAAGTTGTATCGAACTCTACTAATAGTATTACCGTGTAAATACTTCTTTTTTTGTAAGTTTTTTCATAACCCTATTTATCCCTTATCAGGAGGTACAGATTGTTTATGAGAGGAAGATTGCTTCGCTTCGCTCGCAATGACAACGCACCATATGTCATCAAAGCATAGCCTGTGTCCATTGCGAGGGCCTTTTCCTAAGCAATCTCCCGCTTTCACAACGGAGAATTGGGTGCGGCTTTGCTGCGCTATGACTTAAAGATATATTTCTTCAAACGGTTTTAACAAGGTAATGAAAACTATCGTCGCCGGCTATCACCTGCTTCACTTGATTTATAAGTAACCTTTCTGTTTATGCGTAGGCTCTATTATTTTTAAAAATATGTTTTGGTGCAAAATTTGTTATTTAAAAATTAATTAAATCAGCCTCTGCTCGTATATTCATTAATTTTTTAGGTTGTCAATTTGTTTTTTGCATGATATTTAAACAACACAAACAAAAATATCTGCACTATGATGATTTATTAATCAAACAAAAAATTGATTTTTATTAATATTCCAACAAAAACTTAAGAAAGGAAAAGTTCTGTGAAAACACTAATTAACAGTATAGGGTGTATATTATTAATAATGACACAGGTACTTATTGTGTGCGAAAAGTCTTCCGCAGATAACAATTGGAAAAATTTTTATGGTGTTGGCTGGAAAGGAACACCAGCAGATAACATTAAATATGCAAACCAGATGGGACATAAATATATTGCCATACAGCAGTATTATAATAAAAACAACTATGTCGGTAATGCAAAATGTGCAGGGCTTAAATTTTATGTTCTTGACCCTCATTTCTGGGCAATTGATGCTTTGGGGTTTTATTCAGTTATAGATACAAAGAAATTTTATACACAAAGCGAAAAGGATTTTTACAATAAAAATATGGCATGGAAAAGCAACGATTCATTTCCCAACAACATGGCAACGGGTTGGTTTTATAAAGATTCAATAGGTAATCCCACAAAATTTAATGCAATGTGGGACCTGCAACAACAAGCGGTTATCGACATGCTTGTTGAGAAGATAATCGAGATATTTCACAGTTATGAGGATACTAGTTTACCATTTACATTTGCGGGATATATACTGGACAAAACTGAACTTACAGGTGATTTTCAGTACTGGAACAATGGTGCAAATAAGCAGGCAACCCTCGCATATTGGACGGGATCGGATTCAAGTGTAATGCATTCGGGGATTACCCATAACTATAGTACCTATACTGAGGCTATGGTGGCATATCTCAAAAAATTGAATACGAGAATGAAGCAGGAATTTCCCAATGCAAAATGGATATTAGGGCCATGGAGTTTGTACTACGAAAGAAATAATGATGAATGGGTAAATCAGATAAAAAATAGATATGATAAAGACCAATTGACACCAGATATGTTAACACAAGAGGCTCCAGGCACTTCTTTTGTCGACGATGGGATGATTTTTAATTCAGGAGTAAATATTACAAAGGATATGGTTGGTATAAGTCAGATTCAAAAAAATGAAGAATATGAAAATCGGCTTTATGCTGCAAAAGCAGGTATTAATGGCGCATGGTACAACTGGCTCAGTCGTTTTGGCAATTCACCAAATTTTGATTCTATTACGCTAGTATATCCAAGGCTTAAGTTGGTAAGATGCATACCAAACTGGGATAATTTAAATAGTATTCCTCTTGCAAGCCGTTCATGGGATGGCAGTGTTTACCGGAGCACGAAGAGCTATATTAGTAGTGATGTAATGTACTCTCGGCATCCAAAAACAGGAAAACTCTTTGCCGTTTTTAATACTACAAATGGCGTTATAAAACTCAATACAGGCGAGTCGGTAACTTCTGTAAAACGTACGGATGGCTATTTTATAGAAACTGTGGACGGAAGCGCTGATTTTACCATTAGTGGTAATGAAATTAGGCTAAAGAGTACTGTTGCTATTCCTGTTGACTCCAGCAATGGTCAAGTGAAGGGCAATGGATATATCATTACCCTTGCAGGCACAAGCAGCTCTGCCACGCCTGATGGTTCTTTCAGTATAAATGGTGGTGCTGCCTATACAAAGGCAACCGGCGTTACGCTCAATCTTTCGGCAACGGACGATATCGGGGTAACAGGTTATTATCTTTCAACCTCGTCTGCTATTCCCTCTGCGACAGCTGCAGGTTGGACATCGATTGCTGCAACTGCCAGCTACAGTGCCAATGTGCCCTATACCCTGAGTAGCGGGAACGGCAGTAAGACAATTTACGTGTGGTATAAGGATGCAGCGGGGAATGTATCTGATACTGTCAGTGATACTATTATCCTGGATACGACAGTACCGACAATAACCATTACCAGTCCTACATCGAATGCCACGTATTCCACAACAAGCAGTACAATAAGCCTTGGGGGAAACGCCTCAGATGCCACAAGCGGTGTTAGCGTGACAACGTGGAGTAGTAGCAGGGGTGGTAATGGTACGGCTAGTGGTACCACCTCCTGGTCAATTGCAAATATAGCATTATCTAGCGGCAGCAATATAATTACCGTAACCGTAACAGATAAGGCCGGTAATAACGACACCGATACAATTACTGTTACCTATTCTGGCTCAGGAGGTACAACGACGCCTGAGGGTTCTTTCAGTATAAATGGTGATGCTGCCTATACTAAGGCTACCGGTGTTACGCTCAATCTTTCGGCAACGGACGATATCGGGGTAACAGGTTATTATCTTTCAACCTCGTCTGCTATTCCCTCTGCGACAGCTGCAGGTTGGACATCGATTGCTGCAACTGCCAGCTACAGTGCCAATGTGCCCTATACCCTGAGTAGCGGGAACGGCAGTAAGACCATTTACGTGTGGTATAAGGATGCAGCGGGGAATGTATCTGATACTGTCAGTGATACTATTATCTTGGATACGATAGTACCGACAATATCCATTACCAGTCCTACGTCGAATGCCACGTATTCCACAACAAGCAGCACAATAAGCCTTGGGGGAAACGCCTCAGATGCCACAAGTGGGGTTAGCGTGATAACGTGGAGTAGTAACAGGGGTGGCAGTGGTACGGCTAGTGGTACCACCTCCTGGTCAATTGCAAGTATAGCATTATCAAGCGGCAGTAATATAATTACTGTAACAGTAACAGATAAGGCCGGCAATAACGACACTGACACAATCACCGTTACCTATTCTAATTCCAATAATCTTCAGGCTTACTACGCGCTAGACACTGGTGCAGGTTCAACTGCCACTGATTCATCAGGCAACAATAGAAGCGGTACGATCTATGGCGCTGCCTGGAGCACCGGAAAGAATGGAAATGGATTGCGTTTTGATGGGACGAATGAGTATGTATCCATTCCCCGTATGAACTATGATGAAATATCGATTTCTGCATGGTTCTATAAAAATGCGAAAGACACATCAAATGCAGATGCTATTTTTGGCGGATGGCGCTGGGATTCCAATACTCAGCTTCAGGAGGGTTATGATTTGCGATTCCACCAATATCTTCCGGATAGGCTTGAATTTGTCCTGGTGACACATGATGGGGACGGGGTTAAAACACGGAAGTATACTGGATATAATTTCGATAATTCGATAGGTGCATGGTATCATGTTGCCGGTACATACAATAAAACTACCGGAGAGCAGAGGTTATATATAGATGGACAACTGGTAGATACTCAGACCCATCCTGCTGGGAATGTTATAGTGCCACTGACATCTTATTCTGACATGAGAATTGGACATTCAAGGGTTAATGATGGTTACTTTAATGGAATTATTGATGAGGTTCGTATATATAGTCAGGCATTAAGCGATCAGATGGTATTGGAACTATCTGCAAATACACTGGCAGGACATTGGAAATTTGATGAAGGAAGCGGAACAGTTGCTAACGATTCATCGGGCAATAATAGAAACGGTACGGTCAATGGTGCTGCCTGGAGCACTGGAAAGAATGGAGATGGATTGCGTTTTGATGGGACGAATGATTATGTATCCATTCCCCGTATGAACTATGATGAAATATCGATTTCTGCATGGTTCTATAAAAACGCGAAAGACACATCAAATGCAGATGCTATTTTTGGCGGATGGCGCTGGGAATCCAATACGCAGCTTCAGGAGGGTTATGATTTACGATTCCACCAAGATACTCCGGATATGCTCGACTTTATCCTGATAACACAAGATGCAGGCGGGGACAAAACAGATAAAGTCGCTAGATATCGTTTAGGCAATTCGGTAGGTACCTGGTATCATGTTGCCGGTACATACAACAAAACTACTGGAGAGCAGAAGTTATATATAGATGGACAACTGGTAGATACTCAGACCCATCCGGCTGGGAATGTTATAGTGCCATTGACATCTTATTCTGACATGAGAATTGGACATTCAAGGGTTAATGACGGTTACTTTAATGGAATTATAGATGAGGTTCGTATATATAATCAGGCATTAAGTGATCAGACGGTATTGGAACTATCTGCAAATACACTGGCGGGACATTGGAAATTTGATGAAGGAAGCGGAACAGTTGCTAACGATTCATCGGGCAACGATAGGAAGGGTACAATCGTTGGTGCAGACTGGAGTACTGGTAAGACCGGAAAGGGATTAAGATTCAATGGAACTGCTGATTATGTATCCATCCCCTCTATGAACTATGATGAAATATCGATTTCTGCATGGTTCTATAAAAAACGTGAAAGACACATCAAATGCCGATGCTATTTTTGGCGGCTGGCGCTGGGAATCCAATACGCAGCTTCAGGAGGGTTATGATTTACGATTCCACCAAAATTCTCCGGATACCCTCGACTTTATCCTGATAACGCAAGATGCAGACGGGGACAAAACAGATAAAGTCGCTAGATATCGTTTAGGCAATTCGGTAGGTACCTGGTATCATGTTGCCGGTACATATAACAAAACTACTGGAGAGCAGAAGTTATATATAGATGGACAACTGGTAGATACTCAGACCCATCCGGCTGGGAATACCGTAGTACCTCTCTCGTTTTACTCTGACATGAGAATTGGACATTCACGGGTTAATGACGGCTACTTTAATGGTACTCTTGACGATGTACGGCTTTATAATAATGCCTTGAGTGCACAGAAAGTGCAAGAACTGTTTAACGCCACTGCAACCGATGGACAATAAAAAGTTGGACACGGAAGCTTATTATTAAGATGTACCCATTGTCTATTCCTAAAACGGGCGAGGTTTAAAAACCTCGCCCGTTATCAATATTTTGACCTATTTCAAGCAATATTTTGAAGCAGTTTTTCTTATTAAAACGTGTTATTTGACTTCGCATTTGGAGAAATACTTCACCTATGTGGAAAATATTTTTTTTCAATGAAATTAACAAATAATTGCAAAATCAGAGCATACTGTCACATGTTTTCAGAAATCGCCTGAACTTCATATTCACTACCCGTGTTCCCCTTTAGTTGGTAGACTGGAGGCAGGGCCTCCAGCCCCCACTCGTCGCCAGATGCACTGGACAACGAACAATGCACCCTTTTAGACCATATGCCTTTCTCGTAGTTAGCCTAACCCGACCTTCGCAATTCGAGGGGTAGCCAACCCGCTAAGCCAGTAAATTCAAGGGGTCATGTAAAAAGGTCGGCACTACAGACCGACCTGTCCCGATGCATAAACCTTGGGTGGCGGTTGTTCAGGAAGCGTCAATCCCAATTGTGCCAAAAGGAGTGAAACATCCTTTTCCGGCTGGGTATAGCGGTTCATGACAATATGACGGCCATCCGTTGTCGGTAAATGAACATCAATCATTTGCATGCTCGATAGTTTTTCCAAAATTGCTTCAGACGTCAGCCCTGCGGCTCGCCCCCGGGCAAGATTTCGCAGCGT